>JAKAJI010000215.1 GCA_021813825.1 Acidobacteriota bacterium | reverse complement strand
AGCGAGTTACCCCGCTAACGGTTTTCAAGACCGCCGCCTTCAACCACTCGGCCATTCCTCCGAAAACAATGGTAGCGAATTCCGCGCGGCGCCGCGCAGGGGGCTAAAAGTGGAAGTTCACGCCGCCGTAGGCGGTAAAGGGGGCGCCGGGGTAGGCGAGCATATAGCCGCCCGTGGGGGTGCCGAAGTAGCCGCCGGAGGAGATGAACTCGTAGACGTTGTAGCCATTGTTCAGGACGTTGAGCCCGGCGAAGGTCAGATCGAAGTGGTTGAAGGGGATTTTCAGGCTCAGATTGAGCGTGCCGTAGGCGGCCATGGTCTGGTTGCTGGGGGCGCCGACCGTATTGTCGAATACGTTCTGGGTTCCGATGAACTGGAATTCGCCGGTGGGCTCGAGCGTGAGCCGGTGAAAGGCCTTGAAACTGTAGTAGACGCCGGCGTCGAGGGTCTGGGCCGGGACGTAGGGGACGGGGGAACCGTTATACGCCAGGCCGCTGACGACGTAGTTGGAGTAGTTCGCCTTCTCGAAGTTCAGATTGGCGAAGACGTGGACGCTGGAGATGGGGTCGTCGTCAAAGAACACATTCAGGCCGTGGTAGACGGAACTTCCGTTGGCGGAGATGACGTCACCGTTGCTTAACGGAATATCGATTTCCTGGTACTTATAGTCCTCGTGGTAGAAAGCAGCGCCCAGGATCATGGTGCGGAGCGGACCGGAGCCTTCGGTGTGAATCTTGAAACCGCCTTGCTCGTAGATCTGGCGGGCGAGATGGTAGCTGTTGGGATCGACCGATTGGAACAAGCCGCCACCGCCGCCAAGTTCCGGCGCGCGGAGGGCTTCCATGAATCCGCCGTAGAGCGTCAGCCAGGGAAGCACGTAATAGGAGGCGTTGACGGAGGGTTCGACGCCACTGCGGTTCTGGTGATTATCGCAAATGGCGCCTTGGTTCTTCGTGTTGCCGGCTACAAAAAACTGGGTGGAAGGACAAAACTGGCTCAGGATTACGCCGGGCGCAAAATTAAAATCCTGAAGAGGCGCCTGGGAATAGCCGACATCGAAGCCGACGTAGCGGATGCCGGGGGTGATGTGGAGCTTCGAGTAGGGATGAAAATCATCCTGGAGCGCGACCGCGAAATCGTCCTGATTGAAGTAGGAGGAGCGAATCTTGCCGCCGATGTTTACCGTGTCATAGCTTCCCCCGAGAAGCGGATCGTAGAAGTTATTCCGGCTGTTGTACATCGTATGGATGAAGTAAGCGCCGACGTTGATTAAGTTACCGGATAAACTCTTGGTTACGTCAACCTGGTCGCCGACGGTATACGTGTGCGGGTTGTTCCATTCGTCGACCTGAGGGCCGAGGCTGTAGACATCGTTCAGGCGGTCGTGGAGGCGGCGGACGTACATGTACCAGGCTTGGTCCTCGATACGGGTGGAATCGTCGAGTTTGATGTTGAAGCGGCCGTTGATATTGCCCATCTCGTTGGTGTCGTACTTGTTGTAGCTGTCATAGGGGAGAGAGCTGTAAAAGCCGGACGTGGCCTGGCTATAGACGACGCCACTTGGCTGGCCGTTCATGGTGATAAGGGGATTGGCGGCCGTCGGAATGACCTGGGCGCGGTAGCCGCCACTGTGGGCGAAGTAGCCTCCGAGATCGAAGCTGCTGTCTTCAAAAGTTTTGAGGGCCTTCGAGTAGACGGCGTAGTCCTTGCTGGGATTGTTGAAGCCGTCGGGGCCGGAGCGGAAGTCGTTGCCGAGGTTCCCGCCGGCGGCGACAATGGCCGACCAGCCGTCATAGACGCCGGAGGCGAGGTCGAATGCAAGGTCGCGCTGGTTGTAACTGCCGTAGCTCGACCACACATCCCCATGGAACTTACCGGTGGGCTGGAGCGGCGTGAATTCGATGGAGCCGCCGACGTTGGCGTACCAGCGGTCGATGGGGTCGCCGGGTCCGTAGACAACGTTGACGTTCTGGATCAACTGGGTTTGCGGGAGGGTGGCGGATTGCCACAGGTCGGTGGCCGGATCGACAATGGGGAAACCGTCGAAGGTAATGTTGAGGGAGGCGCCGCCGGTGTATCCCCCGTATCCGCCCCATCCCTGGCTGATGCCGTTCAAAGATACCGTGTATTTCGTGGCGCCGGAATTGCCGTACCCGGTGACGTTGGCGCCGGGGGCGAGGGAGACCATCTGGGCGGCGCCGGCGATGGGTCCGAGAGTATCAATTTGTTTCCGGTCGAGGACGCGGATCTGCTCGTCGGAGGCGAAAACTTCCTGCTCGGAGGGCATGACATTCACTCCGGGAGTGATGTCGCCGTGGACTTCGACGGTTTGCGAGACCGGGCGCAGGCTCAACGTGACTGGTAAGGAAACAATCTGGCCAGACTCGATCTGTATGTTCGGCTGGCGATACATATCAAAGTCGGTTTGACTTACAAGGAGTGAGTAAGTTCCGGGAGCGACGTTGGTAATTTGAAAGCCACCGTTGGCGTCGGTCGTGGCCCGGGCCGCCGTGTGAGTGGAAGCTTCGGTGAGAGTGATCTGTGCGCCGGGAACGGCCGCTCCGCTCGCGTCGGTGATCGTGCCCCGGACGCCACCCGGCGTTTGACCCCAGGCAGTGACAGATACAACCAAAAAAGTACAAAGAACAACAAGGCGATTCGCCAAGTTACACTTCCTCCCAGTGGATCTTTTTAGATACTCAGAGTGCGAGCAAGTTAAGCCGGCGACGACGGGGTCCGGCCTGCACTAGGAGCAATAGTAGTAGCGAGGCGATTGCGCGAAAATTACGCCGGCGTGAAGTTTCCATTACAACGAGCCATTTCCGGTGGGACCCAGGCTGATGCCGCGGAGCAAGGAAGGAGAGATTCGATACTCTGGAGGCGATGGGCTTTGAAGGGCGGCGGGTGATTTCGCTCGAAAGCCGGCGTGCCGCAGAGATGGCGGAGTTGATTCGCCGCCAAGGCGGAGAGGTGTTTTCGGCGCCGGCGATGCGTGAAGTACCGGCTGAAGCACGCGGAGCATCCGGATTTGGCGAACGGCTTTTGGGCGGCGGGTTCGACATGATGGTCTTGCTGACCGGCGTCGGCGCGCGGGCGCTACGCCGTGCTCTGGCGGAACGGTTTTCCGAGGTACGGTTCCTCGAAGCTCTGCGGTCCCTCGCGGTCGTGGTAAGGGGTCCGAAACCGGCGGCGGTGTTGCGGGAGTGGAACGTCCCGATCGCGGCGATTGCGCCGGAGCCGAACACGTGGCGGGAAGTTTTGGCGGTTACGGAAGGACGTGCGGAGCGGCGGATTGCCGTTCAGGAGTACGGCCGGCCGAATCCGGAACTGGTCGCCGGCTTCGAGGCACGGGGCGCCGAGGTGACGACAGTGCGCGTGTACCAATGGGATCTGCCGGAGGACACCGCGCCGCTCCGCGAAGCGGCGCACCGGATTGCGCGGAGCGAAGCCGAATTCGTGCTGTTCACAACTTCGGCGCAGATGCTGCACCTGGCGCGCATAGCGGCCGAAGAAGGGATTGAGCAGTCTGTGATGGAAGGCCTGCGTCGGATGGTGGTCGCTTCAGTCGGGCCAACCACGACGGAGACGCTGGAGGAATACGGCATCCGGCCGGATTTCGAGCCGAGCCATCCGAAGATGGGCTTTCTCGTCCAGGAGACTGCCGCACGCGCCGGGGAACTTGTGGTGCGAAAGAGCGCCGGCTCAGCCCATGCCTAAGAAGAACATGAACGATCCGTTCCAGCTTCTGGGGCGATATTCCTATCTTGCGTTCCTGCTGCCGGTTTCGACGTTCATCGGATACGCGATCGGGTACTTGCTGGACAAGTTGTTCCACACGCACTTCCTCTACCTGGTGTTTCTGCTGCTGGGGATTGCGTCCGGGTTTATTGAGTTGATTCGGGAGTTGAATCGCGATGCCGGAAACCAGTGACCAGGAGCGCTATGAGCGCTCCATGCGGCGGATCGAGCGGTGGATCGGCGTGGTGGGCGTGGCGGGCACTGTCTATGCGGCGGTAGCGTACGGTTGGCGGAATGGCGTCGGATTCGCGGCGGGTGCGGCATTTTCCTGGTTCAGTTTCCGCCACTGGAAGGGGTTCGTCGAGGGACTGGGAACGACAGCGAGGAAGCGGGGAAGCCTATGGTGGATCGCGCGTTTGGCGCTGATCGCAATCCTTGCTTATGTTATAGTTAAAATTCTGAATGTAAAGCTTGTCGCCCTACTGGCCGGGCTTTTGGCTGCCGCTGCGGCGGCCATCATTGAGATCCTTTATCAACTGTTGTTTCCCGGGGAATAGACTCGAACCATGCAGGAACAAGAGAACTGGCTTGCAGCCCTGTTGAACCATTCACTGGCCGGTCCGGCGAATGCCGTGCTGGACGCGGTGAAACTGTCTCACGATGCGGCGCATCCTTGGTCCGGATGGATGGCGATGGAGTTGCTGGTAGCGGCGATCGTCGTGGTCGTTTTCGCCATGCTGCGGTCCCAGCTTTCGATGGACGCACCGGGCAAGATGCAGCACATCTTCGAAGCCGTGTATTCGTTCCTCAAGAGCCAGACCGAGGAATCGGTAGAGCACCACGGCGAAAAGTACCTGGGCTTCTTCGGAACGCTGTTCATTTTTATTCTGTTCATGAACCTGATCGGGTTGATCCCCGGTTTTGAGTCGCCGACCATGTTCCCGATGGTCCCGGCAGGCTGCGCGGTGTCTGTTTTCCTTTATTACAACTGGGCCGGCATCCGCGAGCAGGGGCTGGGCAAGTACCTGGCGCATTTTGCCGGTCCGATGCCTGCGATCGCGCCCTTGATGATTCCGATCGAAATCATAAGCCACTTGGCTCGTCCCCTATCGCTCACCATCCGTCTTTTTGCGAACATGTTCGCCGGCGAGAAAGTGACGTTTGCCTTCATGGCCCTGGTGCCGTTGGCGATTCCGGCGGTGTTCATGGGGCTTCACGTGTTCGTCAGTTTCCTGCAGGCTTACATTTTCGCGCTGCTGGCGATGATTTACGTTGGTATCGCTGTAGCGCACGAGCATTGAGTTCATAAGCGTTTCCGGCATGATCGCCGGTGGGTGTGAGCTACCCATCCCCCAGGGTGGGACCAGAACCACCTCCCCGCCGGCCCATTTATAGGCAAGGAGAGAAAGACCATGAAGTGGAAGATGTTTGCGATTCTCGCGGTGATGTTCCTCATCGCCGCGCCCGTGTTTGCCGCCGATGGCGGCGCGTCCACCTACAGCCCGAAGGATTGGAAGCCGGTGTTCGCCGGAATCGGCATGGCGGTAGCGTCGGGCCTCTGCGGCCTCGGACAGGGCCGCGCGGTGGCTGGTTCGGCCGAAGCGATGGCACGCAACCCCGGAGCGATCGCGGCGATCCGCGGCGC
Organism: Acidobacteriota bacterium; assembly: GCA_021813825.1. Taxonomy (GTDB): domain Bacteria; phylum Acidobacteriota; class Terriglobia; order Bryobacterales; family Bryobacteraceae; genus JAJYKC01. The sequence continues at coordinate 2,558 of JAKAJI010000215.1, read as the reverse complement.
GCTGATTCTGGGCCTGGTGCTGATCGAATCGCTGGCGCTGTACACCCTCGTAATCATTTACTCGGTGAACTAAGCGGTTTTCGGGCGGGCCGGGACCAGTTCCCTGCCCGCCCCAAGTGTTTCCGGATCTTCCCATGAGCACCCTGAAAATCAACGGTATCTTCCCGGCGATGGCCACGCCGTTCAACTCCGACGGAGACGTTTGGAAAGCGAAGGTCGAATACAACGTCTCGAAATGGAATAAAACAGATTTGGCCGGTTATGTTGTTTGTGGCTCGACCGGCGAGTCCGTGCTGCTGGACCACGACGAGCGGTTCCGGTTCTGGGAGTGGGTGGCGGAGGCGGCCGCGCCGGAGAAAATTCTGATTGCCGGCACGGGGGCGGAGAGCGTGCGCGAGACGCTGGCGCTGACGAACAAGGCCGCTGAGTTAGGCTACAAGGCCGCGCTGGTGGTGAACCCGCACTATTACAAGGGCCAACTCAGCAGCGCCCGCGCGCAGCAGGCGTTTTACGGCGCGGTTGCGGATGGGGCGAAAATCCCGGTGCTGCTTTACAATTTGCCGCAGAATACCGGTGTTGAGCTTGCGACCGATGCCGTGGCGGAGTTGTCGCACCACCCGAACATCATCGGCATGAAGGATAGTTCCGGCAACGTGGGCCGGATGATCCGGATGCTTGGCGAGGTGAAGCCAGGCTTCCAAATGTTGACCGGGCACGCCGGAACGCTGGCGCCTGCGCTTTCGGTAGGCGCCGTTGGCGCGGTGCTGGCTTTCGCCAACGCGGCGCCGTATGCGTGCATTTCGATCTGGGAAGCGCACCGGACGCGTGAAGCCGAAGCGGCGATGGACTGGCAGCGGCGCATCCAAAAACCAGCCACGCTGATCGCGGAAAAGTACGGCATCGGCGGGTTGAAGCATGCCATGGATGTGATGGGATACTACGGCGGAATGCCGAGGCTGCCGCTGTTGCCCCCGTCGCCGGAAGCGAAAAAAGAGATCGAAGCCGCATTCGTCGACCTGCGCGGTTAGCTGGAACTACTCAATATCCTTTGTTTCGGATGCGGGGATAAGGGTGAGGTCCTGACTCACGTTGTCCCCGGCTTTCAGGGTTAACGTAACTGCATTCGCACTGAACTGTTTGAGTATGTCCGGGTCCTGCCACGCGCCCGGCGGGATGTCTTGCCACGCATAGGCCTTGTAATTTCCGGGGATGAGATTCTTCAGAGAGTAAGTCCCGTTCTGGTCGGTAGTAGCGGTATGAAATAAGGCACTCCAGCGTTGCGCCGGATCGGAGGGAACCAGCACAACGCGGATGCCCGCGGCCGGCGAATCGTTCGCGTCCTTCACGGCCCCCGTCACGGTTGGGGCGCGCGGACTTATGGTAATCGTGAGTTGTCCGGCCGGAATACCCTGCGAAAAATCAAGCTGCCCGTCGGTGACCGCATCATCGCCGAGCCGGATGGAGGCGACATAGCAGCCGTCGGGCAGGTTGAAGAAATTGATCGAGTACGACGCTAACGCTACGCCATCCAGTTTTAGTTGGCCGCTATCGTCCGCATTTCCTTGGGCCCATCCGCCGTAAGGAAGACGGACCTTCGGTTGCAGCACGACCGTGGTGTTCTTCGGCGCGCAGGCCGTGGGATCAAGCGATGCGATCTCCGCCGCCAATGTGGGCACCGGGGTAAGCATAAGTGCCAGGTTGGAGACGTCCTTGTCCTCTACCGACACGGGTTGCGTGGCCGCTAGCCGGTCATTTCCCGAACCGATCGGCTGCGTCGACACGATATAGTCCCCGGGCGGAATGCCGGTGAACTCGAAATAACCGTCGCGGCTGCGAGCCATCTGAAATCGGGCGTCTTCGAGAAATTGCAGGTTCTCGCCGGCGTGAGTCAGTTGAATGAAGGCGGACTTCCCACTGGGAACATTCTTGACGTATCCGGAGACGCGGTACGCGGAGACGGCGAGCAGCGTGATGTCGGCCCCGCGAACGGTTTGGCCGGCGGAAACGGTGACCGGCGCGGCCGTGGCGATGTCCGTTGTCGAGGGATAGTAAGTTGGAGCGTAGTCCCGCTTGGGCCCCTCCATCACGATGTGCTGGCCCATCACCGCGCCTGGTTGACGGCGCGCCGAAAGGTAGCACTTCCCTGGCGGGAGATTGAACAGCCGGAATTCGCCGAGGTCGTTGGTTGTGGCGAAACTGATGTTGTACATTGTCCTCTCGCCGGAGTTGAACATCGGGCGCTCGCACTGCACCCGGACATTGGGGAGCGGCTCGCCATCGGTATCGAGAACGCGGCCTACGATGACTGCCTGTGCAAGGAGCTTGACGTTGAGATCGTTCACCGATTGCCCCGGTTGAAGATCGAGCGTTTCGGCCTGGTGACGGGTGCCGGTAACATTGTAAGGCTGGCTGACGTAGCCGTCACGGCTGAAGGTTAGTGTATATTTGCCGGGCTCGATTCCTGTAAGAGAGAACTTACCGTCTGCGCCGGTGGTGGTTGCGTAACTTGTATCGGTCCCGCCTTGCAGCGGATGGAGAATCGCTTCCGCCTTGCCGAG
>JAKAJI010000214.1 GCA_021813825.1 Acidobacteriota bacterium | reverse complement strand
GGAGCCGTCTGTCCCAATACGATAGCAGCCCGGCGCCGCGCGCCTTCGTGCTCGCGCCCCAATCCTGACGTGACTCTTTACTGGTTCCTGCTCGGCGCGCTCGCCGTCTGGCGCATCACGCATCTCCTGAATGCGGAGGATGGGCCGGGAGATGTCCTGGTGCGCCTGCGCCGCCTGGCGGGAACCGGTTTCTGGGGCGGCCTGCTCGACTGCTTCTACTGTTTGAGCCTGTGGGTGGCCGCCCCATTTGTTTTCCTGCTGGCGGACAACCGGACCGAGCGCTTCCTGCTCTGGCCCGCGCTCTCCGCCGCCGCCATCATTCTTGAACGGCTCACCCAGTCCCGCGCGCCGCATCCGGCGCCGGATCAAGCCTGGTATTTCGAACCAACACAGGAGGACACAGATGTCTTGTTGCGGAGGCAAGAGAGCGCAAGCAGCGGCTCCACAGCCAACTTACCCGAGCACATCCATGCCGGCCCGGTCCCTGGCCCCACCCCCGGCGCCGGCCGTCACGTTTGAATACACCGGCCAAACTGCCATGGCCGTTATCGGCGGCGTAACCCGCCTCCGCTACACCTTCATCAAGCCCGGCGCCCGCATTCAGGCCGACGCCCGCGACCGCGACTCCCTCGCCGCCATACCCCACCTCCGCCAGGTCACCTGACACGCCGCCTATTCCGTCTGCTCCCGCCACAACGCCCGAATCTTCTCGCGATGGCGCGAGTAAACATACGACGTCCCCATCAACAGCACGCCACCCACACCGAAAGCCACAATCCGGTAAGCCAGCGATAAAATAAAAACATCGGCCAGATACAACTTGCCAATTACAGCTCCAATCAGCAGCAGCCCCAGAATCCGGTTCACCCGCGTCCCCGTCACCACCCCAGCCAGAATCAACGCCATCGCATACACCGCCATCAGCACCGAAATCCCGGCGCTCTCCAAGTTCCGCACCGTCCCTGCGGCAAACCTCGCCGCCCAATCCGAAATCTCAAACACCAATCCGCCAAACAAGATCGCGTGGCCCGCTAAGTAAGTGATCAGCGCCGCCCGCCCGCGCCCGATCCACCGCGCCGCCGCCCAGAACGCCGCCATCGCCGCCACGCACGTCACGAACCGCGTGTTCGCCACCAGCAAGTGCCCCTCCGGCAGAACCCTCCATACGTCTACGCTCCAAAACCGCAGAAAACCCAGCCCAAGCACCGCCAGCCCAAGAAATGAAATCCGCGCGGTCCTCGTGCGCCGGCCAATCCAAATCAGCGCCGCACCCTCAGCCGCCCACGAGATCGTCACACCATAACCCGCAAACTGAACGGGAATCGCCAGCGTCAACAACGCCACGCCGATCCCATTCGCGAGCAGTCTTGGGACCGTACCCCGCTCGTCCTCACCAAGCTTTCGCCGCAGTAACTCGCCCAAGCCGAAGTACAGGCAAGCCATCGCCGCCGTAAATACTCCCAGCCTGCCGTGATAGCCCGAGGTAAGCAGCGTGTAACACGCCGTGTAATAAGCAATCGCGTTCGCGCTCACCAGAACTAAGTCCGCTTTATCACAACTCCGCTTTCGAACCACCACCTGCCACGGCATCCAGGCAAAGAAGCAAAGAAACACCAGCGTCAGCAGACCAAACATCTGCCCCACCGGAATCGGGTCCACCTTCAGCCCGATGTACCACGCGCCGTACACAAGCCAGAACGCGAATCCCGACGCGAGTGCAAGCCCGCTGTACTCCTTGGAGTCAGCCCAAACCAGTCCGGCCAGGCTCACCGCAAGGGTCACAACCAGATACGGCCCGGGATTCGTCGGCCACGCCAACGCCAGACCCACAACCGCGAGCAACTGCGCCGCAACCCAGGTCGACGGCTTCCTCCCCATCAGGAACAGCGCGTAGAACAACACAACAAACACAGTTACAACCGTCTGCTGATCCGGCGTGAAATACGACGAAAACCAGGCCCCCCAAATCACCACCGTCGCCACCACCGCGAAGGCTTCGAACTTCACCCAGTTCCTCGTCCGCGCCAGCCACAGCGCGCCCGCATCCAACACAAGCACATAGGCAAATAACAAAGCAGCCCGGTTTTCCCCAGTGCTCAACAGTCCCGGCGTCAGGTAGCCGCCCAACAACCCCAGCGCCGCCATCGCCGCGGTTCCATATCGCAGCGCAAGCCAGATCGCGACGGCCGTCACCACCGCCATCAAAACGAACGCCGCGCCGGCCGGCAGAAGATGGTACAGCCCGAACGAGGCGTACAACGAAACATAAAGGACAGCGATCCCCAGGCCCGACACCGCTTGCCCGTACACCGCGTGCCGCCCCCGCCACAGCCTCTCGCCCCATCCCAGCGCCGCCACACCCGCGAGCACACCCAGCGCCACGCGCGCCCCAGGCCCGATCCACTGCTCTTCGATCGCGTACTTAAACAAAAACGCGGCGCAAAATAACAGCGTCACCGCACCGATCCGGCTCACCCACGTCAACCCGAATTCGGTTTCCAGTTCCTGCGGCGCCTCGGTAGCTTCCAATTGGGCCTGCGAAACAACGGCCTCCACCGCTGCGGGTTCCGGCGCTTGCGGCCCAACCGGGGCGGCCGCCACCGGAGGCGCTAACGGCGAATCCACCACCGGCGGCGAAGCTTCCCCCAGCAACCCGGCCGCGCGCAACGCCACCTCTATCCTCACCAGTCGCTGCTCGGTTTCCTCCTGCCGGCGCAACAGACGGACAATCGCCTCGGTGAGCGCGTCCATCCGCTCTTGCTCGCTTGAGCCCACGGTTGTTACGAGCCTATCACAAGCCTTCCAGCCCCCCCACCACGCCTTCGCTAAACTGGAGACTCCGAGCCCTTTCGCTTGTCTCTGTCGATCATTGAAGGTCCTGCTTCCGCCCGCCTGAATCAGGCCAGGCGCATGTCCATCCCGGTCCTGCACTACTGGATGCAGACCGAAGTCCACGTCCACGCCATGGCCATCGCCGTAAGCGTCCTCCTCGCCATGGTCCCCTTCCTCATCGTGATGGTTTCCATCTGCGATCATGTCCTCCACTGGCACGTCGCCGCGAACGCAATCTACTTCGCCCTCAACGACACCTTCCCCGACGACATCGGCAACTTCATCGTCCGCAACCTCCGCGCCACCGTCGCCCAGCGCCCGTTCCAGATCGCTTCCGTCCTCCTGCTCCTGTTCACCGCCAACGGCATCTTCGTCCCGCTCGAAGTAGCGCTCAACCGCGCCTGGGGCTGCAAGGAAAACCGCAGCTACCTCCGCAATCAACTCATCAGCCTCGGCCTCATCTTCCTCTGCGGCAGCCTCTTTCTCGCCTTCATCATCCTCACGGCTTTCAACTCCGCCTTCGTCAGCCAACTCAGCGGCTTCAGCCAGTTTCTTAGCCAACTGGTGGGCATCACTCTTTTCAAAGCCGCCGCCGTCCCGGTGCTGATGCTCATGCTGTTCTTCGTCTACTGGCTCCTCCCAAACCGCAAAGTGCCGGTGGCCCTCAGCATTCAGGCCGCCATCGGGACCGGCCTCGTGCTCGAAATCATCCAGATTGTCAACATCGCCACCTGGCCCTGGCTTCGTCGCAAGATGTCGCTCGAATACGGCCCGTTCGCCTACTCGGTCACCATCGTCATGTACAGCTTCATCGCCGCCATGGTCGTTTTGGCCGGCGCGGATTGGATGGCCCGCCGCGCCGCCGCCCAGGACGCCGCCAATGACGTTGCGAGCCCGTCCTAAAGGGGATAGACTCGGGTTGAATCCCCTAAGGAGCAAGCGATGCAAGACCAGCAGGAACCCACTCGACGTGATGTCATAAAAACCGCCGCCGCCGTCGGCGCCGTCGCCGCGGCCGCCGCCGCTTTCGAAGGCCCACGCATTCAAACCGTCAAAGCCGCCAACGACCAGGTCGCCTTCGGCATCATCGGCACCGGCGGCCGCGGCTCCTACCTCTTAAAGCACCTCCTCAACGTCTCCAACGGCCACTGCGTCGCCGTCTGCGACATCCAGCAGGATAAACTCGACCGCGCCGCCGACATCATCGGCACCAATCCCGCCAAGTACACCGACTACCGCGAGCTCCTCGCCAACAAACAGGTCGACGCCGTCATCATCGCCGTGCCCCTGTTCGCCCACTTCCCCGTCACCCGCGACACCCTCCAGGCCGGCAAACACACGTTCTGCGAAAAAAGCATCGTCTTCCAACCCTACGAGATTCACGCCCTCCGCGCCCTCGCCGCGCAGTATCCAAAACAGGTTCTGCAGGTCGGCCTCCAGCGCCGCTACAGCAAGTTCTACGCCCTCGCCAAGGAAATGACCGACAAGGGCCTCCTCGGCGACGTCACCCACATCCACGCCCAGTGGCACCGCAATCCCGGCTGGGTCATGAACGGCTTCAACTGGCGGCTCTATAACGAATACTCCGGCGGCCTCGCCGCCGAACTGGCCAGCCACCAGATCGACGTCGCCGACTGGATCTTCGGCTCCGGCCCCGAGTACGTCATCGGCGTCGGCGGCCTTGATACCTGGAAAGACGGACGCGACGTCTACGACAACATTCAACTGATTTACAAGTACCCCAAGAATCAGAAACTCGTTTACTCTTCCATCACTACTAACTCCCATCTGCCCTACCTCGGCGGCACGCGCCCCGAGTTCGGCGAATGCATCATGGGTACCGGCGCCGCGCTCGAAATCACCGTCGGCGACGGCCAGTCCACCATGCCCACCGGCCTTTGGTACAAGGAACCCCACCACGTTGCGGCTAAACCCGCCGCCGGCAAGGAAGGCGCGGCTGCCGCGGGCGCCAGCTACGCTCTGGCCGCCGGCTCGAAAGCTCTGCCCCTGCTCCTCGACAGCGATCAACTCGGCCCCGACGACAGCTTCCTCACCCGTGAAATGAAATTCGCCCGCCGCTGGCTCTACAGCAAGGGCATCATGACTTCCGACGAGGACGTCAACCCCGTCGAAACTGAGCTGACCTCGTTCTTCAACGACAGCAAAACCGGCGGCCACCCCAAAGCCGACGTCGAGGTGGGCCTACGGGATTCCACCGCCGTCATTCTGTCTAACATCTGCATGCAGCAGGAGCGCCGCGTCTATTTCAAGGAAATCGACACCATGGGCCTGGACGAAAAACCCGAAGCCTACGCCGCCGATTTCTCCAAGCGCGATTCCTCCTACCGGCAATCGCTCGCCGCCAAACACAAAGTGAACGTCTAGGTTCACCCCCATGCACGCGTCCATTTACCGCGGCCGGAAGGCCGTGTCTTGCGAAAACGCCCACCTTCGCCTCACCATGACGGTCGAAGGCGGCCACATCGCCGAGATCTTCGACAAGGCCACGGGAGTGAATCCTCTTTGGACTCCTCCCTGGCCCTCCATCGAACCCTCCACTTACTCCCTCGACACCCATCCCGAATACGGCAATGATGCCGAAAGTAAGTTGCTCGCCGGCATCATGGGCCATAACCTCTGCCTCGACCTCTTCGGCCCTCCCTCCGAAGAAGAAGCCTGGGAAGGCATGACGGTTCACGGCGAAGCCTCCGTCGTCCCCTACGAAATCACAGCGAGCGACTCCTGCCTCGTCGCCAGGGCCGAACTTCCCGTGGCGCGCCTCCGCTTCCAGCGCGCCATCCAACTCGAAGGCCGCGCCCTTCACTTCACCGAAACGCTCGAAAATCTCGCTGCCGCCGACCACCCCACCGCCTGGACCCAACACGTCACCCTCGGTCCGCCGTTCGTCCAAACCGGACGTACACAGTTCCGCGCACCCGTCGCCCGCTCCTACTCGGCCGACTCCGGCGGGGAATTCTCCTGGCCCAACGTCCCAACCTCGAACGGCGCCACGCGCGACATGCGCACTTACAATAGCGCCCCCGTCTCCGCCGGATTCACCACGCACCTCATGCGCGAATCCCCGGAAGCGTACTTCTTCGCGTACTCGCCTGCTTCGCAGATGTTACTCGGCTACGTCTGGCGCCGCGCGGATTTCCCCTGGCTCGGGGTTTGGGAAGAAAACCACGCCCGCACCCAGCCGCCCTGGAACGGCATGACGCTCACCTGGGGCATGGAATTCGGCGTGTCCCCACTCCCGGAAAGCCGCCGCAAGATGATCTCGCGCAACGGTATGTTCGGCGCGCCCGGCTACCGCTGGATTCCCGCGCGCTCCAAGGTCGAAGTGAAATACACCGCCTTCCTGCAGCCGGCGTCCTCAATCCCCGAGAGTCTTGAGGAAGTCCAGATCGACGTTTCCGCCTGAAATCACCACACCCACCCGCCGGCACCCCGCGGGCAACTTGCGCATCAGCACCGCCGCGGCCGAAACCGCCCCGCTCGGCTCAGCCAGTATCTTCATCCGCGTAAGCAAAAACGCCATCGTCTGCCGGATCTCGGCTTCGCTCACCAGAAGAATATCGTCCACCAACCGCTGCACAATCGGGAACGTAATCGCGCCCGGCGTCGTCGCCATCAGCCCGTCGGCGCTCGTCACCGGATGCGGGATCGTCACTCGCTTCCCCGCCCGGAACGACAAGTAAGTATCGTTCCCCGCCTCCGGTTCCACCCCGAACACGCGGATCGAAGGCCGCAGCGCCTTCGCCGCCGTCGAGCATCCCGCGATCAACCCGCCGCCACCAACGCAGACAACCAACGCGTCCAGGTCCGGTACTTCTTCGATTAACTCCAGCGCCGCCGTTCCCTGCCCCGCAATGATCCACGGATGATCATACGGCGGAGCCAGCGTCGCGCCCGTCTCCTCCGAAATCCGCCGCCCGATCGCCTCGCGGTCCTCCTTCGCCCGGTCGTAAGTGACTACCTTCGCCCCGTAGCCCCGCGTCGCCTCCATCTTGCTCCGCGGCGCATCCGACGGCATCACAATCGTCGCCGAAACCCCGCACGAAGCCGCCGCAATCGCCACCGCCTGCGCGTGGTTGCCGGACGAATACGCCACCACGCCCCGCGGCAACACGTCCTTCGGAATCGACCGCAGGAAATTCGTCGCGCCGCGGATCTTGAACGCCCCACCCCGCTGGAAGTTCTCGCACTTGAAGAACACCTCCGCCCCAGTGCGCTCGTTGAATGTCCGCGACCGCATCACCGGCGTCCGATGCGGAATGCCGCGGATCCGCTCCGCCGCCTCGCGAATCGTCTGGAGCGTAACTTCGCCCGAATCTGCCGCGCTCATCAGCCCACTTCTCCGCCGCCGGCGTATCGGTCTTCGCTTGCGCCGAGCGCCACAACTAACACCACATACTTCCGCATCAGTAACTCGCTTCCTTGTCCACCACGTTTTCGAGCGGCTCGCCCTTTCGATAGTGCTCGAAATTCCGCACGAAGAACGCAACAGATTGATCCAACCAGTCCACCGTCTGGTCCGCGCAGTGCGGGCTCACCAGAACATTCTCCATCGAGTAAAACGGATGTCCCTCCGGCAAGGGCTCCTTCTCAAACACATCCAGCGCGGCGCCCCGCAGGTGCCCGCTCTGAAGCGCCTGGATCAGCGCTTTCTCATCGATCACCGTCCCGCGGCCCACGTTGATGACGACCGATCCCCGCTTCATCGCCGCAAACTCGCCGTCGCTCATCATCCCGCGCGTCTGCGGCGTCCCCGGCGCCGCCACCACCACGTAGTCGCACTGCGCCAGCATCTCGCGCATCCGCTCCGTCGGGTACACCGCGTCCGCAATTCCGTCGCCCGCGCCGGACTTCTCCACTCTCCGCCGCACCGCCAGCACCCGCATCCCGATCGCGTGCGCCAGCTTCGCCGACGCCTGCCCGATCTCGCCGTAACCCACCACCCCCAGCGTCCCCTTGTACGCCTCGCCCGACACGAACTTCTCCCACTTGCCCGCCATCTGGTTGCGCCGCATCGTCGGCACTTCCTTCGCAAAATACAGCACTCCCAGCAGCGCAAACTCCGCCAGGGACTTCTTATAAACCCCCCGCGCATTCGTCAGC
>JAKAJI010000213.1 GCA_021813825.1 Acidobacteriota bacterium | reverse complement strand
CGAAATCCAGCAGCAGCCTCTCCCGCAGCGCCTCCGCGCCGCCCGCCGCCCCCGCGCCCGCCTGCGCCGCCGCCAATCCCGGCACGCCGATCGCAGCCACCGCCGGCGCCGCCAGCGCACCCTTCAAAACGTCCCGCCGCAACCATCGCGCCATCGCACTCTCCCTCTCGCACCTCACACGATAGCGCTTTCGCTCCCCCCGCGCCCTACTTAAATCAACTCGCCTCCCACCGGCTTCGCACGTTGCCACTCCCGCTTTTCCTTCGTCCGCCGCCCCTTCCCCTTCCGCCCAACCTTCGTTCGAACCTTAGTCTTCTACTTTCTCCCCCCGCTGCCCCGTTCCTCGTCGCCCGACCCTTTCACCACCCACTTCACCCCATCGGACGATTCAGCCTGCTCGTAATGAATCCGGTCCTCCCCCGAGAACTCATTCGTCGTCCGGTACCACGTCTGCTTGCCGTCATCCACGGACTTCGATGAGTACGTCCACCGGCTCCCCGCAATCTCCAGCTCGCCCCGCCCCATGGCGCGACCCTCCGCCGTCACCGCCTGCGTGTAATAATGCCCCGGCTTCCCGTACGGCAGAAACAGAATCAGCGCCTCCGCCTTCCCATCCACCGTCTGCTGGCACCCGAAAAACTGCCCGATCCTCGCGCACTCGTTGACCAGCACCGTCACTTTCCCTGCATCGGCCCCGTGCCCGCTCTTAACCCTCCAAGTTCCCTGATACAGCCTCAAAGGCGCGTACGCATCCGCTCCCAAAGCCATCCCGGACCCCGACGCCAGCCCAATCGCAATCGCCAATCCCACTCCTAAAACGCGCATTGTCTCCCTCCCCATGTCACCCCGGCCGCGGCCGTTCCAGCATCGACTCCCCAACCCTTCACCCGCACTTCATACCCCCGAACCCGACGCCGCAGATTCTTCTCTCCCGGCTTCCTGCTCCTTGCTTCTCGCTCCTTGCTCCTCACCCAACTCCCTCCATCGCCGGAGCCCCCGGCGACCGCAGCATCCGCACGTCCCGCATCGGTGGCTGCCCAAAAAACCGGCTGTACTCCCTACTGAACTGGCTCGCGCTCTCATACCCCACCTCGAACGCCGCGCTCGCCGCGTCCACATCGTCCATCAGCATCCGCGCCCGCGCCGCCTGCAACCGGATCTGCTTCTGATACTGCAGCGGACTCATCGCCGTCAACGCCCGGAAATGATGGTGCAGCGTCGAAACGCCCATCCCAGCCATCTCCGCTAGTTCCTCCACTCGCAGCGGTTTCGCGTAGTTCGCCTTGATCCAGGCCACCGCTTTCGCCGTCCGCTGGCTCTGGTCGCCCAGCGTTGCAATCGCCCGCAGCCTCGCCCCCTCAGGTCCCCGCAGAATCCGGTAAATGATCTCCCGCACAATCATCCCCGCCAGAAACGGAATGTCCTCCGGCGTCTCCAGCAGATCCAGCAGCCGGCAGCACGCGCTCAAAAACTCCGGCGTCGTCCGCCCCACCCCCATCGCCGGACGCTCCCCCGCCGCCCCCGCCACACGGATCTCCTCTTTACTCAGCAACTCTCTCACTACCGCCATGTCCAGCTTCAGCGACATCGCCAGGCACGGCCGCTCCACGCTCGCCTCCACCACCCGGCTCACCGCCGGCAAATCAATCGCCGTCAGCAAATACCGCGTCGGATCGTATAGAAATACGTTCCGCCCCAGCTCCACCCGCTTCCGCCCCTGCGCCATCACCGTCACCGCCGGCTCGTACGTCGCCGGACACGGAGCCGTCGGACCCGTCTTCTTATGCAGCGTCAGCCCCGGGATCTCCGTTACCCGCTTCTCTCCCTCGCCAACGAAAAAGGCAATCTTCCGCGCCAGCTCCGCCCGATGCTCCTCCGCCTTCCGCCCCGTTTTTCCGATCATCACTCCATGCACCTCTCCCCCAGCATACTCACCCATCCTGCTCCCCAATCAACCCCTCCGGCAGAATCAGGCAAGAAATCGGAAGGATCGGGATACCGCCTCCCCAACCTCCCGCCCTACCCTGGAAGAGAACCAAGCAACAAACCAGGAGAACCAATGCAGAAACGCAAACTCGGCGCCAGCAATCTCGAAGTCTCCGCCCTCGGCCTCGGCTGCATGGGCATGAGCTTTTCCTACGGCCCGCCGCCAGACAAACAGGCCATGATCTCCCTTATCCGCGCCGCCGTCGAAAAGGGCGTCACCTTCTTCGACACCGCCGAAGTCTACGGCCCCTACACCAACGAAGAACTCGTGGGCGAAGCCCTCGCCCCCATCCGCAGCCAGGTCGTCATCGCCACCAAGTTCGGCTTCAACCTCAACCCCGGCGGCACTCCCCCTTGGACCGGCCTCAACAGCCGCCCCGAACACATCAAACAAGCCGTCGAAGGCTCCTTGAAGCGCCTCCAAACCGACGTCATCGACCTCTACTACCAGCACCGCGTCGACCCCGAAGTCCCCATCGAAGACGTCGCCGGCGCCGTCCAGGATCTCATCCGCGAAGGTAAGGTCAAACACTTCGGCCTCTCCGAAGCCGGCGCCCAAACCATCCGGCGCGCCCACTTGGTCCAACCCGTCGCCGCCCTCCAAAGCGAATACTCGCTCTGGTGGCGCCGCCCCGAAGCCGAAATCATCCCCACCCTCGAAGAACTGGGCATCGGCCTCGTCCCCTACAGCCCCCTCGGCAAAGGATTCCTCACTGGCAAAATCGACGAGAACACCACCCTCGCTCCCGGCGACTTCCGCAACACCCTCCCCCGCTTCACCCCCGAAGCCCGCAAAGCGAACCTCGCCCTCGTCGACTTACTCGGCCAAATCGCCCAGCGCAAGAGCGCCACGCCCGCCCAAATCGCCCTCGCCTGGCTGCTCGCCCAAAAGCCCTGGATCGCTCCCATCCCCGGCACCACCAAACTCGCGCGCCTCGAGGAAAACCTCGGCGCCGCCGCCGTCGAACTTTCCCAATTCGACCGCTTCGAAATCGAATCCGCCGCCTCCCAAATCCCCATCGAAGGCGACCGCTACCCCGAACACATCGAAAAAATGACCGGCCGCTAATCCCGGCATCTTGTCACAATAAGCACGAACGCAAGGAGATCGAAAATGGAAATCCGGAAAAACGGCACTCAACCTTCGACCAAAGGCTCACCCGACTATTTCACCGGGACCGTCCGCATCGACCCTCTCGTCAGCGCCCCCGATCCGGCCCGCGTTTCCGCCGCCTGCGTCACCTTCGAACCCGGCGCGCGCACTGCCTGGCACACCCACCCCCTCGGCCAGAACCTCGTCGTCACCTTCGGCTGCGGCCGCGTCCAGCGCTGGGGCGGACCGATCGAGGAAATCCGCCCCGGCGACGTCGTCTGGATTGCTCCCGGCGAAAAACACTGGCACGGAGCTTCCCCAACCACCGCCATGACCCACATCGCCATCCACGAACGCCTCGACGGCAAAGCCGCCGACTGGCTGGAACACGTCACTGACGATCAATACCAGGGAGCATAACCTCATGTACAACGCCAAAGCCTACTCCGCCTCGAGCGCCACTTCACCCCTAGTCTCTTCGACCATCACCCGCCGCGATCCCACCCCGCACGACGTCCAAATCGAAATTCTGTACTGCGGCATCTGCCACACGGACCTCCACGTCGTCCGCGACGAGTGGAAGGAATTCGTGCCAACCGTCTACCCCTGCGTCCCCGGCCACGAAATCCTCGGCCGCGTCACCCGCGTCGGCGCCGAAGTCACCCGCTTCAAGCCCGGCGACCTCGCCGCCGTCGGCTGTCTCGTCGACTCCGACCGCACCTGCCCGGACTGCCTGGCCGGCCTCGAACAGTTCTGCCCCAACGGCGTCCTTACTTACAACTCGCCCGACGAGCACTTAGGAGGTGTTACTTATGGAGGTTACTCCGACAGCATCGTCGTCGACGAGCACTTTGCCGTCCACGTGCCATCCAACTTAAACCCGGCCGGCGCTGCCCCGCTGCTCTGTGCCGGAATTACCACTTACTCACCCATGCGTCATTGGGGAGTAACGAAAGGCAAAAAGGTCGGCGTTGTCGGCCTGGGCGGCCTCGGCCACATGGCCGTCAAGTTTGCCCACGCCCTCGGCGCTCACGTCGTCGTCTTCACCACGTCCCCGCACAAAAAGGACGACGCCCTCCGCCTCGGCGCAGACGAAGTCGTCCTCTCCCGCAATACCGGCGAGATGCAAAAACACGCGGGGAGCTTCGACTTCATCCTCGACGCCGTCTCCGCCAACCACGACCTAAACGCCTACCTCCAGCTCCTCCGCCGCGACGGCGCCATGACGCTGGTCGGCGCCCCCGAAAAACCCCTCCCCGTCGCCGCTTTCAACCTCATCCTCGGCCGCCGCAGCCTCTCCGGCTCCCCCATCGGAGGCCTCGCCGAAACCCAGGAAATGCTCGACTTCTGCGGCGCCCATCACCTCACCGCTGACGTCGAAGTCATCCCCATCCAAAAAGTAAATGAAGCCTACATTCGCCTCCTCAAATCCGACGTCAAATACCGCTTCACCATCGACATGGCCAGCCTGAAATCCGAGTAACTTGTCGGGCCGAGCGCCGCCCCCGCGCTCCGGCAACCTTTGTTTAACAGCCGGGTAGGATGCGCAACTCACACGGGAAGAAGATCGTACCTCCTTCATTGAAGCCTTAATCTCATCCTCACCCGGTGGCACCAGCCGGTTTATCGCATCTTCTGAGATAGCAGTGGAACCAGGAAAACCCCTGCTTTCCTGTGCGCCAGCACACTAAGATGTGAGCGGGAGCGCCTAAGCCCGCCGCAAAGTCCCGGAATTAAGATCCCGAACGCCGCGCGAAATGTTAGTATCTCAAAGACAGCTATACACGAGCAGTCTTAGTGGAGGGACTATGACCTACAAGTGTATTGCCGCGCTCGCGCTGCTTTCGCCCGCCGCTGCATTCGCCGATTTTTCCCCGGCCTCGCCATCTGTCTTGACGGTCGGCCAAACCTTGAACCTGGACAACGGAACCATCTCCAACTCCGGAGGCGATATTCAGTTTGCGGCCGGAAATATCGTGCCGGTGGGTAGCGCTACCGGCATTACCGTCGCTAAATCCATCACCACTTCGCTCGGTGTCAGCCTCATTGATGAGGCTACTATCTGTGTCGAGGCCCCGCTTTTCAGCTCCACGCCCATCACGCCGTCTCTCGACGCCGTGATCGCCATTCACACAAACGCCGGCCATTACTCCAAATTGTGGCTGACCGCTGTAAGCGCGTCTTCTATCACCATCCAGTTCACCACCTATTCTTCCGGATGCAGTTCCGGCGGCTCCACCGGAGGCACCGGCGGCTCGACAGGCGGTAGCGGTGGCACGCCCGGAGGACCGTCCATCGCCGCGCAGGGAGTCAAAAACGCCGCCAGTTTCGCCGACCCCCGCCTTCCCGATGGTTCCATCGCCCAAGGTTCCATCTTTGTCGTCTTCGGCTCCGCGATGGGTCCCTCGAAAATTCAGTACGCCGGCTTCCCGCTACCCACCACCTTATCCGGCACTTCCATCAGCGTCACCGTCAATGGCACAACCGTCCAGTGCTACATGATCTACTCCTTGGCGGGCCAACTCGCTGCGGTCTTACCTTCGGATACTCCCGTAGGAACCGGAACCGTCACTGTCTCCTATAACGGCACGCCCAGCGCCGCGGTGCCGATAACTGTCGTCAAAAGCAGCTTCGGAATCTTTACCGTCAATCAGCAGGGCGCCGGCACCGCCGTCATCCTCGATGGAAGCGGTCACCCGAGCTCGTCCAGCTTCGCGTTTCAGCCCGGCGAAGAAGTCGTCGCCTGGGGCACCGGACTCGGACCCATCAGCGGCAACGACAACACCACCCCGCCCAGCGGTAACCTGCCCGGAGTTACTGTAGTCGTCACCGTCGGCGGCGTCAACGTCACACCGCTCTACGCCGGACGAACGGGATTCGCCGGCGAAGATCAGATCAACTTCATGATTCCGCAAGGCGTCACCGGCTGCAATGTTCCCGTCGCAATTACCGTCACCAACGGGAGCAGCACCGTTACGAGTAACTACGTCTCGATGGCGATCGATCCGACACTCACCTGCACCAGCCAGGAGCAATTCCCGCCCGCATTTAAGACCGCCTTAGCCTCGGGTTCCGTGCGCGTCGGCAGCCTCATCCTCAATCGGTCCGTCACGACCAGCCCTTCCGTGTCTGCTTCTGGCGCGAGCACAACCGTCACCGTCACCGGCGATCAGGGCGAAGCCGGCTTTAATAAGCTCAGCGCCAATGCGTATTCTTATACCGGCTTTGACTTGCCTTACGGCGCTTGCATTATCGTCAACACCCCACAACTGGGAACGGTCACCACCACCCCACTGGACCCCGGCTCCGTGATCAATATCAACGGCCCCGGCGGAGCCAAACAGTTGACCGAATCCACAGGCGTCACCGGCGCGTTTTACAACATCATCGGCGGCGGCCTTCAATCCGGGCTGCCCCTGTACTTCACCCCAGGCACTTACACCGCCAACAACGGAAACGGCGGCAAAGATGTGGGTGGGTTCAACGTCAACATCACCGTGCCGCAGAATCCGTTCACCTGGACGAACTACGTCTCCATCACCACAGTCCCCCGGTCTCAACCTTTCACGGTAAATTGGACGGGTGGCGATCCAGGTTGGGACGTCTACTTGAACGGATCGAGCACCGTTTCCATCGGCGCCCCGGGAGTTACTTTTCAATGCCGGGCCCACGCCTCCGACCAATCCCTAACCGTGCCCGTCTCGATTCTCCAGGCACTCCCGCCCAGCGCAATACAAAACGGATTCCCGCTCGGGCAACTGACCATGCTCGCCGAGCCATCAAAGATATCGACCGCCACCGTCCCGGGTCTGGATCTCTTTATCTACAGTTACTCGGTCGAATACCAAAACTCCGTCGTCCCGTTTCAGTAACTAAGCGAGCGTCGTGCGAATCCGTTCGCCCGCACCCCCGCACGGCCCTCGCCCGCGGCCGAAGGTATAGGCTGGGTAGAGACGTCATTCCATGACCGCTCCGCACTCAGGAAAAATACTTGCAGCGCTGGATCCGCTCCTGCCGGAACTGGAGCTGCTCTACAAGGACATCCACGCTCACCCGGAACTCTCGATGCAGGAGGTCCGCACCGCGAGCCTGGCTGCGGACCATCTCCGCGCCGCCGGCTACGAAGTAACCGCCGGTGTCGGCAAAACAGGCGTGGTCGGGCTGCTTCGCAATGGCGTCGGCCCTACCCTCATGCTTCGCGCCGACATGGATGCCCTGCCGGTCAAGGAAGCGACCGGACTGCCTTATGCGAGCGATGCCACAGCGACGGATCGCGACGGCAAAACCGTGCCCGTCATGCACGCCTGCGGCCACGATATGCACGTCGCATGGCTGGTCGGCGCAGCGACCCTGTTCGCCCGAACGCGCGAGGCCTGGCGCGGCACGCTGATGCCGGTATTCCAGCCGGCGGAGGAAACCGGCGAGGGCGCGCAGGCGATGATCGGCGACGGAATGTTCAGCCGGTTTCCCAAGCCGGACGCCATCCTCGCCCAGCACGTAATGGTCGGCCCGTCCGGCTTGCTCAGCTCGCGTGCCGGCGTCATAACTTCCGCCGGAGACAGCCTCCAGATTCGGATGTTCGGGCGCGGCGCACACGGCTCGATGCCCCAGGCCAGTGTCGACCCCGTGGTCATGGCCGCGGCGACAGTCCTCCGTCTCCAGACGATCGTGTCGCGCGAGATAGCAGCCACGGATGCGGCCGTCGTCACCGTCGGTTCACTCCAGGCCGGTACGAAGGAAAACGTCATACCGGACGAGGCGATCCTCAAGCTCAACGTCCGCACGTTTGATGAAGCCATCCGGTCGCGCGTGCTTGCCGCGGTCGAACGCATCGTCAATGCCGAGGCCGAGGCTTCCGGCGCACCCAGAAAACCGGAGATATCCGTGCTCGACCATTAC
>JAKAJI010000212.1 GCA_021813825.1 Acidobacteriota bacterium | reverse complement strand
TGCAACTCCGCGCCGTCGCCTGTGTCCCGGATGATGGCGAGATCCTTGCCGTCGGGGGACCAGTCGGCGAACTCCACGCCATCCATCAATGGTTTCGGGGCGGAGCCTTGCGTTACGGTGGCGAGCATGCCCTGGGGGAGGAGGGAATCGGGGCTGAGGCGCGGCTTGAGCATGACGGCCATTTCCTTTTTGCGGGAGACAGCCAGAAGCGCTACGTCCTCGAGGCCGGTGGGATGCGACTCGGGGTTTTCGAATCCGAGGCTGAAGATCGCGGGCGGTTCGTCTTCCCAGGCCGCGCTGTAGAGGACACGACTGGCTGGCGTGAACCGCGCCGTCTCGATGCGGCCGCGGCGGAAGGTCAGACGGCGGAACTGAAATTGGGGCAGTGGGTGCGTCCAGGTTCCGATCTGATATCCGGCGAGGCCGGCGGCGAGGATGGCCACGGCGGCGAGGGCGAGTGCGGGGAGGCGGCTTGGGTGACGAACGCGCTCGACAATCACCTGCTGCGTTGCTATGCCGCCGGCGGGCTGTCCTTGCGCCACGGCGTTCAGTGCGAACGCCAGGTCCCGCGCGGACTGAAACCGTTCCTCCGGGTTTTTGTCCAGGCACCGGCGGAGGATCTCGGCGAGGCCGGGCGCCAGACCCGCGATTTCGGGTGGTTCGTCATGGAGGATGGCGTGGGTTACGTCGGCCGGCACGGGCCCGGTGAAAGGCGGCCGGCCGGAGAGTAACTCGTAGAGCACGCAGCCGAGGCTGAAGATGTCGGCGCGGGGGTCGATGTTTTGGTGGCGGAAGAGTTCGGGCGCGGTGTAGGCGGAGGCGCCAGGCCGGCTGCCGGCGAGTCCGAGATCGAGGACCTTTACGGCGCCGTCGCGGGTGAGGAAGAGGCTGTCGGGATTGACGCCGCGATGGACGATGCCGGCGGCGTGAGCGGCGGCGAGGCCGGTTGCGGCCTGCCGGATGTAGCCGGCGGCTTGTTGGGCGGAGACACGGCCTTGCTCGCGGAGAATTTCGCCGAGCGTGGAACCTTCGAGGAGTTCGGAGACGAGGAACGGCGCGCCCTGGTGGATGCCGAAATCGTAGATGGCGAGAATGTTTGGATGATCGAAGCGGGCCGGCTCCGGGGCGAACCCAGCGGGAAGGATTTTCACGGCGACGTCGCGGTTCAGGCGTTCGTCGCGGGCGCGATACACCTCCCCGCTCACGCCGGCGCCGAGGCGTCCGGTGATCTCGTACACCCCCAACCGGTCGCCGGCGGCGAGGGTCATGGCGTGGAGCGGTTCATACTGCTATTTTTGTCCGGCGGGTTCCGGCGCCGGGGCGGCGGGCACGGCAGCGTCGATGGTTTTGGTCTCAGCTACGAGCAGGATGCCGCGTTCGCTTTCTTTCACCGACAATTCCGCCACCACGGCGTGCGGCGTGTTGATTTCGGCGGTCAACGTTCGCGATTCATGCCGGTTGAGCACGAAGGGGGCGGGATGGATGACGGGTTCGGGCTTGTGGGCGTCCGGCGTACCTGGTTCGTAGGCATCGACGGCCACCATGAGCGGGACGGTGGCCATGTCGCGCTCGTTGGTAAGGACGAGGGTGATTGCCACGCTGCCCGCCGCGGTGCGTTTCATCTCGAGCTTGGAAGAAACCTTCGGCGTGATGGTTTCTCCGCATGCGCCGAGCAACACGAGCGCCACCATAGCGCACGCAAACCAGCCGTAGGCCCGCAGACTCAATCCATCCTCCTTGAAGGGTATAGTAACAACGGCACGGCGGCCAGTTGCGCGATCGAGCACATCGCCGCCACCGCTGGGCGATGCACGGTGTACAGCAGGCCCGCCGAGGCGCTTCCGGCAAACCAGGCGAGCCCGTAGATCGTATTGTAAACGCCAAAGGCCTTGCCGCGCCGGGTGACGGGCACGGATTCGGAGATTGCCGCGCGGATCAAGGACTGGTGGGCTCCGAGTCCGGCGCCCCAAGCGACCATGCCAGCGATGGCAGCCGCGTGCCCGCCGAGCAGCACCAGCGGCGCGCTGGCGGCGCAGGCGATGACGCCGGTGACGAGGGCGGGCGTGCCGAAGCGGTCCCAAGCTTTGCCAAAGGCGGGGAGCAGGAGGGCGTCGCTGCCGTTCGCCGCGGCGAATAACAGGGGAATGGCGGCGGCCGCCACGATGTGCCTGGTGGCGAGGTGGAACGCGATCAGGGGGAAATCCAGCATGCCGAAGCCGAGGAGGGCGCCGGCGGCGGTGTAGAACCAGAACACCCGCGGGCCGGCGCCGTTGTCCTCTCCTGTGCCGGGGCGTTCGAATTCCTGCGGGCGGGGAAACCAGATGCGAGCGGTGAGCAGCGTGGCGAGGGAAACACCGAAGGGAATGGCCAGCATGGCGAAGGCGCTCTGGTAGCGGCCGGTGGCGTGGAGCACGGCGGCGACAGCGAGTGGGCCGAGAAGCGCTCCGGTTTCGTCGAGGGCCTCATGGAGGGTGAATCCCCAGCCGCTCCCGGTTGCGCTGGCGGCGGAGGAGAGCATTACGTCGCGGGCGGGCGTGCGGAGTCCCTTGCCGGCGCGCTCGGCGATCATGAGCAGGGCCGCGGTTTCCCAGCGTCCGGCGAGGGCGAGCATGGGCACGGCGCCCAGATTGACGATGGTGCCAGCGATGACCATTGGCCAGTAGGCGCGCGTGCGGTCCACCCAGACGCCGGAGGCGAGGCGGAGGGTGTAGCCGACGAGTTCGCCGAAGCCGCTCACCAGGCCGACGATGGCGGCGGTGGCGCCGAGGTGCGCCAGATAGGGTCCGGTGATGCTGCGCGCTCCTTCGTAGCAGAAGTCGGCGAACAGGCTGACGATGCCGATGGCGACGATGAAGCGGACGGCGTTCTGGCGGGAGAGGGTCATGGAGGCGGCCGGCTAGAGCAGCCCGCCTCCGGCGCGTTTGGCGAGCTTCTTTTCCAGGCGCTCGCGCCGACGGGCGAGCGAGGGAACGGATTCCAGGTTCATTGCCGCCAGGGTGAACTCGAGGGCGGCGGCGGGATCGCCTTCGCGGTGCTCGAAGTGTTTGGCCAACTCTTCCAGCGCCTGGGCGCGGAAGGGATTCCGCACTCCGGCGAGTTCCCGCCATGTAACGACGGCGGCGGCGCTTCGCCCGAGTTTCTTTTCGAGAGCCGCCGCGTCCCAGAGGGTGCGAAATAGCAGATCGTCGTTGAGACCGCGTTCGATGGCCGCGCGAAACAGATCGAGCGCGCGCGCTTCGTCGCCCATCTGGCGGCACCAGCGGGCGACGCCGACCATCTCGGCGCCGTGGAGGCCGGCAGCGGTCTCGTGTGAGGAAACGAACGCCCGCGGCGCGATGCCGCACAAACAGGCCAGGGTCAAAATGTCGCTGACGTTGTGCGAGAAGACGGAAGCCAGGCGGGTGGCGCGTCCGGTGCGGAGGTAGTCGAAGTACAGCGAAGGGATCAGAGATCCCGGCACGTCGTCCTGCCGTTCGATGCCGAGGATGCGGGACTCGATCTCGACCAGGCGGCAGCTTTCCAGGCGCAGCTTCCACAGGCGCCGCGCGGTGTAGAGCAGGTCGAGATGATCCATGCGGGCGAAGGGCGGACGCGCGCGGGTGAGGCGATAGCGGGTTTCGAGCAGGGGCTGGTCGTAGGCCTTGCCGTTGTAGGTGACGAGCACGCGGAAGGGTTGCAAATGCTCGGCGAGGGCGGCGAGCACGCTGGGCTCCTCGCCGGGTTCGCGGAGGAAAAACTGGCGGACGCGAAAGCCGTCGGGGGTGATTCTTCCGACGCCGATGAGGAAGGCGAACGTGCCGGCTCCGCCCGCGAGTCCCGTGGTTTCGGTGTCGAGAAAGGCCCACTCGGCCGGGTGCGCTTCGCGGACTTCGCCGTTGGAGATTTCGCGGAACAAGTCCGGCGGAAGATCGGCAAGTTCGCCGACGCTGGCGCTGCCGTGGTAGCGGTGCGCGGCGTGATGGGTCTCGGTCTCCCAGTGTTTGCCGTGCGGGGTTTCCACCTCGGCTCCGGGCAAGGCGTCCGAGACGTCGTATTGAACCGGCTCGCGTGTGGGTGCAGGCGATTGGAATCGCTGGTTGATGCCGGCGACTTTTGCGCGAAGCATTTCGAGTTGCTTGTGAATGTCACCCGCCATGCTTCGCCTTTGGTTCGCCTCGCGGAAATTCTCAGCATAGCATCGTGGACTTCGGCGCAGCTACGAAAAAGGGGCTCTTGTGAACGATGTCAGCGGCGGGAGGCGGCGAGATATTCGTCGCGGCAGCGGCTGGAGCAGAAGTAGAGGGTTTCGCCTTTGATGGTCTGGCGGATGGCGTGGGCTTCGACGGTGTAGGTGCCGCAGACGGGGTCGCGTTTGAGTTCGCCGGTGAGGGGCATTGAAGGGGGCTGGGGCTGCTGGCGCGCGGGGGAGGACTGCTGGGTCTGAAACAGCGACGCGAGGCCCTGGAGGACGGCCTTAATGAGGGCGCGCGCGATGGAGATCACGAAAATACTGAGAAAGAGATAGACAACAAAGCGGACCATCGCGGCTGCTTCCATTCTATCTTGTGAGTGTGAGTACGATTCCCCCATCCGCCCAGCGGTTTCTCGACCGCCAGCGGAGGCGACTGCGCGAACTTGCGCGCCGGCCCCGCATTGTGTTCCCCGAAGGGAGCGATCCGCGCATTCAGAAAGCGGCCCAGCGGCTGCGCGAGGAGGGGCTGCTCGAGCCGGTGCCGATCGAGGCGGGAAAGCTGGAAGCCGCGGCGTGCGAGCGCTACGCGGCGCTCTATCTGGAGCGGCGCCGGGCGAAAGGCGCTACGGAGGACGAAGCGAAGGAGGCCGCGCGGCATCCTTTGTACCATGGGGCGTTGATGGTGGCCGCCGGGGATGCGGACGGTTTTGTGGGAGGCGCGGCGAACACGACGGCGGAGACGGTTCGCGCGGGGTTGCGGTGCATTGGTGCGGCGAGCGGGGTGAAGACGGTGTCGAGCTGCTTCCTGATGGCGGTGCAGGATGAGTCCTACGGGGCGGGCGGGTTGCTGGTGTTTGCCGATTGCGCGGTGGTGATCGAACCGGACGCGGCGCAGCTTGCCGACATTGCGGTGGCGAGCGCCCGGAGCGCGCGGGCGCTGCTGGAGGCGGCTCCGCGGGTGGCGCTGCTGTCGTTTGCCACGCGCGGGAGCGCGGAGCACGGCTCGCTCACGACGATCCGGGAGGCGCTTGTGCTGGCGCGGCAGGCGGCGCCCGAGGTGGATTTTGACGGCGAGATGCAGGCGGATGCGGCGCTGGTGGCGGCGGTAGGCAAATCGAAAGCGCCGGGGTCGAGCGTGGCGGGGCGGGCGAACACGCTGGTATTTCCGAACCTGGCGGCGGGCAATATCGGGTACAAACTGGTGGAGCGGCTTGGGAGCGCGGTGGCGCTGGGGCCGTTTCTGCAAGGGCTGGCGAAGCCGGCTAACGACCTTTCGCGCGGCTGCTCGGCGGAGGATGTGTACGGCACGGCGATTGTGACGGCGGTAACGGCGATGTTTTCCGGAGAGAGAGTCTGAGGCGCGCCGCCGTTACCGCTGCGCTGGCGACGCTGGCGGTGCTGGTGTGGGAGGCGCTGACGGTTCATTTCAACTATCGGGGCGACTGGACGGCGCTGTACGACATCGGCGCGCAGCTTCAGCTTCCGCCGGAACTTGCGGCCGAGGATGTGTACCGCTTTCCGAACTCGGCGGGCTATGACGGGCAGTTTTATCACCTGATTGCGCACGATCCGTTTCTCGCGCGCGGCTACACGCGGTTTGTCGACAATCCCGGATTGCGGTGGCGGCGGATTCTTGTGCCTGCGCTTGCGCACCTGGTTGTGTTCGGCGACGATGAGCGGGTCGACTCGGCTTACTTCGCCGTGCTGCTGGGCTTCCTGGGGCTGGGGGTGTATTGGACGTCGCGGTATTTGGGGCGAGTTGGATGGAGGCCGGCGTGGGGCGCGTTGTTTGTGGCGGTACCGGCGACGCTCACGTCGATTGACCGGGCGACTGTGGATGTGGCGCTGGTGGCGCTGTGCGCCGGGTTGGCATTGTACACATTTGAAGAGCGCGAGGGGCGGCTGTGGGTGGTGCTGGCGCTGGCGCCGCTGGCGCGGGAAACGGGGCTGGCGCTGATTGCGGGCTACTGCCTCTGGTTATTTGTGGAGCGACGGTTCGCGCGGATGTTGTGGTTTGCCTGCGCGGCGCTGCCGGCTACGGGTTGGTTTGCGTTTGTGCGAGCGAGGACGGGACCGGACCAGACACCCTGGACAAGCATTGTGCCGCTGGAGGGGCTGGTGCGGCGCACGCTCAATCCGGTGCAGTTCGAGTTGACGACGGGCTGGCTGCGGGAGGCGGCGATACTGGATTACCTTGGCCTGATCGGTGTGTGGTTCGCACTGGGGGTGACGGCGTGGTGGCTTTGGCACTACCGGCCGCTGACGCCTTTGGTGGCTGTTGCCGCGGTGCTGGCCGCGGGGGCGATGTTCCTGCAGAGCCCGGACATCTGGGCGCAGGATTATTCGTTTGCGCGCACGCAGTCGCCGCTGCTGGTGTGCCTGGCGCTGGAGGGCGCGGCGACGGCGCGGTGGGAGGCGTTGCCGCCGCTTGTCTTGTGCCTGCTGCGGGTGGTGTTTCAACTGGAGCCGCAGTTGAAAGGGATCCTGCGGGGCGTTTAGAACTCTTCGGCGACGTAGACGGGGGCGGCGGCCATGACGTCGTCTTCGAAGGTGTAATCGGGCTTTGGGAAGGAGCCGTTGCGGCTGTACCAGCGGTAGGTGTCCTTGAGGCCCTGGGCGAAGTCGACGGGTTTGAGCTTAAGCACGCGCTGGGCTTTGTTGACGACCATGGTGATGGCGGGGAGGTCGAAGTAGTAGCCGAAGTAGAGCCTGGGACCCATGGGGTGGCCTCCGCTTTTGAGCAGGCGGTCGCGGGGGATGCGGACGATTTTCAACTCGCGTCCGCAGGCCCTGGCGAATGCTTCTACGGCCTCGAGTTGGGTGATGGGGCGGGCGTTGGCGATATTGAAGGCGTGGCCGACGGTGTCGGGGATATCGAGCACTTTCAGGCACGCCTCGACGACGTCGTTGACGAGGACGAACTGCATGAGGCGGCGGCCATCGCCGGGGAGGATGATGGAGCGGCCGTCGCGGAGGCGGTCCCAGAAAAACGCTTCGCGGTAGTAGGGATTGCCTTTGCCGTAGATGTAGGGTGGGCGGAGGGTGACGACGGGGAGGCCGGTGCGCTGGTGCATGCGGAAGAGCATGCGTTC
The DNA here is from genome assembly GCA_021813825.1 of Acidobacteriota bacterium. Lineage (GTDB taxonomy): Bacteria > Acidobacteriota > Terriglobia > Bryobacterales > Bryobacteraceae > JAJYKC01. The sequence goes on along the minus strand of JAKAJI010000212.1, from coordinate 724 downwards.
CGTCATGGCCTTGTTGCGGACGTAGAGGTCGGGGTGGTCGTCGGGGGCAAGGGCGTCGCCTTCGTGATGGTTCAGGCCGTCGCCATAGGCGCCGACGCTAGAGAGGAAGACGTAGCGGTGGAGGCGGTCGCCGGCGGCGCGGGCGGCGGCTTCGACGTGGGCGGCCGTTGTGCCGCGCTCGGCATCGTACACGTTGTCGTAGATGACGTCGAAACGGTGGGAGGCGAGGGCCGCCTTGACGGCATCGACGTCGTTACGATCCGCCTGGATATTGCCGATCCGCTTGCCGAAGTCGTGCTTCGGCTTGCGATGCATGATCCAGACTTCGTGTCCGGCCTTGGCAAGCGAAGAAACCAGCGCGCGGCCGACAAATAATGTCCCGCCGATTACCAGAACTTTCATGCGGAAAGATCAGTCGTAGTAATCCAGACCCAAATGGGTAATCATATCTTCGCCGCGCATCCAGCGCAAGGTATTCTTCAGCTTCATGAGCTGGATGAAGATGTCGTGCTCGGGATATAGGCCGGGGGCGGTCATGGGGCCCTTGAAGTAGAAGGACAGCCATTCCTGAATGCCCTTCATGCCAGCGCGCTGGGCGAGGTCGAGGAACAGGACGAGGTCGAGAACGAGGGGCGCGGCGAGGATGGAGTCGCGGCAAAGGAAGTCGATCTTGATTTGCATCGGATAGCCGAGCCATCCGAAGATGTCGATGTTGTCCCAGCCC
>JAKAJI010000211.1 GCA_021813825.1 Acidobacteriota bacterium | reverse complement strand
TCCCCATGGTCCACGGACCGGAACGGCTCCTTCCTGTGGACCGCGCACTTCTTGCCGATCCGCAGCAATTCTTCGGCGAGTCCGGTGTCCTGCCTGCGCCGCACGCGTTCGAGCCTCTCGCGCGGGGCCTGCGTGATCGCACCGGTGAGAGTCTCGCCGGTCCGGCGCGCCAACTCCTTGGCGAGCCGGTGCGTTTCCTCGTTCTTGATGTTGAGTCCCACGATATCTACCATTCAGTTCGTACCGTTCTACCTACCTGTGTCCGTGCGTTGTCGGGTGACGGCGGCCCGGGGGCTTTATTGGGATTGACCGGCGGGTTGCATGATCCGGAGCACGGGATGGCCTTGCAGGTTCTCGAGCGGGAAGTAGACGAGATGGGTGGAGGGGTCGACGGCGACGGTGTGAGCGCGGGGCATCCGGAGGGCGCCGATGCGGGTGAGCGAACGGCCGGAGAGATGGAAGATGGCGACTTCGCCGGATTCGGCGGAGACGTAGAGGCGATTGAGGCCGGGGTCGAAGGCGAGGACGTCGGGGTCGGGGCCGACCTGATATTTGCCGAGCATACGCATGGCGTCGAGATCGACGACGGCGAGGGAACGATTGGCTTCGCCGGCGACGAAGGCGAGGTGTGCGGCCGGGTCCAGGGCGATGCCGTGCGGGTTGGCGATGCCGGGCAGGGACAGGCGATGGGTGGTGACGGCGCGGGCGGGGTCGATGGAGACGAGTTGGTCGAGGTGATGGACGGCGACGAGGATGTTGCCGGTGCGAGGGTCGTAGACGGTGTTGCCCGCTCCGCCGCCGAGGGGCACTTTGGCGATGAGGCGGTTGGTATGGGCGTCGATGACGGCGTCGACGCCGCCGTGCTCGTCGGAGACAAAGACACGGTCTTGCTGCGGTGAGTAGGCGATGCCGTCCGGGTAGTCGATGGGTCCGGCGCTGCCCAAGATTTCAAGCGAGCGTGTATCGACGGCGAGGACCTGATGTAGGCCCGTGGCCGAGGCGTAGACGCGATGAAGTTGGGGCACGACGAGGACGCCGTGGACGCTGTTGAAGCCGGGGAGGTTGGCGACGACCTTCCGCGCGCGCATGTCGAAGACGATGAGGTGGTCTGCGTTCATGTGCGAGATGTAGAGGAGGCCGGAGGCGGGGTCGAGGGACTGGTAGTCAAAACGGACAGCGGGACCAGGCAGGGGGATGTCGGCGGCCGTGGTGAGGACCGGGGTGTCCGCTGCCGTTTGGGGCGCCGCGGCGCTCCGGGTGAGTAGCAGCAGCGAGGTCAAGAATGCGTACATCCATTTCGTGGCGCCCATCGAATTGTTCATTGGGATCTCCCTTTCTTGTATGACACGACGGGGCAGGACAGGGAAACTCAATGTCAGGCGGAGGCGCGGGGCAACCGGACGGGTGCGGTGGTGGCGGAAGCTAGTGGGAGTCGAACCCACCGCGGCGCTGACGCACCGCACGCTGGTTTTGAAGACCAGGCCCAGCACCGGCCAAGACTAGCTTCCAGGGCGATTGTATCATCCGTTCGCGGAGGCGCCTGTTGAGTTGGCTGTGCCGGCGAGGCCGAGGTCATTGGCCCGCGCTTTCATGGCTTCGATGCAGAAGGCGATGTGTTGGTCGAGGTCGACTCCCATGGCGGAGGCTCCGTTGAGGATGTCGTCGCGACTGACGCTGCGGGCGAAGGCTTTGTCTTTGAGTTTTTTGCGTACCGATTTTACGTCGACTTCGTGGATGCTGCGGCCGGGCTTGACGTAGGAGCAGGCCGTGAGGAAGCCGGCGAGTTCATCGCAGGCGAAGAGGGTTTTCTCGAGTGGGGTTTCGCGCGGGACGCCGCTCGAGTCCGCGTGGGAGAGGATGGCGCGGCGGATGGCGGCATCGACGCCGCGTTCGGCGAGGATCGGCTCGCCTTTCATCGGGTGATCGGGCACTTCGGGGTGAATTTCGTAGTCGAAGTCATGCAGCAGGGCGGTGAGGGACCACTGGGTTTCGTCTTCGCCGAACTTGCGCGCGTAGGCGACGACGCATGCCTCGACGGCGAGCGCGTGGCGGCGCAAGCTGTCGGACTTTGTGTACTCGCACAATAATTCCCAAGCCTGTTCGCGTTCCATCGCTTCATTATGGGAGATTCGCGCGGGCGGCGTGTTTCACTAGTTACCCGGTTGACTTTTGGCACACGTTGCCAGAGACTGCGAGTGTACGCGGTTTCGTGGAAAGGATTCGACATGGGAAATTCCGGTACAGGAGCAGGCGCGGCCCGGCTTGACGATCGGGCCATTCAGACTTTTCGCTCGGCGTTGCGGGGTTCGCTGATCGGGCCGGGGGATGCGGCGTATGAGGCGGCGCGGCGCGTGTACAACGCGATGATCGACCGGCGGCCGCGGCTGATTGCGCGGTGCGCGGACGTGGCGGACGTGATTCAGTGCGTGAATTTCGCACGAGAGGAAGGCTTGCCGCCCGCGATCCGCGGGGGGAGCCACAGCGTGCCGGGGTTTGGGACGTGGGACAACGCGCTGGTGATCGACCTGGGAGGGATGAAAGGGATTCAGGTGGATCCGGCGCGGCGGGTGGCGAGTGTTCAGGCGGGATGCACGTGGGGCGACTTCGACCACGCCACGCATGCGTTCGGTCTGGCGACGCCGGGCGGCTTGATTTCGACGACCGGCGTGGCGGGGCTTACGCTGGGGGGCGGATTCGGACATCTCACGCGGCGCTATGGGCTGGTGTGCGACAACCTGATCTCGGCCGACGTGGTTACGGCGGACGGGCGGTTTGTGAGGGCGTCGGAGAAGGAGAACGCGGATTTATTCTGGGCGATCCGCGGCGGGGGCGGCAACTTTGGGGTCGTGACGTCGTTTGAGTTCCGGCTGTACCCGGTGAGCACGGTGTATGTCGAGCCGATTCTTTATCCGGTGGAGAAGGGGCCGGAGGTGCTGAAGTTCTTCGGGGATTTCATTGCGGAGGCGCCGCGGGAGCTGAGTTCGTTTTTCGCCTACCTGATTGTGCCGCCGGCGCCGCCGTTCCCGGAGGCGCTGCATGGGCAGACGGTGTGCGCGACGGTGAGCGTGTGTTCGGAGGCCGAGGCGGGCGCGAACCTGGTGCGGCCTTTGCGCGAGATCGGGACGCCGGTGTTTTCGATCGGCCATCCGGCGCCGTATCCGGCGGTGCAGGCGACGTTCGACGCTCTGGTGCCGCACGGTCTGCATCACTACTGGAAGGCGGACATGGTGAACCGGCTGAACGCGCCGGCGATCGCCGCTCATGCGCAATACGGCCCGCAGATTCCGACGGTGAATTCGGTGATGCACATTTATCCGCTCGACGGGGCGGTGCACGACGTAGCGAAGGATGCGACGGCGTTCTCCTACCGGGATGCGCGGCTGACGCACATTATCGGCGCGATCAGTGGCGACCCTGGGCCGATGCCGAAGTACCGGGAGTGGGTTCGGAGTTACTGGGACGCGCTGCATCCGCACTCGGCGGAGGGTTCCTACGTGAACTTCCTGATGGAGGAAGGAAACGAGCGGATCGCGGCGAGCTACCGGGGCAACTTTGCGCGGCTGGCGCAGATTAAGCGGAAGTACGACCCGGGCAATCTATTCCAGGTGAACCAGAATATTCCGCCGGCGGCGGACTAAATGGGGCGGGAAGGCTAATCGTCTGCCATGGAGCGCCCGGCGATGGGCTGGGTGCGCGGCTGGCGCGGCCGGAAACTGGCGAAGTTCCAGCGGCAGGTGTTGCAGAAGCAGGGCTGGGCACCGAGCAGCATTTTGAAGCGGTACCAGCGGCGGGGCCGGACGAACTTCTCGTTGTAGGGGCTGAGGTCCGTGCCCCAGCACCTGGGGCAATGGGCGTAGTACCAATTGGCCCAATGAAAAGGCCGGACAGCGAACCGGCGGTCGCATCGCCGGCAGCGGTACATGGTGACGCCGGCGAACTGGAGCAGGTGTTCGCGCGCGCCCTGCCGGCGGGAGAGACTGATCCGCAGGCTTCCGCAAAACGGGCAGGCTCCGGAGGCGGCGGGCATGGAGGCTCTCAGCCGGCGGTGCGGGCGGTGTGTTGTTCGACCCACTGGCGGCGGAGTCTTTTCAACTCATCGCCGAGGGCGTGGGCTACGGTGAAGGATTGTCCGACGTGGAGGCCGTCGATGGAGGCGACGGGCATCACGTCGCGGGTAGAGGAAGTCAGGAAGACACCATCGGCGCGTTCGAGGTCTTCGAGGCGGAGGGTTCGCTCTTCGACGTGAATGCCGGGGACGCGGGCTTCTTCGAGCAGGAGGGCGCGGGTGACGCCTGGCAGGCAACCGGAGCCGAGCGGGGGTGTGGCGGCGACATCGCCGAAGACGGCGAAGAGATTGGCCGAGGTACATTCGCTGACTTCGCCGCGTTCGTTGAGGAGGACGACTTCGTCGAAGCCGCGTTCGTGGGCTTCTTCGTACCAGGTGAGGTTGAAGGCCCAGGAGCAGACCTTGACGCCGGAGAATTCGCTGGCGGCGTGGCGGGCGTTGTGTTTGACGCCGAGGCGGGCGGTGGGGGCCCATTCGGCGATGGGGGCGAGGAAGGCGAACCAGTCGAAGTCGCGTTCGATGAGGGGGCCTTCGAACAAGCCGCCGCGATTGCGGATGATGACGAGGCGGAGGGTGGCGTCCGGCGCCTGATTGGCTTCGATGAGGGCGTGAAGCGCGGCGAGGACGGCGGTCTCATTGCCGGGGAAGGGTACGTGCAGTAGCGCCGCGTCGCGCCGCATACGTGCCCAGTGGCGCGGCCAGGCGAAGAGCGTGCCTTCGCAGACGCGGATGGTGGAGAAGACGCCCCAGCCGTTCATGAGACCGGTCTGGCCCGCCGACAGGCTCCGCTCGGAGGCTTCCTGGACCCGCCCGTTGTGCAGCAGATAGCGGTACATCGCCTAATTATGTAACGAAACGGTAGGCGTTGGTTGCGCGGGTATGCGGGGGCTTTGCTAGATTGAAGGGTGATTTCGGCAAAACCCATTACCATAGCGGGCGCGGGTCTGATCGGCGCCTCGATTGCGTGGCGGCTGGCGCAGGCCGGCGCTTCGGTGCGATTGTTTGATTCCGGACGAGTGGGAGGCGAGGCCAGTTGGGCGGGGGCGGGGATGCTCGCGCCCGGGAGCGAGTTTCTCCGGCAGTCGCAGTGGACGGAACTGGCGCTGGAGAGCCTCGACCTGTACCCGGGGTATGTGGAGGAGTTGCGCCAGGAGAGCGGGCTGGAGATCGACTACATCGCTTCGGGGGCGATTGAGTATCCGGCGTCACCGGAGGACTGGCCGGGGATGCGGGAGCGGGGCGAGAGCCAGCGCGGGTACGGGCTTGCGTGCGAGGTGGGGGAGAATGAACTGCGATACCCACGGGATGCGATTGTCGATCCGCGGCAGGTGATGGAGGCGCTCGCGGAGGCGTGCCGGCGGCGCGGCGTGGAGATTCACGAAGGGGCTCCGCTGAATCACTACGACACGCAGGGATCGCCGCTGGTGATTGCGGCGGGCGCATGGTCGGGGAGGCTGGTCATCACCGAGCAGGGCAAGAAGGTACCGCTGCCGGAGACAGTTCCGGTGAAGGGGCATCTGCTGGGGTATCGTCTGGAGCCCGGGACTCTGAAAACGATTCTGCGGCGGGGGCACACGTACGTGCTGCAGCGGAGCAACGGGTACACGCTGGCGGGGTCGAATGAAGAGCGGATCGGGTTCGACCGTGAGATCAATGAGAAGGTGGTGGCCGACATTGCGGCGCGCGCGGCGAGCCTGTGCCCGCTGCTGGAAGGCAGGGCGCCGGCGGAGGCCTGGTGCGGATTCCGCCCGCAGACGAAGACGGGCGCGCTCGCGCTAGGGCGAGTGGAAGGCACGAGTGTGTGGCTGGCCTACGGGCATTATCGGAACGGGATTCTGATGGCGCCGTCGACGGCGCGGCGGATTGCGGAGGAGATTGTAGGCGGTTAGGGGCGGCCCCAGGCGGGGAAGGGATTCTTGCGGTCCGCGGCGGAAGCGGCGATGAGATCCGGGACCCGGCGGCGGCGGCGCATGAGGCGGTCGAGGAGTTCGTCGAGTGAGTCTTCGTCGCCGTCGATCCATTGGGGCGGGATGCCGCGGCGGGCGCGGTCGACGACGCTCAAGGGAAATTCGACGATGCGCTGGAGCCAGGGATCGAAGTCGGCGAGGCTGCGGACGTGGCTGTAGACCTGGCGGCGGAAGTATAGGCCGAGGAGGGGCGAGTCGGCCAGGGTCCATTCGGGTCCACTGAAGACGAAGCCGTTGTCGATGATCTGGGTGAGGAAACCGGCTTTGAGGGGATGCTCGGATGGGTCGGGCAGCCAGTCGCGGAGGCGGGCGCGGAAGAAGATGGACTGGCGGGCGTCGGCGTTGCCCATCCATTTGTCGAAGACGAGGGCGCCGAGAAAGTCGGCCTGGTTGGCGACTTTGTCGAGGAGGGGGTCGGGGAGGAAGTCGTAGACGGCGAGTTTGGCGGGGTCGCCGGGGTAGCGGGAGCCGAAGTGCCAACCGGGGTCGACCGCGATGCGGCGGTTGCCGAGTTGGAAATGGACGTCGGGATTGGCGGCGAGGAATTCCGGCGAAACGTCGACGATTTCGACGGCGGGCGCGGAGATGTTCAGGTATTCGAGAAAGACGGCGGCGATCCACTCGTTGGCGAGGATGCGGCGATGTTGGGGGTTATTGAGGAACTTGACGACATAGAAGTGGCCGTCGTCGCAGGCGAGCAGGTGGGCCTGCGCCCCGCCGCGCATTTTACGGACGAGGCGGAGGGGGCGGATGGGCATGGGGGACGGTGGGGCCTTCGTGGTTAGAGTAGCAAGGAGGAAGAAGGCAGGAACAAGAAGCCAGAAGCAAGAAGCGGGGAGGCGGAGATGGGGTAACCTAGAGGCTTAACGCAAATTCAGGGAGAGATTACGATGGCTGAAGAGAAGAGTAGCGGGGCTGGTGAGGCGAAGGGGCGGGACGAGGTGGCTTTGGAGTTGATGAAGTTCGTGGCGGTGACGACGGGATACGGCAAGGGGAGTGGCGGGGCAGGCTTTACGGGCAAAGCGGTGCGTACTCCGGAGGAGCACGCTGAGTCGCTGCTCGAGTTGTTCCAGCGCTGCCGCGCCATCCTTGCTTCGACGCCTGGCGAGGGTAGCCGCGGGGCGGCTTAGCGCTTCTTCGCGGCTTTTTTCGGCGCGGCTTTTTTCGGCGCGGCTTTCTTCGGCGCGGCTTTCTTCGGCGCGGCCTTTTTGGGCGCGGCCTTTTTGGGCGCGGCTTTCTTTGGCGCAGCCTTTTTCGCCGCAGCTTTCTTCGGCGCGGCCTTCTTAGCGGCCTTGGCCGGGGCGGCCTTCTTTACGGCGACCTTTTTGGCGGCTGCCTTTTTAGGCGGGGCGGCTTTCTTCACGGCGACTTTTTTGGCGGGCGCTTTTTTGGCGGCAGCCTTTTTGGCCGGCGGGGCTTTTTTGGCGGGCGCTTTTTTCGGCGCCGCGGTTGCGGCCTTTTTCACCGGTTTCTTTTTCACCGGTTCGGCTGCGGGCGCTGGAGCGGCCGGGGCTTCGGGCACGAGCGGCGTGATGGTCACTTCTTCGACGATGACCTCAGAGATCACATCCTCGTCGTCGTCTTCTTCGGCCGCACCGTACTCGCCGATTTCGGGCTCCATGGCAGAGCCTTCTTCTTCGTAGTCGAACTCATCCACATCATCGTCGCCCGCGGCGAACCGATGGTCTTCAAACATTTTCAGGGCCTCCCGTGTTTGTCAAAAAACCACACCTTAGAATACCTCGTTTTGCGGACAAGGCAAGCGTAAAACGCGCGATGGGCGGTTGGAGTTAACGGTTGACGGTGGTGGAGCGGCGGTGAGGGGAGTGGAGGCTTGCGGTGTAGGAGGAGTGGGTATGGGAGGTGGCGCGGCGGCGGGCGGTGGCAGCAGTGTGCCTGCTGCGGTGCGTGGTGTGAGTGCGGGAGGCGACGACGCGACGGGTAACGCGTTCGGGGCGAGGGG
>JAKAJI010000210.1 GCA_021813825.1 Acidobacteriota bacterium | reverse complement strand
CGTGTCTTGGACTTTCGGCATTACGGGCGAGGGAATGGTAACAATGTGATGCTCGACGATGAAGGACCGCAAACCGCTGAGTGTCGCGGTTACGCTGCTGAGTAAGTCGTCCGGGGAAGGATGGTCTTTGAGGAGGTCCTTGAGAATTGCGGAGGCATCGCGATGCGGGTCGATCTTCGCCGCCGCCACGGTCATGGCGCGTTGGTTTTCGCGCAGGTTGGCGTAGCCGATTTTGAGTAACTTCGGCAGTGGGGTATCCACCATTTCGTCGTAGAGCAGTTTTTTGCGGAAGTTATCCGAGCCGATGCGGAAGTCGCCGCTGGAGACGGGAAGAACGCTGGTTTTGAGGTACTTCTCGTAGGAGACGAGCGCATCGATAACGGCTTGATTCGACGCGGTGAACTCGTCGCGCAAGGCGCCGTTGGACACCGCGGCCAGCGCCTTCGGCACATCGGAGCGGAAGAAGTTCTCGATGCCGGGCAACTGTTCGAGCGCTACCTCGGTGTACACGCGCGGAGGATTGCGGAGATTGGTGCGCGCCTCGGCAAGCATCGCCGGAATCTTCTTCTCGCGTGCGATGACGGATTTCATGCGCTCGGCCGGCGGCGCGAAGTTGCGGCTGATGAGGACATAGATCGCGTTGGTGGCCAGGCCCGAGTAATCGTCCGGATTCTTCTCCCAGCTACGAATGTTGTTCAGGTCCAGCAGTTCGGAGCGAATGGTTCCGAGCACGAGATCGCGGTCAATTGTGTCGGGGAGGCGCGAGAACTCCTGCTCGAAGTGTTCGAGCATTCGGATCTGGACGGTGCGCGTCGCGGGGGAAAAGTCTTCGAGTTCGGTGTCGTACTGATGAAAGCCGGCGGATGTGCCGGCGGTGGGCTGAAAGCGGAAGTAACACTGGTCGAAGAACTGATCGTAGAGCGGGCTCTGCGCGCGTGCGAAGCCGCAAAGCGCGATGGCAAGCAGGAGTTTGCGCATGAGTATCATTATCCACGGCGCCCGGCGCCGATGCGGTCTAATAAAGAGAAGTGACCCTCGACGAACAGTTGCAATACATCGCCAAGGGCGCCGCCGAAATCATCCGTGAGGAAGATCTGCGCGAGCGCCTCGTGCAGGCTGCGAAAGCCGGCCGCCCGCTGCGCGTGAAAGCGGGCTTTGACCCGACCGCACCCGATCTCCATCTCGGCCACACGGTTCTGCTGCGGAAGCTGAAGCATTTTCAAGACCTGGGCCATCAGGTGATTTTCCTGATCGGCGACATGACCGGCATGATCGGCGATCCGACGGGCCGCAACATTACGCGTCCTCCGCTGACGCGCGAGCAGATTTTAGAAAACGCCGAGACGTATCGCGCTCAAGTGTTCCATCTGCTCGACCCGGACAAGACGGAAATCCGGTTCAACAGCGAATGGTTCGACAAGTTCCGGTTTGAAGATACGGTGCGGCTTGCTTCGCACTATACGGTGGCGCGGTTGCTCGAGCGCGAAGATTTTTCCAAGCGCTACCGCGAAGGCACGCCGATCAGCGTTCATGAACTGCTGTATCCGCTGGTGCAGGGATACGACTCGGTGGCGCTCGGTTGCGACGTCGAGTTGGGCGGGACGGACCAGAAATTCAATCTTCTTGTGGGACGCGAACTGCAGCGCGACTACGGCCAGTTGCCGCAGATCGTTTTGACAACGCCGCTGCTCGAAGGGCTGGACGGCATCGAGAAGATGTCGAAGTCGAAGGGCAATTACATCGGCATCACGGAATCGCCGAAGATCATGTTCGGCAAGGTGATGAGCATCTCCGATGCGCTGATGTGGCGTTATTGGGAACTGCTCACCGATGCGAGCCTCAATGAAATCGCCGCGATGAAATCGCAGGAGCCGATGGGCGTGAAGCTTGAGTTGGCGCGGCGGATTGTGGCCGATTTCCACGGCGAACAAGCGGCTTCGCGCGCCCGCGAGGACTTTGATCGCGAAGTGCGTCAGGGCTCCGTGCCGGAGGACATCGAAGAGATTCCGCTGCCGGCGGAAGCGCTTTCGCCGGAAGGGATTCGCACCGTGCGCCTGCTCTTGGGCGCGTCTCTGGCGGGTTCGCGCACGGACGCCGAGCGGCTGCTGAAGGCCGGCGCGGTGGAAGTGAACGGCCAGCGCTGTACGTCGCTGGTGCTTGCCGGATACACGTCCCCGCTCACGGTGCGCGTGGGCCGGAAGTGGAAACGGGTTCTGGTCGGGAGCCCGAAATGATCCGCAAGCGGTTCGAGTGGCGGCTGGGCCGGCGCACGCTGCTGCTGGGCGAACGGACGCTGCTCATGGCGGTGCTCAACGTCACGCCGGATTCGTTTTCCGACGGCGGCAAGTTCAACGATCCGGACCGGGCCTTTGCGCGCGCGATCGAACTCGAGGAGCAAGGCGCGGACATCCTGGACATCGGGGCGGAGTCCACGCGGCCGGGTTCGGCGCGCATCTCCGAAGCGGAAGAATTGCGCCGGCTGGTTCCGGTGCTGAAGCGGCTGCGCGATAAGCTGTCGATTCCCGTCTCGGTGGATACTTACAAATCTGCGGTGGCGGCGAAGGCGCTGGAGTTGGGCGTGGAAATCATCAACGACCCGAGCGCGCTTACTTTCGATCCCCAACTGGCGCGCACGGTCGCCAACGGGGACGGCGGCCTCGTGCTGAACCATATGCGCGGCACGCCGGAGACGTGGGCGAAACTGCCGCCGTTGAAGGACGTGATGGGGGCCATCCGCTTGGACCTCGATGCCTGTGTACACCGCGCTGTTCGCGGCGGCATTCCGCGTTCGAGTTTGGTGGTGGATCCTGGCATCGGCTTCGGGAAACGCAAGGAGCAGAACACCGAGATTCTGGCGCGTCTGCCGGAACTGGCCGCGCTCGAGGTTCCGATTCTGGTTGGCCCGTCGCGAAAATCGTTTCTCGCGCAGGCGACGGAAGTTGAGACCGCCTACGCTTCGGCGGCCGCGGTGACAGCCGCCGTTCTGGGCGGCGCGCATATCGTGCGCGTGCACGATGTGGCCCCGATGAAAGCCGTCCTGCAGGTAGCAGACGGCGTGCTGCACGCCTCCTATCGCGAGCCCGAAGAGGCCCCGGCGCCTTTACGGCGGCCGCGGCCGGTATCCTGAAGTTGCATGCCCTCCGCGCCGGCCCGTACTCTCAGTGTTGCCTCCTCGGCGGCCTCAATCCAGCATTCCCGCATCCGCGAACTCGCCGAGATCGCCATGTCGATGGATGGCGTGCTGCGGCTCTATTTTGGCGAGTCGAACCTGCCCACGCCGGACTATATCAAGCGCGCCGCGCAGCAGGCCATGGCGGACGGCTACACGTTTTACACCGAAAACGCGGGCCTGCCTTCCACGCGCCGCGCGATCGCCCGCTACTACGCGGCGAAGCAGTCGGTCCATCTGGACCCGGCGTCGGAGATCGTGTTGACGGCTTCCGGCGTGCAGGCTTTGCATCTGGCGATACGCTGCACGCTCGACCCGGGCGATGAAGCGCTGGTGCTGACGCCGGCATGGCCCAACGGGGCCGCCAATGTCGCGCTCTCGAATGCGAAGCCGATTGAGATCGCGATGCCGCTCGAAGGCGGGCGTTATCGCGTGGACTTCGACGCGCTCGAAGCTGCGGTGACGCCTCGCACACGGCTGCTGATTTACACTTCGCCGTCGAATCCTCTGGGTTGGGTGGCGACGGTTGACGAGCAGCGCCGGTTGCTCGAATTCGCGCGGCGTCATCGGCTCTGGCTCATGGCCGATGAAGTTTATGAGCGGCTGTATTATCTCGAAGAAAAGCCCGCGCCATCGATTTTGCAGCTGGCGTCGCGCGAGGACGCGGTGATCGTGATTCAGTCGTTTTCGAAGGCGTACTGCATGACGGGCTGGCGCCTGGGCTGGATCGTCGCGCCGGCCGAGTTCGCGCAGCGCGCCGCAAGGTTGAACGAATTCGAAGTCTCATGCCCCGCGGCGTTCGTGCAGCGCGCCGCCGAGACGGCTTTGGCCGAAGGCGAAGAGGAGATCGCGAAGATGGTGGCCACGTTGCGCGCCAACCGCGATTTCTGCCTCGAAGCGCTGCGCGGCATGCCCGGAGTGACCGTGCCGGAGCCCGATGGCGCCTTCTATCTTTTCCCGCGCATCGAAGGACTAACCGATTCCTACGGCTTCTGCGAGCGCCTTCTCCGCCAGACTCGCGTTGGCCTGGCGCCCGGCGTCGCCTTCGGCAACGGCGGCGAAGGTTCCGTACGAATCTGCTACGCCAGCGAGCGGACGATCCTCGAGCCCGCGATGGAGCGGCTGGGGAATTTTCTGCGCGCCTGAGCCTCTCGCTTCCGTTATCTTCGAAGAGTGAGGATCTCTCGTCTTTTCGTCGCGCTGTTCGTGTGCGCCTCGCTCGAAGCCTGGAACGCCGCCGGACACCGAACCATCGCCTATATCGCTTATTCGCAGCTTTCCGCGCAGGTGCGCGCCCGCGTCGACACGCTTTTGCAGTCGCATCCCGACTATCCGCGTTGGGTGCGCGACGTACCTGCCGCCGACCGGCCGCTGGCGGCGTTTCTGCGAGCCTCCACCTGGGCGGATGAGATCCGTTCGGACCCGGCCTATCACAACGACCCGCGTGAAGCGCCGGCATCGACCGAAGCGCCCGATCATTTCCGTCACCAGAACTGGCACTACGTCGATGAGCCGATCGCCGGAGAGTTCGCCAATGTCCACATCGACGATTCGCTGAACCCTTCCTGGCGGGAAGCGCCGAACGTGGTTACGCAGATCCGCGCCATGCAGACGATTCTGTCCAACCGGTCCCGGCCGGCGGCGGCGCGCGCCTGGGCTTTAGCTTGGCTCATTCACCTGGTTGGCGATATTCATCAACCGCTGCACTGCGCGAGCCGCTACACGCCGGGGCCGGATGGCCGGATGGAAAACGACGCCGGGGGCAACCGCGTGCGACTGGCCGCGGCGGACCACAACCTGCACGCCTTCTGGGACGATCTGCTTGGTTTTGACGACTCGCCCGCCGCGGTGAAGCAGTTGGCCGAAGGACTGGCCGCGGCGACGCCGCCCGTCAAGGGCAAGAGCCGCGAGCGCGACTGGCAGGCCGAAGGCGCAAAACTCGACGTGGCGGTGGTTTATCCGGGCCTCGCCTACGCCAGGACGCGCGCTTCGGGCCTGGAAGTCTCGCCCGAGTATCGCCGTGTCGCGCTCGCCGTCGCCGGACAGCGAGTGGCTGTGGCGGGTGACCGTCTCGCCGCAGTTCTCAACCGCGCGCTCAGCCGTTGATGCGGCTCCGCGCCAGTTCGCTGCTTTGCTGCTCGGTGGCGCTGCTGGGCGGCCAGACCGCCCCTTCTTTCCGCTCCGAGGTGTCGCTGGTGCATATTGATGCCGAGGTCATCGACGGCGCCCGCGTGCTCGACGGGTTCACGCAGGGCGATTTTCGCGTGCTGGACAACAAGTCGCCGCAAACAATCACGCATTTCGGGCAAAGTGAGGCGCCGCTTGACGTCATCCTCCTGTTCGATATCAGCGGCAGTATGTCCCCCAATGTCGAGAAGATTTCCGCGTCCGCGGATCTCGCGTTTTCGGCGCTGAAGCCGGGGGATCGCGTCGCGCTGATGGTTTTTAATACCAGGGCGAGGGTGTTGGCTCCGTTTACCTCGGACCTGGCGCTGGCTGCGCGCGCGATTCACGACAAGGTACTCAGCCTGAAATTCGGAGGCGGGACGTTTATTGTGTCGGCCATCGATGCGGCGGCGCTGTATTTTCGCGGCGAGAAGCCGGCCGGGCGAAGGCGTGCGATTGTCGTGATTACGGACAACTACGGCACCAGGACACGCCGCGAGCACCCGGTGATTGTCGACGCCTGGGAATCGGACGCGACGGTGTGCGGGGTGATTGTGCGGTCCGCCGTCAGCGCCGCGCTCAATACGGGCGCGATGGTGACAAACCCGCTTGTGCTGGCGCTTCACGCTGGTGTCGGTCACATCGCGCAAGCTACCGGCGGGGACGTGATCAAATCGCAGACCGATCCGGGCGCCGCGTTCCGCGAAATGATCGAACGGCTGCGCCGGCGCTACGAAATTTACTATCCGATGCCGCAAGCTAAGCCCGGCCAGGAGCGGAAGGTTGAAGTAAGACTTGCCTCCGCGGCGCGCGCCCGCTATCCGCACGCCTCCGTTCTGGCGCGCCGGGGATATGTCATTCCGCCGGCGCAATGACCGGAATCAGTGGCTGTCCGGGTGCGCCAGTTTGTCGAGATACATCTTCTGCGCGCGGTCCCATTGGGGGATCGCGCCGGATTCAACGTTGATCCGCATCACCTCGCCGGTGCCGTCGGCGGAGAGCGCCGGCCACTTCGGCAGTCCTTCGCCATTCGGGTCCCCGTGCTTGATGAAGTTGGCGAAGTAGGCTTCCAACAGCTTGGAGATTTTGTAGTCGTCCGGCGTCCAGTCGTAGACCTTGTTGGTGGCCAGGTTGCCGAGCGCGTATTCGATCTCCGACGAGTGGACGGCTCCGCGGGGTGGGGGCGCCGCGTTTGCCCGCGCCGCTTCGCCGCGAAGCACGCCTCCGGCGAGGCCCGCCACGGCGTCGCCCATCGACTTACTCATCGGCGGCCGCGGCCGCGCGTAGAAGTAGCGGTACACAGGCTTGCCGCCCGTCTGCGCGCTTAGTTCGATCCATTTCCAGGTGCTAAACGCGGTAAAGCGGTCGCCCGCCAACTCCGTCGCCTGGTTGAGAACCTCTTCGTTCGTCGTCGCCGGGAACAGCTTTAGAAGCTCGTCCGCGTGGTCGCCATAGAGTTTTTTCACGGCGGCCTCGAAATTCTCCGGAGTTGGCGCCTCCTTACCGAGCACGGCTCCTGGGTTCATCTCCTCAGAATTCCAGCCCGCCAGCAGCGGTACACGCGCCTGTTTGCCCGCGGCGAAGATGGCGAGTGGGGACTCGGGGAAGAAGTAGCCGTCCACGGTGACCGGGAAGCGCGCCATTCCGTTTCTCCCGGTCGCATGGAGCAGTTTATCCGCGCTCATGGCCCGCAAGTCTGCCAGCGATGAGGCTCCCACGCTCTTGGCGAACTGCTCGCCGAGTTCCTCGGCGTGAGCCAGCGTCGCCGTGGGCTGCAGGCCGAGCAGGGAACCGCTCTCACCGATCGCACCGGCGATCAGCCCCTTGGACAACGGCGAGCCCATCTGCGCCGAAACAGAGAACGAACCGGCGGACTCGCCGGCGATGGTGACGCGATTCGGGTCGCCCCCGAAGGCCGCTATATTGCGCTTTACCCAAACAAGGGAGGCATATTGATCGAGCAAACCATAGTTGCCGGAAGCGTGGTGCGGGGACTCGCGGCTCAGTTCGGGATGCGCCAGGAACCCGAACACGCCGAGGCGGTAGTTCACCGTCACAGCCACGATGCCGTGCGTAGCCATGCTCTCGCCGTCGTAGCGCGGTTCCGACCCGTCGCCGGCGACAAAACCGCCGCCGAAGAAATACACCATCACCGGCAGTTTCGCCTTCGCCGACTTGGCCGGGGTCCAGACGTTGAGGTACAGACAGTCCTCGCTCATGCCGTTGGAGCGGAAGTTCATGTCGCCGAAGATGGGAAGCTGCATGCAACGTGGACCAAACTGCGTGGCGTCGCGCACGCCGGTCCAGTTCTTCACCGGCGCCGGGGCCTTCCAGCGGAGCTTCCCTTCGGGTGGTTCGGCGAAGGGGATTCCCTTGAACATGCGGATGCCGGTCGAGGCCGAGACGGTGCCTTCGACGACGCCGTTGGCCGTTTTCACAAGCACGGCTGCGGGAAGCGCGGAGCAGGCGAAAAGCAGCAATGACGCGGCGAGAGCGGCATCGCGGAACCAGGAGAGCGGTTGAGCGGAGACCATAACCGCTCATCGTATCCCAATTAAACTAAGCTATTTTTCCTCTGCCGGGAAGGCAACTTGACGCGCGGAAGCGCTGTATTGGCGCCCGATCCATTGCCGCATGCTGACGGCGCCGCAGCGGACCTTGTACTCGCCGGAGCGGG
>JAKAJI010000209.1 GCA_021813825.1 Acidobacteriota bacterium | reverse complement strand
CTTTGCAGTACTGGCAGCACGTCCTTGTAATAAGTAGGCGTCGTGGAAGATTCGGTAGCCGCCCCCAGGGCAGCCGAGACAACTACGATGCCGCCAAGCAAAGTTTTCCAGATCATCAAGCCGTTCCCTCCCGGACGGTCTTCTTCATTTTACGCAGGGAGGAATCGAAAAGTTCAGGTGCGTTTCGCCTCGCTTCAATGAGCCAGCGCACGGATGAAGCGGTAGTAGAACTCGACTCCTTCGAAGAAGGATTCGGCGCTGATGCGCTCGTCGCGGCCGTGGGCGCGGTCGTCGTCGACGTCATAGAAGAATCCGGACACACCGTAAGTGGGGATGCCGGCCAGGCGGAAGTACTTGCCGTCGGTGGCTCCGGTCTCCATGACGGGGACGACGGGAACACCAGGCCAAAGAGATTTCGAGGTGGCCTCCAGAAGCTTCATAAGATCCTCCGGGATCGGAGAGGCGGGCCCGGCCACTTCCGGACGAAGCGGCGTGATGGACACCTTCATGTCGTGGACAGCGTGAGTAAGCGCGTTCTGCACATTTTGAGCCGTGTCGTCCGGCACGAGACGGCAGTTTACGATGCCCACCGCATCCTGGGGAAGGGCATTTTCCGCATGGCCTGCCTGGAGCATCGTCGGGACGCAGGTCGTGCGGAGCATCGCGTTCAGGTAGGGGATTTTCGAGAGGCGGCTCACGGGTCCCGGAAGGTCCGGCGTCTGGACGACAGCCTTCATGTCCGCGCCTTCCTGGCCACCGACGATCGCCGACATGCGATCAAAGAAGCTCCGGCTGACGGGGTTGAGCCGCACGGGGAAGCTGTAGCGCTCAATCGCGCCGAGAGCGTCGGCGAGGTGATAGATCGCGTTGTCAGGCACGGGAAGCGAGCTGTGCCCGCCCTTGTTTTTCACCTCGAACTTGAAGCTCTGGAAGATCTTCTCGGCCGCCTGAACCGAGAGGGCGATGCGGCGGCCGTGCTCGAATTCCCCTCCCCCGGCGTCCGTATTGATGCAGAACGCCACGTCGACCAATTCGCGGTGCGTCCGCAGCAGCCATGCGGCGCCGTTGTAATCCCCCGCTTCTTCGTCCGAAGTGAGGGCGAGGATCAGGTCCCGATTGGGCTGAAAGCCTTCTTCTTTGAGGCGGAGAAAATTGGCGACCAGCGCCGCGTCGCCGCTCTTGTCATCCTCGGCGCCGCGGCCGTAAAAGTAGCCGTCCTTTTCAAGAAACTTGAACGGATCGAACGTCCAATCCTGGCGGCGGGCCTCGACGACGTCGAGATGGCCGAGAAAGAGAATCGGCTTGGCGGCGCCGGTTCCGCGGTACCGGACGACGAGGTTCCCCTTGCGCGGATTGGGGCCAAGCACCTGGATGTCGGCGGGCGGGAAGCCGGCGGCGCGAAACCGGGCTGCCATCGCCTCGGCGGCTTGCGTGTTGTCGCCAACCGAGTCGGTTGTGTTGATCTCGATCAACTCCAGAAGCACATCCCGGGCGCGTTCCCGTTCCTTCGGCAACTGCGCCAGCACACAAGTGG
Organism: Acidobacteriota bacterium; assembly: GCA_021813825.1. Taxonomy (GTDB): domain Bacteria; phylum Acidobacteriota; class Terriglobia; order Bryobacterales; family Bryobacteraceae; genus JAJYKC01. The sequence continues at coordinate 6,508 of JAKAJI010000209.1, read as the reverse complement.
AGGCAAGCAGGAGGACGCCAAGCCGCCTCACCGGCTACTTCGCCTCGCGCTCCTCCACCATGCGGCGGAGGCGTTCGATCTCATTGCGAAGTTTGCTTTCGCGGGCGGCGATCACGACCACATACACGATCAGGATGAGCCAGGCGGCGAGAAACCCATAAAACAAAAACGTGAAATTACGTGCGTCCATGAGCGATGTCCTCCACGGGGGCAATTCTACAGCGCGTACGCCTGGCGGCGCAGAGAATCGATTTCGCGCCGGGCGGCTTCCTGTCTCATTCTTAGAACCAATAGGATCGTCGCCAGCAAGGCCAGGGCGAGTGCGTTCCAGTACAGCGGGGCCTGCATGCCCGGCGCCATCCCGCCACCGCCGCGAATGCTCAGCACCGGCCCCGGATGCTGGGTGCGCCACCATTCGATTGACTTCCAGACAATGACAACGTCGGTGAAGGCGAAGATTGAGAGCACGGCCGAAAGGCGGGCGCGCTGGGCGGGCTCATCGATGGCGCGGCGCAGCAGCAAATAGGCCGCATAAAGCAGCCAGCAGACAAACATCGACGTGAGCCGGGCGTCCCAGGTCCACCAGATGCCCCAGATGATCCGGCCCCAGATGCTGCCCGTGACCAGGTTGACCGTGGCGAAGACGAAACCAACTTCAATGGCGGAGGCCGAGAACGAATCGTACCGCATCTCTTTCGTGGTGAGGTAGCCGGCGCTGGCCACCAGCGAGGCGAAGAAGGCGGCAAAGGCGACCATCGCCGCAGGGACATGGAAGTAGATGATGCGGTAGATCATGCCCTGATTCAGCTCGTCGGGCAGGATCATGAAGACCTGGTAGAGGTCCCAGGCGAGGAGTACGGCGGCGACGGCGGCGAAAAGATAAAGGATTGGATTACGCATTCGGTGTCACCCCACAAACACGGTTTCGGCCAAGGCAAGCCCGAGCAGAGTAAAGATAGCATCAAAGCCCGCCAGGAGCCGGAACCAGATTTGATCTTCCTTCCCCACAGTATCGCCTGCAATGAGGAGATTGGTAAGCTGGATGGCCGCCATGAGGGCGGGCACGAGGGCGGGATAGAGCAGCGCGGGCAGCATCAACTCCCGCAGACGAAGGTTCACCGTGAGCGCGCTGAACATGGTGCCCATCACGGCGAGCGCCCAGGCGGCGAGAATAAACACGAGCGCCAGCAAACCGATGCGGCGCGCCCAGTTGGCATTGTAGAAGACGCCGAACACGGGCAACGACACAGCCTCGACGAGCAACAGGAGGACGTAGTTCGCCACTGTTTTGCCGAGGAACAGTTGCGCGCCGGAGACCGGCGATGCGATCAGCGTATCGAGGCAGTCGTTGGGGACCTCGCGCGCAAAACCCCGGTTGAGGATAAGAGCGCTTGAGAAGGCGAACACCATCCACAGCAGGCCGCCGGCGATCTGGCGGATCATGTCCGAGTCCGGGTCGAAAGCGAAGCTGAACAGCACCAGGATGGCGAGGGCGAAGGACAACGAGGCGTTCAGCGTTTCCTTGGTACGGAACTCGCTGCGCAGGTCCTTCGACGCGATCAACAGCGTGAGCCGGAGGAACTTCACAGCGGCTCCCCGTAGGTCCGGTAAAGGAGGGCGGGATCGGCGAGCATCGCCTCCGTACGCGGGCCACAATGCACGACGCGGCCCTTTTGCACCATGGCGACGTCGGTGGCCAACTCGAGCGCCTCGCGGAGTTGATGCGTGGACATGACGACGGTAGCGCCGCGATCGAGCGCTTCGCGCAGCAGGCCCTGCAGCACGGCGATGGCGCGGTCATCGAGCGCTGTGAAGGGCTCGTCGAGCAGCAACAGCGAAGGCTCGTGGAGAAAGGCGCGGGCGACGGCAAGACGCTGACGCATGCCGCGGGAGAACTCGCGCGCCAGTCCGTCCCGAACCGCGTGCAGACCGGTGCGCTCGAGCCAGGCGTGGGCCGCCCTGGCCGGCTCGGCGAGGCCTTGCAGGCGGGCGTGGAAGGTGAGGTTTTCCAGCGCCGACAACTCGTCATAGATGCCGATGCCGTGGCCGAGCAGGCCAATGCGCGCGCGCACCTGGGCCGACCGGGTGGCTCCCCCGAGAATCGTCACCTTCCCACGGTCCGGCCGCGAGAGGCCGGCGAGAATGCGCAGCAGCGTGGTCTTCCCCGCTCCGTTTCGTCCCAGCAAGGCCAGCGCGGCGCCGGGACGCACGGCGAAGCTCACATCCCGCAGGGCGGGAAACGAGCCGAAGTACTTCCATAACCCTTCCAGAAGGACTGCCGGTGACTCGGCGGCCATGCTCGCTAACGCTTCTCCGCCGGATCTCCGCGCCGATAAAGCAGCGTCGCGCCGAGCACGAGGATGAACAACGATAATCCGAAAATCCACCAGATACGCGCGTAGACCGGCGGCGGCCCTTCGTGGATCTGCGGAACGCCGGCGTCCTCCCCGCCTGAGGCGGACGTGGCTGCGACCATCCCATCCACCTGGACCTTGAATCGATCGGTTGCGACATTGTATATCGTCGCTTGCGTCGTCGGTTCCTGCCCCAGAGGCTGGACATTGTCGCCCGTAAGGGTCACACCCGGCGGGACAACCAACCGCAGCGGCATCAGTTTGTCGAGCACTCGGCTCTCGAAGATCTGTGGCTGGGCCGATGGCAGGTTGTAGCTGATCTCAAACCGCGTGTCACCCGGCTTCAACGGATAGTCGATCAGGTAGACGCCAGGATCCTTCGTTTTCACGAGATCGCGCTGGATCGGCATGCCGCCCGGAGAGGTGACGGTGCAAGTTACGGCGTCTCGGCCGCCATCGGGAATCCAGATCTTCGCCGAACCGTTCGCGGGATCGTTGAACGTCAATTTCGTGGGGTTCGTGAACAGCAGGTCCTCGCTCACCGCCATCTGCTGCGGCCCGGGCTGAAGCACGACGAGATGTTCATTCAGCCGGACGGAGTCGCGCTTTGTGGTGGGCTCGTAGACATTAACGGTCAGGTTGTTCGAGGCTGATCCCGGTGGCACCGCCTCGGTGTAAACCACCCCCTGATAGATCGCCTGCACGACGTGCATTCCCACAGGCTGGGCGTCGAAATGAAACGCCCCGTCCGCCGCGGTTTTCACCGTGCTGAGGGTCTGCATGCCGCCCTGGCCTGGCTGCATGAGCGAGATGATCACGCCTGCCTGGGGCTGGCCGCTGGTGCCGTTGACGACCTTGCCGTCCATGGCCGCGCGCAGCGGAAGTACCGCGAAGACAGAGGTGAGCGCGAGAACCGCCAGCGGCCTCATGCGCGCGCCTCTTTCTGCATCGGCTTTCCGCACTCGCCACAAAACTTCAAAGCGCGGTCGAATCGCGCGCCGCAGTGCGGGCACTGCCGGGAATCCGAGGCGGCCACCTGGGCGGCGGGAGCGGCGGCCGCTTTCGGTTGCGGCGCACGCGCCGGCGGGCGGATGGCGTCGATTTCGGCCATCACGCGCGCCAACTCCTGCTGCAGGCTTTGCTTCGTCTTCTGATAGTCGGCATCGGAAAGCTTTCCGAGCCGGTATTCGAACTGTAAATCACGCAGGTTTTCGTAAATCTGCGCCTTCCGTTCGTCCAGGTGCTGCGTGGGGGAAACGGGCTCGGGCTTCGGCAGATCCGAGTTGCGAATGAACAAGGTGAGAGCGAGAGCGCCGAAAGCGAAGAGAACAGCCGCTACGATGGTCATCAGTCGAGCCGCGCCGTCTCTTTCTCGATCGCGTCCTGGTAGCGGTTCAGGAGTTCCGCGTCCTTGGGGGCCGGTTCCGCCGCAGCCCGGCGCGGCATCTGCCGGCGGATGAACCAGAGCACAAGCAATAATCCCACGCCTAAGCCAAGATAATGGCTCAGCGAGCCCCACGTGCCAGGCTCGATCAGAAGGATCCCGGGGCCCTCCTCTTTCACAAACTCCTGAAGAATCGCCGAGTCGCTCATGCCGGCGTTCTGCATCTTGACGATCTTTTCTTTCGCCGCGCGGCAGACATGGCAGGGCCAGGGATCCATCTTGCAATCCATGGCGAGGTTGCAGCCGCAGGTGCACTTCAGCTTCGCGGCTACGCGTTCGACACTCGGAGCCTCAGTGGGCAGTTGGGTCTGCGCCAGACAAAGAGCGGCGGTCAACCCCGCCAGGATACTAACTTTCGCGCGCCACACGGCTTGCCACTCCTACCACCTCCGTCCGCGGATATTGCAACCGCGACTTACTCGGCACCAGACAAATCAGCGTGCCGAACACCACCACCCAATACCCCAGCCAGATCCAGCTCACCAGCGGGAACACGTAAGCCTGGATGACCGACTGGTTGCCATCGTTGGAAGGTCCGGCATAGTTCAAGTAAAGATCCTCGTTCAGCCGCCGGCGGATGGTTACTTCCGACGTCGGCTGCTGGCTGGCCTTGTACAACCGGCGTTCCGGCTCCATGCGCCCCAGCGAGTCCCCGTTGCGGGAGACATCCACCAGCGCGCGCCGCCAGATGTAGTTCTCGTTCTCGCCCTCCTGGGTTCCCTGAAGCGTCAGGTCGTAGCGGCCGATGTGGAACGTAGAACCCGTGGCAACCTGGATCGTCTCGCTGCGGTTGAACGCGGAGCCGGTGAAGCCGATGAACATGAACACAATCCCCATGTGCACCACATAGCCGCCGTAACGCCGCGTGTTTCGGTGGGTCAGAGTCATCATGGCGGAGACCAGGTTGCCGCCGTCTTTGGCGCGGATCGCGAGCGCGCCCTTGAAGAACTCCACCGCAACCGTCACGGTCACGAACAAACACAGACCGAAAGAAATCAAAGCATACGGATGTTGCCAGACACCGAAGCCGGCCAGCACGGCCATCAGCGCGAGCGCCGCAACACCCGGCCACAGGAAGGCTCGCTTCAGGCTTTCAATCGAACTGCGCCGCCAGGCCACCAGCGGCCCGACGCCGGTGAGCAGCATCATGGCCAGGCCGATCGGTACCATCACCCGATCGAAGAACGGCGGGTCGACGCTGATCTTGTCGCCCGTCACGGCTTCCGAGATCACCGGAAACAGAGTGCCCCAGAGCACCGCGAAGCAGCTTGCCAGCAGGATCAGGTTATTGAACAGGAAGCTCGACTCGCGCGACACGATGCCGTCAAGCTGCGCTTCACTCTTCAGGTAATCCAGACGGGCGAGAATCAGGTACGTCACCAGCGCGATGCCGACGGCGAGAAAACCGACGAAGTAGTTGCCGATGCTCGACTGGGCGAAGGCGTGGACGGAATTGACCAGTCCCGAGCGCGTCAACATCGTGCCGAAGATGCAGAGGAAGAAAGTGCCGGAGACCAGCACCATGTTCCACACCTTCATCATTCCCTTCTTTTCCTGCATCATCACCGAGTGAAGGAACGCGGTGGCGGTCAACCACGGCAGGAAGGAAGCGTTTTCGACCGGGTCCCAACCCCAGTAGCCGCCCCAGCCGAGCACCGCGTACGCCCAGCCGGCGCCAAGCATGATGCCGGAGGTCTGGAACAGCCAGGTAACGATGGCCCAGCGGCGCGTCGTATGAATCCAGCCGTCGCCCGGCTGTTTCACAATCAGGGACGCGATGGCGAACGCGAATGGCACCGCGAAGCCGACATAGCCGAGGTAGAGCATCGGGGGGTGGATCACCATCGTCCAGTACTGCAGCAGCGGATTGAGACCCTGCCCATCGCCGACGTCCGTAATTCCCTTTCCCGCGAGCAGCACGTGGAACGGGCTGGCGACCCAGGTGATCATCATCAGGAAGAACGCCTCGGTGGCCATCAGGATGGCCGTCACGTACGGCATCATGTTGCGCAGCTTGTGGCGGTTCGTGAAGACCACGACGGCGGAGTAGGTGGCCAGCAACCAACTCCAGAACAGCAGCGAGCCTTCCTGCCCGCCCCACCACGAGGCGAACTTGTAGATCACCGGCATCGCCTGGTTGCTGTGGGCCGCGACGTAAGCCAGCCGGAAGTCGCCGTAGATCAGCGAATAGATGAGGATGGCCGCCGCGCCGGTTACCAGCCCCCAGATGGCGTAGACCGCCCGTTCGGCACTGGCGGCGAGGAACGGGCGGCGGGCCAGTTTGCCGACCACCGATCCCACTACCGAATAGATCGCCAGACAGAAGGCTATGAGGAGTGCGAGGGCGCCGATATTCTCCATGGATTTACCCCAATTCTCTAGTGTCGCAGACCGCCGCCCGCGGCGGAAACTCCCCGTTGATACACCACCCGGCCGCCGAGAACCGTTTCCTCCACATGAACGTCGCGAATCGTCTCCGGCGGGATCGAGAGAATGTCCTGGCTCAGCACAACCATGTCGGCCAGCTTGCCCGGCTCGATCGTGCCCTTGATCTTCTCTTCGAAACTCGCGTACGCCGAGCCCCAGGTGTAGGCTCGCAACGCTTCGGCCACGGTGATCTTCTGCGCGGGAATCCAGCCGCCGGGGTTCTTTTCGTCGAGCGTACGCCGCGTCGCCGCCGCGTAGATGCCCATCAGCGCGTCCATCGGCG
>JAKAJI010000208.1 GCA_021813825.1 Acidobacteriota bacterium | reverse complement strand
CCTGGCTTCCACCATCGGCATCGAGACGCAGGTCAAGCCGATCGAAGGCCGCCGGTTCCTCTTACCGGACGGCTCCGAGCGCTATCTTGTCGATGAAGCGATGTTAGTCGGTCTTACCCGCGAGCTTCGCGGCCAGTTACTCGACCCGCTTAAGACCACCGTGGTCCAAAACCAGCGCTCCATGACCACATGGGTCCTGCGCAAACTTGCCTAGCTTTTGATCGTCTTCGACGACTCGTCCCAGTACACCGGCTTACTGCGGAAGTAAGACTGGTTCGCCATGTGGCAAGCGATCGCGGCGTGGTTGCCGAACACCGCATCCTCCGTCACCGGCTTCCGGGACTTCACGGCCTGGAAGAAGTTCCACAGGTGCGGCGACACGTCGTCCCAGTCGTGCCCGTGGTAAACCGTGACCTCGGTCATCGGCTCGTGTCCGAGTTTCGGGTCGTGCTTCTCGTGCCACTCGCGCTCGTACTGCTCCCGCATCTGGCGCGGGAACCCGCCGGCGTAGTAACTCGGCGCCGTGTCGACCCCCGCCTGCGGCGAGTAAGTCAGATCGAACTCGCCCGCGTCGAGAATTCCCTTCGGACCCATGAACCGCGCCAGTTCCGGCGTCTCCGTCCCCAGGCCCAGCCTCACGTAAACCGGGATGCCGTGATAGTCGAACAGCACCGTGTGGATGTCCGGCATGTTCCGCCCGTCCTTCCAGCGGAAGATGCCGCCGAGGGCTTGGGCCGACCGCGGCGCCTCGTTCCAGCCGAGCGTGAACATCATCCCGCTGATGAGATGCACCATCAGGTCGCCGCCGACGCCCGTGCCGTATTCCCGAAAGCATCGCCACCGCGCGAACTTGTACTTATCGAACGGGATTTTCGGCGCGTCGTTCAGCCATGTCTCCCAGTCGATGGTTTGGGGTGAAGCGTCGAACGGCGGCGGATAGATCCATGCGCCGGTCGGATCGTTCCGCCCCAGCGAAAGCTCGATATTCTCCACCTCGCCAATCGCGCCGTTGTGGTACATCTCCCGCGCCCGTGCGCAAAGCGCCGAACTCACCCGCTGCGACCCGATCTGCACAATGCGGTTGTTGCGCTGCGCCGCCTCCACCATGTCGAAGCCCTGCTCAGCGGCGTGCGACATCGGCTTCTCGCAATAAATGTCCTTGCCCGCGTTACAGGCGTCCACCACCACCCGCTTATGCCAGTGGTCCGGTACCGCCGCCACGATGCAGTCGATGTCCTTCCGCTCGAGCAGGTCGTGATACCGCCGCGAAACCGGCAGGTCCGACTTACCCGTAATCTGCCGCGCCAGCAGGTGCCGGCCGTCGTAAAGATCGGCCGCGCCCACGCACTCGATGCCCGGCAATTGGATCGCCGCGCTCAGCAGTCCCGAGCCTTGCATCCCGATGCCGATCATCCCGAAGCGCACCCGGTCGCTGGGCGCCACGGCCTGCGGCGCGCCACCGCCCATCGGCGACGGGTCGAGCATCACCTCCTTGGCAGCTACCAGCGAACCGGCGGCAAAAGCCCCGGCCTGTAAAAATCCACGGCGCGGTATTCGTTTCATAGTTTCGATTGAGATTGTATCCCTTTTGGACCCACTCCCTTTTCCCCGCCACTCACTCCACCCGCAGCCAGCCCTCCAGGCTCCGTCCCACCATCCCTTCGAGCTTCTCTATATCCTCCCTGTAGAAATCGACCAGCATCGCCCGGTCCCGTGCTTCCATCCGCACCGTCCCCGGCCGCTTCGTCAACGCCTTCCGCACAACCGGCCTCACCCTTTTCGGGGCAAGCCGCGCCGCCCGTTCCCACACGCCGGACCGCTTCGCCCACGCCACGCCGGCGAACCGTGGAGGCTCTGCCTCGTTATACCTGCGCGTCAAATCCGCCCGAACGTCGTCCTTCACTCCCACAAAGCGGCAGATCTCCGCGAACACCTCTGCCGGCCGTTCTCGAAAATCATCGTAGAATCCGATCCACACGTTCTTGCCGAACCGCTCGATGTATCGTTCCACCTGCCCCGAATACAACCCAAGCTCGAGAAACGGAAAATGAACCGATAGCTTACCTGACTTATCGCACAGGTTTCGCTCGATCTGTTCCCGGAAACTCCATCGCACGGACCCGTTGCTTACTCCTTGCAAATACTCTGAAAACGCCCGCTCCGCCGGATCGCGCAGCAGCACCAGTATCTTTGCCTGCGGTATCGTCTCCGCGATAAGCTCCGCCGCCGTGGCCGACCACAAGTAACACACGCTCGCCTCGCCGGCGGCCTTCTTATCGCCCGCCTCCGCAAACAGCCGTACGTAGTCCTCCCACGCGCTGATGATTCCCCCGGCGCGTTTCGCCAGCACCGGCGCGTCGAAGTACGCTCGAAGCTCTCGCCGCTCAAGCTCCACCCGCCGCCGCAGGCCCGCCTCGAAGTTCTCCTCCCGAACCTCCCGCGCGAAATAATTCGGCTCTTTGATCGGGCTCATCCACACCTCCGGATGAGCGTCCAGAAACCGCCACAGCGCCGTCGACCCGGCCTTCGGCGCCCCGACAAGAAAAAACTCCGGCAGCCTCGCCATCGCAGCCAACTACGGGCATCCTACCACCCGCTCAATACACGTCCAGATCGTGCGCCGAAACCACCGCGCCCGGGTAACCCGCCCTCACTTCCCTAAGTAACTCTCCCTCGGTCTCGCCATGAAATACCTGGTGATAGAGCACCAACAGCTTCGGCTTCGCCCGCGCAGCGATCTCCGCCAGTTCCGCCGCCGAGGTGTGAAAGGCCGCGAAGTACTTGCGGTCCGGCTTGTTCCCGGCCGCGCCCGGCCCCCATGCGTAGACCTCGTGCAGCAGCACATCGCATCCGGCGCACGCCTTCACCACCGCGTCGGTTGGCGCCGTGTCCCCGGAGATCACAATTGTCCGGTCTGCACTCTCAAACCGGTACCCGAACGACTCGTCCCAACTTCCATGCTTCACCGCGAACGCCTTCACAGTCACGTTTGCATCCTTATACACCACCCCCGGCGCGATCTCATGCACATCCACCAGGTATCCGGTCCGGTTCCCCTGCTCCAACCCTTCGGTCCGCACCGCGATGTCTTTTTTCCACGCCGCCAGAATATCGGTCGTCATTTCCGCAAGCCCCCGCGGCCCATACGCCGCCAGGTGCCCGGTTCGCCCCAGCACCCACGGCGTGAAGATCAGGTCCGGATAGCCAAGCGTATGGTCCGAATGCAGATGCGTAATGAACACCCGCGTCAGGGCCGCCATCCGCAACCCCGGCACGCCCTCCCGTGAAGCCGCCGCCGCCCGCCGCACCACCCCTGGCCCGCAGTCCACCAGATAACTCTGCCCGTTCACAATCACCGCCACAGCAGGCCCCGACCGGTCCGGGTCCGCATTCGGCGTCCCCGATCCCAGCACCACCACCTGGGAACCGCCCGGGGCCGCCGCCCCAGCCGTCAGAACGCCACAAAACAAAACCGCCAATAGAATCCGCATTTCTAACCTTTTCTCCACGGTCCCACGTTAAAATGAAACCGTGGGCTTACTTCGCCATGCAATCTGCTTTCACTTGCTTGCGATTTCTTTCGCTGCCGCTGCCCCGAACACACCGCAGGAATCCCAGGCCACGGACCCGCTTTCCCGCGCCACCGACGAATTCAAAACCCTAACCCGCGAGCAGGGCATGCGCGCCGATAGCGTCACCGCCAACACCCACCATGGCCCTAAACTCACCTACCATGGCCGCGTCTACGAGAATTTCCGCAACGACATCCTCGACGCCATCCCCCACGAGATCAAACAAAACAACCAACAGAACGCCGTTCTGCACCGCAACCAGTTCGGGTTCAACCTCGGAGGACCACTCGTCATTCCGCACGTCCTGCCCAATAACAACTCCACCTTCTTCTCCATCTCCTATGAAGGCGTGCGGGAAAGCATCTCCCGCGCCTCGCTTCACACCATACCCACCATGCTCGAGCGCACGGGCAATTTCTCCAAAACCGTCGACCAGGCCGGCAACGTAATCCCCGTCTACGACCCCACCACCACGAGCGCCAATCCGAACTATAATCCCAACCTTCCGCTTTCCCTCACCAATCTCCAGTACGACCGTACCCCGTTTCCCGGCAACGTAATTCCCCCCTCCCGCCTCTCGCCGCTGGCCCAAAAACAGCTTGGTTACTATCCCGCCCCGAACACCGACATCGGCCCCTTCTTCCAGAACAACTACTTTGTCAATGCTCCGGAGACCGACATCGCCGACGGCGTCATCGCTAACTTCGACCGCTCTTTTGGAACCAAGCACCGTCTCACCTGGAACAGCACTTACTCCAACGGCTTCCTCGGTTCCGCAAAATACTTCAATAATATCGCCGATCCCGCCGCCCCGGACCAGACTTACGGCACAAAGCGCGGCGAACTCGACTATATTTATTCCGCCAGCCCCGAAACCGTCAATACCGCTGCTATCTTCGCCTCTTCCTCGACCTTCCAGGCCGGCGACGGAGGCGCGCCGTTCCCTGTCTACACCTTCGATAACTACCTGTCCATGGGCGCCGGCCACCCGAACTCCCATCGCGCCCGCAACCACTACCAGCTCCGCGACGGCCTCTCGACCCGAAAGGGGAAGCACTCGCTCACGTTTGGCGCCCAATACGACCAATTCCAGGTCAATACTTACTGGCCCGCCTATCCCGCCGGCTATTATCAGTTCTCCTACCCGATCACCAGCCTCCCGGGGATTGCCGACACCGGTTACTCGTTTGCCAGCTTCATGCTCGGCCTCGCCCAATACGGCAATAACACGATCGTCACGGCTCCTTCTTACTTCCGCGAATCCCGCCTCGCCTTTTCCTTTCGCGACCGCTACGAGTGGTCCAAGGACCTGACAGTCACGGTTGGCGCGACGGCGTACGACATGAGCCCCCGCACGGAAAAGTACAACCGCCAGAGCATCATAGTACCCTCGATCATCGATCCCGCTTCTGGCACACCCGGCGGCCTCGGATTCGCCGGCGTCAATGGCGTCCCCGACGGACTCGGACCCACCGTCTACACGCTCGACCCTACCCTCGGCATCGCCTGGAACGCCTTCGGCAGTTCCGCCACCATCGTCCGCGCCTCCTACAGCCGCTACCACACCCAACTTCCCCTCTACAACGGCCAGTTCGGCACCCAGGGCTTCAACGCCCGCCAGGCTCTCACCACCACCAACAGCCAGCTCCAGCCTGCCCTCACCCTCGACGCCGGCTTCCCCGCCCTCCCGTTCACTCTCCCCAGCCTCGACCCCTCCTTTTCCAACGGCAACATCGCCGACTACACGAACCTCACCGGCGCCGTCCCCACTTACCAATCCGCCAGTTTCTCCGTCGAACGCGACCTCCCGCTCTCCATGGTCATCACCGCCACCCTCGGTTACACCGGCGCCCGCAACCTCTTCGTCGGCTCCGCCGCCGCCAACCCCAACGCCGTCAACCCCTCCTACCTCACTTACGGCAACCAGCTCTACGACCTCGCCTTTCGCGAAACCCTCCAGCGTTTTCCCCAGTACCCCGGCGTCAGCCTAGGCTCCATCTATCCGCAAGGCCGATACCAGCGCGACGCCGCCGCCCTCCGTCTGGAAAAACGGGCCTCCTTCGGGCTTTCCTTTGTCCTCAACTACACTTACTCGCGCCAGTGGGATGATTACTCGGCGCCTTATGGGGAACAAGACTTCTTTAACTCGCATAACAACTGGTCCCTCTCCTACTACAACCCGCCCCAGTATCTCCAACTCACTTGTATCTTCGAGCTTCCCTTCGGCTCAAACAAACCGCTTCTGAATTATTCGGACTGGCGCAAGCCCTTCATCGACGGCTGGTCTATCTCCAGTTCCGCTTACTGGAACGGCGGCACGCCGCTCTATCTGCACCCCGAATACAACATCACCGGCGATGTCATCAACTCGCTGAACGTCAACACGGTTCCCGGCGTCAACCCCGCGGTCGCAAACCCGACCGCCACGCTCTGGTTCAACCCCAACGCCTTCGCCCAGCCTGCCAGCTTTACGATCGGGAATGCCTCCCCCACGAGCCCGCTTCTCCTCAACCCCGGTATCGAGGACCTCGACATGAGCCTCATCAAGCGCCTCCCTGTTGGAAGCGAGGGTGCCTTTGAGTTCAGCGCCTCCGCCTTCAACTGCCTCAATCACGGAAACTGGAATGTGCCCGACACCGCCATCGGTCCCGCCACCGCCCCGAACATTGACGCCGGCCACATCATCGGCTCCCACGGGGGACGCGTCATTCAACTCGGGATGAAATTCAGCTTCTGATGCATCTCCGCTTCCGCCAGGCCGCTCTTTCCCTTTCCGCCGTCCTCGCAGTGTGCGCGCACCTCGTTGCCGCTCCCGCCACTCCGGAACCACCCGCCCCGGAAATTCCGCCCGCCATCCGTGTCCCTGTTTGGATCGAAGACAACCGTCCCGCCGCCGATCCATTCGCGGTGCGTTTCGAAGCCACCATCAATGGCCGTCCTGCCCGGATTGCGACGGCCCAGGGCCCGACGAGCGACCTTATCGTACTCGTCATCCTCGACGTCACCGGCGACATCTCGCTCGTTGAGCCCGCCAAACAGTCGCTCATCGAAAACATCTCCCGCCTCCCCGCCAACGCCTGGGCCGGCGTCCTCCGCGCTCAGGACGGCCTCCACGTCCTCGCCGACCCCGGCCCCGACCGCAAACCAGCCATCGACGCCATCTCCACCATCTCCACCAACGGCACGCCTGGCCTGTTTGAAACCATCGATTCGGCCCTTCGTATCGCGGACGCGATGATGCGAACTTCGCCCGTCCGCGTCGCCGTCCTCTACGTTACCGACGGCAACATCTACCGCTACCGCGAGGACTACACCAACCCCGTCATTAACTCGAGCGACCCTCACGATCTCAGCCGCAAGTTTCCCGAAGCCCTCATTATCGAAAAAGTGTCCAAGCTCCAGACCACCCTCGCCTCGCTTGAAGCGCCGCTGTTCATCGTCCATCTCCACTACCGCCCCGACCGTCTGAACGAGGCCTACCAGAACGGCCTGACCACGCTCGCCAATGAAACCGCGGGCGAGGCCGACTTCGCCCGTTCTCCCGCCGAAATCCCCGACTCGCTCAACCACATGTTCACGCGCATGCTCTCCGGTTGGAGTCTTACTCTCGCCCTTCCGCCCAAGCCCCGGGAGAACTTAGAAGTCAAAATCACGGGCCACAGCGGCGATACCGAAGCCCGCCTCGCCTGGCGCTCCCGCTATGTCTGGAAGAGGAAGTAACACGTTATGATGAAGCACGTGCGTGCGCGCCTTCCGATCCTCATCCTCACCGCTGCCTGGCTGGCCACGCTCGTCGCTGTCATCTGGCAAACCCACCAGACCTCGCTCGCCCGCAAACAGGCCACAGCGGCCGAGAAGGCGCTAGCCACCGCCCGCACTCCGGCCGCTCCCGCCGCGCCCGCCCCTTCGCAGCCCGCCGCGCCGGAAGAAACCGAGCACGAAGCCGAACGCGCCGCCGCCCAACGCGACGCCAAAACCCGCGCCCTGCTCGCCCAGCGCGATGCTGAAGTCCTGTCCCTCCAGCAGCAACTCGCCGAAGCCCACATCGAAATCAACCGCCTCAACCTGCGTGTCAACTCCTTCGACGAGGATCAGCGCAAAGCCACCGAAGCGGCCAACACACGCTTCAACACCGCCCAGGCGGACTGGCAGAAACGTTTCGATGCCCTCACCCAGCAGGTTCAAGCCGCGCAAGCCGAGGCTGACGCCGCCCGCGCCCGCGCCGAGGCCATCCAGTCCGACATAAACAAAGCCGCTGCCAGCCAGTCCGCCAACCAGGCTAAACTCGACCAGGCTCGCCGCCTCCTCGCCTCCCTCCAGGACCTCAACCGCCGCCGAACCACCTATCTCGACTCCCTCCTCCACCGCTACCGCGACGTCCTCAGCCAACTCCACGCCATCGACAACGTCCTCGACTCCGCCCGCGACCAGAACTCCTCCGTCATCTCGAACGCTGCCCTCGCCCGCGTCGAATCCACCAT
>JAKAJI010000207.1 GCA_021813825.1 Acidobacteriota bacterium | reverse complement strand
CTCCTCATGCGCGGTCGCATAGGCTGCGTCGGAATCCGTCGCGAAATCGCTTGAAGTGAACGTCATCGCATCGCGCGTCGGTCCAAGCCACGGCACAGGCTCCTCGACGTTCACACCTTTGGAATACTCCGGCGCCTTGTCCAGCACGCAGTAGGTGAACTTTCGCGCCTGCTTCTTGTCGATCGCCCCGAACTGCGCTTCCCACAGTCCTGCTTTCCCATCCGCATTCGTTATGCCCGGGACATGGCCCTCCTTCATCGACAGCGGATGAGCATTGTGGTCCCATTGGTAGGCCAGCTTGTACATCTCCCAATAGGCGGTCTTCGCAGTGACCGGAACAGGCGGCGCGGCGGCTTCTTTTGTTTCGGTTTTCGGGCTCGAGGTGCTGGAAGGGCCCGAGCAGCCGGCTAGTGCAAGCACGGCTAGAATCACGGCGGTCTTGCAGCCATCTCGTTTCATGGATGACTCCTTTCCTACGCGGTGAAACTCGGTTGTGTTGCGTTCTGGCCTATAGCATATACCCGCTCGCCCCAAAATGCTGTACAAACGGCCCTGCGCCTACCGCGAAAACGAATACCCCACGTAAAACACGTTGTTGTCTAACCCCGGATTGAAATTCGTCGTGTCCGCGTTCGACACGTGCAGGAACCGGTAACCCAGGCTCAGCGTCTGCCGCTCGCGCACCCGCCACCGCACGCCGCCGCCGACGTCGATCAGGAAATTCAACCCCGTCGCATTCGTCCCCAGCTCCGGAATCGGCTCCGTCGATCCGATCATCCCCTCAATCGTCTCCGCAAACGGATACACCCGCCGCCGCCGCGCAAACTCGAACGTAAACCCCAGCGGCGCCACGCCGATCGCGTACACCGCATGAGCCGGCGATACCGCCGCGGCCGCCCTCGAAGTGGAAACATACTGCGTCGGCTGAAACAAAACCATCGCCGGAAGTAGCGTCCCCGTGTAACTGATCGACATATGCCGGTAAATCCAGCACCGGTAACTATACGCCGCCCCCACTACCGCAAGCTGACGGTCCGTGGCCGTTCCGACCAGCGTCGTCGACGCCGGTGAATACCCCGCGAACACTTGAAAATCCTGCCTCGGGTCCCCGTCATCGGCCGAACAGAAACCGGCCCGCAAAATCCCGGGCGTCGTCAAAGCCGCCACCAGCGCGATTTTCGCCACACCGCGCATTCTTCCTGTAACCATACCACAGGAATATCGTATTCTGTTATGTGACCATCCCACAGGAGGGAAAAATGCCCGAATCGAAGCTCGGCCTGCTCCAGGGCACGCTCGACGTCATGGTCCTCCAGACGCTCGCCGCCATGGGCCCCCAGCACGGCTACGGAATCGCCCGCCGCATCGAACAGGTGAGCGGCGATGAAATCCTGCTCAACCAGGGCACCATCTACGCCTCCCTCGTCCGCCTCCAGCATCGCGGATGGATCCGCGCCAAATGGGGCGCCTCCGAAAACAAGCGCAAAGCCAAGTTCTACTCCATCACCCCCAAAGGCCGCGTCCGCCTCGGCCAGGATGTCGCCTACTGGCAGCGCCTCGCCGATGTAATGGGCCGCGTTCTCGCCTCGCGCGCCCGGGAGAACGGCAATGCGTGAACTCCTCGCCCGCCTTCTCGCCGCCTTCCACCGTTCCCGCCGCGAACAGGACCTCGACGCCGAAATCGCCGCCCACCTCAAGCTAGCCATCGACGACTTAGTAAGTCGCGGCGCCGATCCGCGCGAAGCCCGCCGCCTCGCCCTCGCAAAATTCGGCGGCGTCGAAGCCGCCCGCGAAGAACACCGCGACGCCCGCGGCCTCCCTTGGGCGGATCGCCTCGCCCAGGACCTCCGCTACGCCCTACGCACTATGCGCCGCGAACCCGCCTTCACCGCCTTCGCCGTCCTCATCGCCGCCCTCGGCATCGCAGCCGCCACCACCGTATTCAGCGTCCTTTCCACTCTTCTTCTCCGGCCTCTGCCTTTCTCCCAACCCGACCGCCTCGTCTGGGTCGCCAACGCCCCGCCCGAAGACGGCCTCAGCGCCCAAACCCTCCAGGTTCTCCGCTTCCTCTCTTTCCGCAACCGGAACCACTCCTTCAGGGACATGGCCGCCTACTTCGCCTTCTACGAACCCGGCGACAGCACCCTCAACTGGAACGGCCGCATCGAGCGCCTCAACGTCCTCCCCGTCTCGCAGAACTTCTTCCCGCTCCTTGGCGTCAAGCCCGAAATCGGACGCGGCTTCAGCACCCAGGAGTGCCAATGGAACGGTCCCAAAGCCGCCCTCTTGAGCCACGGCCTCTGGGTCCGCCGCTTCGCCTCCGACCCCCACCTCGTCGGCCGCACCATCCCTCTCGACGATTCCCCCGTCACCGTCGTCGGCGTCCTGCCGGCCTCCTTCGACTTCGGAGCCGTCTTCGCACCCGGCATCCAAATGGACCTTTACGTCCCCTTCCCGCTAACTGACGAGACCGACCGCTGGGGTAACACCCTCGCCGTCGTCGGCCGCCTCAAGCCCGGGGTAACCATCCAATCCGCCCAGGCCGAAGCCACCGTCCTCGGCCAACTCATCACCCGCGAGCCGCACCGCGGCAACGATATTACTCCCCAACTTACTCCCCTCAAACAGCATGTAAGTGGACGCCTCCGCCCCGCCTTACTCACCCTCGCCTTCGCCGTCGTCGCGGTCATGCTCATCGTCTGCGCGAATCTGTCTAACTTACTCCTCGTTCGCGGCGCCGCCCGCCAGAAGGAATTCGCTATCCGCTCCGCCCTCGGCGCTGGCCTCGCCCGCCTCGCCCGCCAGGTCCTCACCGAAAGCCTTCTCCTCGCACTCTTCGCCGCCGCCGTCGGAGCCTGCCTCGCCTGGCTTGGCACCCGCGCCCTCGCCGGACTCACAGCCTTCAACATCCCCCTGCTTTCCTCCGTCCGCCTCGACGGGACCGCCCTCGCCTTCACCATCGCCCTCGCCGTCTTAAGCGGCGTCGTCTTCGGACTCGCGCCCGCCCTCCACGTCCCGCGCGGCGACGTCGGCGAAGCCCTCAAAGAACAAGGTCGCGCCGCAACCGATTCCCACCGCCACGGCCTCCTCCGCTCCGTCCTCGTCGTCGCCGAAATCGCCTTCGCCAGCGTCCTCCTCGTCGGAACCGGACTCCTCATCCGCAGTTTCCTCCGCGTCCTCGACGTCAACCTCGGCTTCCAACCCGCCCGGGCCGCCGCCATGCGCATCGACATGCCAAGCCAGTTTCTGCAGGACAACATGGCGAAAACCACCGTCGCCCGCAGAGACGCCTATTTCAACGACGTCCTCGGCCGCGTCCGCTCGCTCCCCGGCGTCGAGGCCGCGGGCATCATCGACTCTCCGCCCCTCGGCCGCAACCGCACCTGGGGCATCGCCGCCCACGGCATGACTTACAAACCAAACGAGTATCCCGAAGCTTTCGTCCACGTTGTCAGCGACGGCTACATTCCCGCCGCCGGCATCCGGATCATAGAAGGCCGCGACTTCACCGAACGCGACACCACCGAAACCGAACCCGCCATCGTCATCAACGAAACCCTCGCCCGCCGCCTCTGGCATGGCGAAGAAGCCCTCGGCCGCCAGGTCGACGGCCCCTTCAAGACGCCCTGCCGCGTCGTCGGCATCGTAAGTGACGTCCGCCACCTCGCCCTCGAACAGGCCTCGGGAAGCGAAATGTACTTCACTCTACGCCAGGTCCACGACCTCCCGTCCATCTACTTAGTCCTCCGCTCCCGCCTCGATACCGCCGCACTTACTTCCTCCGTCCGCCAAACCTTGCTTCCGCTCGACCCCGAAATGCCCCGCGAACAATTCGAAAGCTTAGAGCAGTTAGTCGATCGCTCCGTCTCCCCGCGCCGCTTCATCGTCTTCCTGCTCGCCGGATTCGCCGCCTTCGCCCTCGTTCTCGCCTCCCTCGGCATCTACGCCGTCATCTCTTACTCCGTCGGCCAGCGCAAACAGGAAATCGGCATCCGCATGGCTCTCGGCGCCTCGCCCGGAACCCTGCAAAACGGCATCCTCCGCGAAACCCTCCGCCTCGCCGCCATCGGCCTCGCCGTCGGAGCCTTCGTCTCCGCCGCCGCGTCCCAGTTGATCCAGGGCCTCCTCTACGGCGTCCGCCCCGAAGACCCCGTCACCTTCTTGGGCGTCATCGCCCTCATGCTCGCCGTCGCCGCCATCGCCGGCTACCTCCCCGCCCGCCGCGCCTCGCTCACCGACCCCATGATCGCCCTCCGCGCCGAGTGAACCTGCCGCGCCCCGGCGCTCGAAGTCCGACAGCCCGGCATGATATTCTCTCTGGAAACCGGGCCGGAATCGCATCGTGCGGGCCTCGCTGGCGGTCCCGCTTGGTCACCCGTTTTTTGGAGGAATTCGCATGGCAACCCCAGAGTTGATCGACAGGGCGAACAAAGTCTTCGAGTTTGGCTTCGCCGGCCCCGTGCTCGATTTCATGGGCAAACAGCCCGTCTACCCGCCCTCGGGCTCCATTCGCCCCGGGCGCGTCATCAAAGCCCCCCGCGGACGCACCGACGTCGCCCCGCGCGCGAACTTCGTCCAGTTCAGCAAACAAAAACTGGAAAACGCCGCCGACCGCATCGCCTTCATCAAATTCGTCGACGACCAAAGCAACACCGCCCACAAGGGCGCCCTCAGCTTCGACATCAAATACGGCGACGACCCCTCGCTGTCCACCGTCGGCTCCCGCGCCGGTTACATCCCCATCTGGTGGCTCCCCTGGAACGGCGCCGGCGCCGTAGTGAAACTCAAAATCGAAGACGCCAACACCGCCACGTTCCCCGTCGGACCCGGCGTCGCGCCCATCCCCAATCCCAAGTTCTTCTTCACCGCCGCCGTCAACGGCTGCTCCGTCATCATCCGCGGCGACGACCGCGGCCCGAGTTGCTACCACGCCGGCATCGACGGAACCACCGTCAAGGACGCCATGGGCGAAGACAACTTCAACGCTCTCGGCGGCACCGTCGAACAGGTCTGGCGCAACATCATCGAAGGCGTTTATTACCGGAAAAGCGGCCAGGACACCGTCCTCGCCCCGAAACCCCTCGCGCATCACAAAGGCGGCCAACTCAAGAAGGACAAGGATACCTGGGGCGAGATCAACCGCAACGACTACGTCGCCGAACGCGACCCCTTGAATCCGGATAGGTACTTCACCGTGCCCGGAAGCCTCCCAAACCAGCGCATGAACACCACCCTCCTGGCCAAAACCTTCCAGGAGTTTGCCCGGAACGAAAATCGCAACCTTTTGACCGAAATCGAAGTCTCTCCCTGGGGCTGCGTCTTCGGCTTGCGCGATGGCACGGGAACCTGGAAAATGTACCTTCAGCGCAACTCCACCATAACCTACCGCCGCCTTCGCAAGAGACACGGCGTCGGCAAACTGCGCTTCGGCGACCTCGAACCCTTCGGCCCCCAGCAAACCGTCTTTGTCACCCTCGCCATCCAGCGCTTCTTCCCCGACAAAGCCGCCGTCCACTACCGCGAGTTCTCCCAGGTCCAACTCGTCTGAACGGGCCGCCGCCTCACTCGTACCGCAGCGCCACAATCGGGTCCACCCGAAGTGCCCGCCGCGCCGGTAAGTAACTCGACACCAGCGCCACCGCCGCGAACAACACAGTTACTCCACCGAACACCAGCGGATCCGCCGGCTTCACACTGAATAACAAGCTGCTCATCAGCCGCGTAAGCCCGTACGCCGCTCCCAGCCCCACCACAATCCCCGCGCCCGCCAGCGTCATCGCCTGGCGGATCACCATGTTCCGCAGCACCGGCCGGTCCGCCCCCAACGCCAGCCGGATCCCAAACTCCAGCGTCCGCTGCGCCACCGAGTAAGTCATCAGCCCATATAACCCGATCGAAGCCAGTAACACAGCAAGCCCCGCAAAAATCCCGAGTAAGATCGTGTTAAACCGGTCCCGCGACGTCGAATCGATCACAATCTGTCCCATCGTCTGCACATGCGCCACGGGTAAGTTCGCCGTCTCCGCAAACACCCGCTGAATCGCCGCCGACACCGAGTAAGGTTCCACCCTCGTCCGCACCACCCAGGCAAGCGGCATGAACCGGTTATTCAAAGCCATGTATGCGTCCGGAACCTGCGAGATCGGAATGAAGGTCGCTGGAAACGGATCGTTGTTCAGTCCCCCGTCCCGCGAATCGGCCGACACGCCGATAATCTCCCTCGGGGCTTGCACGAAGCCCGGTCCCATTCCCACGCCGATAATCAAATGCTGCCCCAGCGGATTACTATCCTTGAAAAAGCGTCGCGCCAGTGCCTCGTTGATCACCACCACCGGAGGCGTCGCGGCTGTGTCATGCTCCGTAAACGCCCGCCCCCGCACAATCGCAATCTTGAACACGTCGAAGAAACGCGCCGTCACGTAGTTCCACGCCGCCCCGCCATGCACCGGCCCCTTGGTTAACGGCCGCCCCTGAATCACGAACCCCAACCCCAACCCGCCCTGGAGCGGCACGTAGTCCGAGGCCGCGGCCGCCTCCACGCCAGGAATCGCCTGCACCCGTTCCAACACCTGCCGCGTCATCGAATCGATCGCTTCCGTCTTGTCATACTTCCCGCCCCCGAGCGACGTGTCCATCGTCAGCACGTTGTGCGGGTCGAACCCAGGGTTCACCGAATGCAGCGCCGAAAACGTCCGGATCAACAACCCCGCCCCCGTCAGCAGCACCATCGCCAGCGCCGTCTCCACCACCACCAGGCTCGCCCGCGTCTTGTTATGCCGCAGCCCAGAGCCCGACCGCGCCCCCGACTCCTTCAAAGTCGAGTTCAGGTCCGCCCGCGAAGCGTGCAGCGCCGGAACCAGCCCAAACAGAATCCCCGTCGCCACCGACAGCCCCAGCGTGAACGCCATCACCCGCCAGTCCAGCGTCACGTTCGCACCCTCCGGCCCGATCCGCGGAATTCCCCCCGGACTCACCGCCAGCAGCGCCCGCACCCCCACCACTCCAATCAGCAACCCCACCAGTCCTCCCGCCACCGAAAGCACCGTCGACTCCGTCAAAAGCTGCCGCACAATCCGCCCGCGCCCCGCCCCCATCGCCGCCCGGATCGCAATCTCCCGCGATCGCACCGTCGCCCGCGCCAGCAGCAGGCTCGCCACATTCGCGCACGCAATCAACAGCACGCAAGCCACCGCCCCCAGCAATATGAACAGCGCCGGCCGCACATTCTGCACCAGCAACTCCTGCATCGGCTCCACGCCGAACCCGTCCTGCGGACCGATGTTCTGCGGGAACCGCCTCCGGAACTCCTGCGCCGCCACCGCCATCCCCGCATTCGCCTGCGCCAGCGTCACTCCGGGCTTCAAACGCGCCGCCGCCCGGAAATAATGTCCCTGGTTTACGCTCTCCGGGTCCGCCTGAAACGGCAGATACAACTCCGGCTGCGGATCGAACGTGAACCCCGCCTCCACAACCCCGATCACCGTGTACGGCACCCCGGCGAGCGCAATCGACTTCCCCACAATCGAAGGGTCCGACCCGAACCGCCGCCGCCACAACCCGTCCGAAAGCACAATCACGTTCCCGCCCCGCGGCCGGTCCTCCGCCGCCGTAAACGTCCGCCCCAGTTCCGCCTTCGCGCCAAAAAGCGAAAAGAACTCATGGGACACGTGAATTGCCTTAAGCTGCTCCGGGTGGTCGCCCCCACTCAAGTTCAGTCCCGGTCCGTCCGTGTCGAATGCAGCCACGTCCTGGAGTACCTGCGTCTGCTGCCGCCACACGTTGTACTTCGTCACAGACGCCGCCGGCGACGATCCCTGCGGTGACGTGTTCATCAACACCACAATCCGCGAAGGATGCGGGAAAGCCAGCGGCTTCAACAGCACCGTGTCTACCACCGAAAAAATCGCTGTGTTCGCCCCGATCCCCAATGCCAGCGCCGCCACCGCCGTCAGCGTGAACCCCGGACTCGAACGCAACAACCGCAGCGTATGCCGAAAGTCCAGCGACAAATCCGTCCAAAAGGCCGCCATGCACCTAATAGACGCCGAATCCGCGAGATTTGTTCGCCCCAAACCAGCACCGGCGCCGCTACC
>JAKAJI010000206.1 GCA_021813825.1 Acidobacteriota bacterium | reverse complement strand
ACCCGGTCCTGCTCACCGAATACGCCCGCCAGTCGATCCGCCGACCCCTGCTCAAGCCCTATCTGAACCCACAGGGAGAACTTCCGGCCTGGCTGCTCGACCCGGCGATCGAGCAGGCCATCGAATCCTCGGTCGAACACTCGGAAACGGCCAGCCACTTCACTCTTCCTCCGCAGCGGATTCGCGACGTGGTCCAGCGCATTCAGGCCTGCCTGGGCTCACCCGATGCGGCGGGGGTGCTGCTGGCCGGCTCGGGGTGCCGCTTCTTCCTCCGGCAGATGATCGAAGCCACTCTGCCGAACCTGGCGGTGCTCTCGCACAGCGAGTTGTCCCCGGGCGTCAAAGTCATTTCTCTTGGATCGGTGAAGTAATGTTTTCCCCCGGAATTGCCGAAAGTACGCCTGGGTGGACGCTTCCGGACACACCGCGCCATACGCGCCGTCGACGGGAGTTCAGCCGAGGTTGGATGAGGTAGCCAGAAGATGAGAATTAAGTCGTTCTTCGCAAGTTCGGTCGACGCGGCGCTCTGCGAGGCGCGGCGTGAACTCGGCCCGGACGCGATGCTGATCGAGTCCCGCCGCAGTTCGGGGGAGTCCCGCCGCTATGGCGAGTATGAGGTCGTCTGCGCGGTGACCAACACAGCCGGTGCCGGCTCGCCGGCCAGAAACCGCGATACCGCCACCGAGCGGCCGCGCCAGGACCGCCAGATCGAAGCCAGGTCCGCCGCCGGTTTCGAAGCGCTTGTGGGCCGGGTCGAACGGCTTGCGCACGCCCTCCAGCGCGCCGAATCGATCGCCGTGCGATTAAGCGTCGCCGAAGAATTCGAGCCGGGCGTACGGGCGCTCGAAGCCGCCGAGGTGGATCCCGAGTGGATCGGCGCCATCGTCAACCGCGCCGAGGCTACTTCCACCCTTTCGGCCTCCCCCCTGGATCGCGTGGAGTCCGCCATCGCCCATTTCGTTCCCACCGACCCGACGGCCGGGGAAAGCGAATCATCCCGGCGACTGGTTGCCGTGGTCGGCCCACCCGGCGCGGGAAAGACGACGGCTCTGGTCAAAATGGCCGCCCGGCATTCCCTCGCCTCCCGCCGTCCTTCGCTGATCATTTCCGCCGACACCCAGCGCGTCGCCGCCTCAGAGCCACTCCGCAGCTACGCGGCGATTCTCGGCGCTGCCTTTGTCGCTGTCGACAGCGTCCGCGGCCTGAAACAGACCATCGAGGAGCATCCCGGCAAAGAGTGGGTCTGGATCGACACACCAGGCTGGAGCGGAGCCGATTCGAGCGACGCTGCCCCGCTCATGGAATTTCTCGCCTCCCAGCCCCACATCGACACCCACCTGGTGCTGCCGGCGTCAATGCGGACCGCCGATCTGGCCGAAGCCACCAACCGTTTCCTCCCAGCGCGGCCGGCGAAGCTGTTGTTCACCCGCCTCGACGAGACCCATGTCTATGGACCGATGCTCAACGAAAGCGCACGAACCGGGCTGCCACTGTCGTTTTATTCGGCCGGCCCGAAGATTCCCGACGACCTCGCCGCCGCCGATCCTTCCGAGCTAGCCAACTGGATCATCCGCGGTGTTCGCGCTTGCCGGAAGGCGGCCGCCTCCGCCGCGGCCTGAAGGAGAACCCGTGTCGGCCAGCCCCAAACAACAACGCGGATATGACGAAGGAGCCTGGACCTCGCCCGAAGAACGCGAGCGTCTCATCCTCGAACACCTGCCCCAGGTGCGGCTCATCGCGCGGCGCATTCACGATCGTCTGCCGGAAAGCGTCAACCTCGAGGACCTTGTCTCGACCGGCATCGTCGGGCTGATCTCGGCGATCGACCGTTTCGATCCAACCCACAACGTCAAGCTGAAAACTTACGCCGAATACAAGATCCGCGGCGCGATCCTCGACAGCCTCCGCGGTCTCGACTGGGCGCCCCGGCAGCAGCGCCGCCGCACCAAGCAGATCGAAGCGGCCATCGCCAGCGCCGAACAACGCCTCCACCGCGCCCCCACCGAGGACGAGATCGCCGCCGAACTCGGCCTCTCGCTCGAGGAATATCATGAGTGGCTCATCGACGTTCGCGGCGTCAACATGGGTAGCCTCGAAGGCGCTTCCCCGGAAGAGGACGGCCGGGATCTGCTCAAGTACATCTCCGACGACGAGGAGCACTGGCCGTCCCGCCTGCTCGAGCGCAGCGAACTCCTGCGTCTCCTTGCCGCCGCCCTCGACCGGATCCCCGAGGTCGAGCGCCTCGTGCTCAGCCTCTACTTCCATGAGGAACTCACCCTGCGTGAGATTTCCAAGGTCGTCAAACTTCACGAGTCCCGGATCTCGCAATTGAAGTCGCAGGCGATCATGCGCCTGAGAACCTACATCGAGAAACGCTGGCCGATGGAGCGAGGAGCCTGATCATGGCGGCCTCCCCCGCTTCGCTCTGGGCCGCGCAGGAGTTTGCCAAAAACCTGGCGCTGGCCATCGAGTCCATGACGGGCACGAAAGTCGTCGTGGACGTCGAGGAAACTTCTTCGCAGCCCGATGACCTTACGAAGCCGGGTACGCTCGTCTGGCGCCAGCAATTCAGCCACACGGCCGGCGCGGCCCTCGAACTCGCGGTCCCCGCCGCGTCCTGGCACGGCATCGGAGACACCGTCCTCACCGCCGCCCTCATCGAGCAGGTCGATGAAGCGATGGCTCGGGATACGTTCCGCGAAGTGGCTGGCCAGGCCTTTGGCGGGCTCGCCCAGGCTCTGACGGCCCGCCTGGGGCGCGAGGTCAACTGCCTCGAGCCGGACCTCTCCGCCTCCGCCGCCGGCAGCTTCCCGTTTTCCGTCCTGGTTCATGCCGGCGACGAAACGCTCCCGCTTTATCTGGCAGTCCCAGACGCCGCCGTCGAACCCGGCGATCCCCCGGCCGGGCCCGTGCGTCAGGCCGCCAGCCCAGCGCCCCAAACGGGCGCCCTCGCTACAGAGCACTTGCAATCCAAGCGGCTCGATCTCCTGCTCGACGTTCAACTTCCGGTGAGCGTATCCTTCGGCCAGTCCCAGTTGCCGCTCAAAGACGTCATCAAACTCACCACCGGCTCCATCGTCGAGCTAAACCGCACCGTCTCCGAACCCGTCGAGGTCATCGTGAATAACTGCGTCATCGCACGCGGAGAAGTAGTTGTGGTGGAAGGAAACTTTGGCGTGCGCATTCAGCAGGTCGTAAGCCGCCAGGAAAGATTGAGGTCGATCGAATGATGCTGACTCTCCCCTTGTGGGCTGTCTACACCGCGCTCGGCGTGGAAGCCCTCGGCCTGCTGGCCGCCTTGTTTCTTTTTCTGTCGCTGAAACGCCAACCCATCGGCGCCGCCCCCGATCTGACCGCCGAACTCAACCACATCCGCGAGCAACTGGAAAGCCGCCTCGACTCGCTCGACACCCGCCTCCGCGCCGCCGAGGACCGCTCCACCGCGCTCGTCCCCCCGCCGCCGCTTCGCTCCGGTTTCAATCTGAACAAACGAACGCAAGTCCTCCGCCTGTCCCGCCAGGGCGAGAAGCCCGCCAGTATCGCCGCCGCTCTCCAACTTCCGCGTGCCGAAGTGGAGCTACTGTTGCGCGTCGAGGAATTGGCCGCAGCCAACGGCTGAACCGCGGCTGCTACCGCTCGTGCAGCCGGACCGGCGTCACGTGCTGTGTGTCGCCGTCCAGGATCGCCGTGATCATCCGCGGCTTCCGGTCGCGCGTCACGGTAATCGCACAACTGCCTCCGGCGTGCGCCGTCGCCTCGGCATCGAGCAAGTCCCCGGTCGTGGCTACCGGCGTGTCTTCCACCTTCACGATCACGTCACCGGCTTTCATGCCCGCGCGGTCGGCAACCCCACCCCGCCGTACCGAGCGCACCAGGACGCCCGCCTTCACGCCGAAATACTCGGCCAACTGCGGTGTGAGAGTTTCCACCTCGATCCCCAGCAGCCCAGCGCCGCCCATCGGAACCCATCCCGGAAACTCCTCGAACATCGGATCTCCAGCCATCGCGTTTCCCGGTGGCGCCGGCGGCCCGGTGACGAATTTCGGCATCCCTGGCTGCCGCGCTCCCAGCACCACGCTCACCGTCTTCGACGCTCCCTCGCGCCACACTTGCAGCCGTGCCGCGCGTCCCGGCGGGGCGTTCCGGACCATGCGCATGAATGGCTCCACGCCCTCCACCGGCTGGCCGTTAAACTGAAGCACGATATCGCCGGTCTTCAATCCCGCTCGCGCCGCCGGCGTTCCATCCACCACCACCGATACTTCCACGCCACGGCCGCCGGGCACGCCCAGCGCTTCGGCCCGCTGCGCCGCCAGTTCGCGCACACCGATGCCCAGATACGACCCCGGGTGGGCCGCGGGAGCCGGGGCTTGCGCCATAACGCCGCACCCAAACACGGCAGCCACAATCGCCGCCGCAACCCCCGTTCTCATCCTTTCCAACAAGCCCGGCATCTCCTGCGCCTCAGAACGTTCCCGCCGAAGCCTTCCAGGACGCCAGCACCCGCTCGCACCGGTCGCGGACGTCCTGGTTCTCTTCTCCGTGCATCAGCTCCTGCAGCGTGCCCACCACGTCGTCGCTGCGCTTTTCCACCAGCACGTCGATCACTTCACTTCGCACGCCCGGATTCCGGTCGCTCAGCAGCACCTGCGTCAGCACGCGCCGCATCTGCGGGTCGCCCGCAAACTGCTTCAGGCCCTCCAGCGCCGCCAGCCGCACACCCGCGTTCGGATCGTGCTGCACCTCGTACAGCAACGTCGCCCGCACGTCCTCGCTGTCCAACTGGCCTCGCAACAAATTCACCGACTCGGCTCGCAGCCCCGGATCCCCCGGGTCCCGCGCCGCCGCCATCAGTAACCGCCGGATCGACTCGTCGTCCGGCCGCCCGGTCAGCACCCGCTGCCGCGCTTCCTCCACCACCACCCGCACCCGTCCCGCCTTCTCCGGTTCGACATACCGTACCCGCGATGCCACCGGCGCCGCCAGCGACGCCTCATCCGGCCGTCCCGGCGCCAACGGGCCAACCCTCGCTCCGAAGTATCCGGCCAGCAGCAGAGCCACCGCCCCCAGCGGCTGCCATATCGGACTCACCAGCTTCCACTTCAGTCCTAACCGCTCAGCCAGCCGCCCCGTCCAGCCCTTGGACTCCCGGGCGGCCGTCACGCGCGCCATCAGCTCCCGCCGGCTTGAAGCCAGCATCGCCGGCGACGGCGACGCCTCGATCTCGTCCCACGCCTCGTGCATCAGCCGCGTCCGTTCCAGCGCCACACGGCAAGCCTCGCAGCCCGCCAGGTGCGTCTCTACCGCCTCTTCTTCGTTGAAGCTCAACTCGCCGTATACGTGCAGTGACAGCCGGAGCCTTACCTCGTCACAAGTCATACGAAATCTCCCAGCGAGGCGCGCATCTTTTGCGTCGCGCGGAACAGGCAGTTCTTCGCCGCCTCCTCGCTTGCCCCCATCACTTCCCCGATCGCGCGCAGCCGCATTCCCTGGTAATGACGCAGCTCAAATACCATCCGCTCGCGCGGCGTCAGCTCCCCCAGCGCCTTTCCAATCCGTTCCCGCAACTCCGCACTCAGCAGCGCCCGCTGCGGGTCTCCCTGCACCCGATCTTCCTCCACCCGTTCGATCCGGTCGCTGATCGCCCCGTCCTCCGCCGCCGGCCGCTTCTGCTCGTGCCGCACTTTCTTCCGTCGCAGCGCGTCCATGCAAAGGTTCGTCACGATCCGATACAACCAGGTGTGAAAACTGCAGTCGAACCGAAACGAGTTCAGGTTCCGGAACACCCGCAGAAACGCCTCCTGGTACACGTCGTTGGCGTCTTCCGGTGACCGAAGCAGGTTCATCGCCAGGCGCAGCACGGCCTGATCGTGCATCCGCACCAGCTCTTCAAAGGCCCGCTCGTCGCCCGCCTGGGCCGCCCGAATCAACTCTGTTTCGTCCATTTGCCGCGGCGGCGCGACCGCGCAGGGGACCAGACTTTCTGCGATTCCTTGCACCAACCGGTTAGACGCTTCAAACCCAAAACCGTCTCTGCGCCGCCCACTCATCTTAGAATACGAGCCTTCCCGATCGCGAACCGCCGCCGGGCTTCCCGCTCGCCCAGACCGCCCGCAACATGCTATACAGGGACGGACCGCTCTAGGCCAAACACTACCGTGAACCTGATCGTAATCGGCGAAATTCTCTGGGATGTATTCCCCACCGGCGACCGTCTCGGCGGCGCGCCATTCAACTTCGCGGCCCACTCGGCCCGCCTCGGCCACCAGGTCCATTTCCTCAGCGGCGCCGGCGCCGATCCCCGCGGCGAAAAAGCCCTCGAGGAAATGCGCCGCCTCGGTGTCTCCCCCCGCTGGATGGCCCGTACTTCGGAGGCGCCCACCGGCTACGTCACCGTCGCGCTCGATGCCGGCGAGCCCCACTACACCATCCACCGCCCCGCCGCCTACGACTTCCCCTCGCTCGACGACGCCCAACTCGCCGCCCTCACCGCCGCAAACCCCGGCCTCATCTACTACGGCACCCTCGCCCAAAGCAGCCCTGCAGTCCGCTCCGCCACCCGCCGCATCATCGAAGCCTGCCCCAACGCGACTACCTTCTACGACATCAATCTCCGCCCCGGCAACGACGACCTCTCCCTAGTCGCCACTCTGCTCTGCGAGGCCAACCTCGTAAAGCTCAACGAGGACGAAGCCCGCCGCATCGCCTCCGCCTGGAACCTTCCCGCATCGCCCCTCGAAGCCTTCTGCAAAGCCCTTTCCCGCCGTTCCCCCATCCACGGCGTCTGCATCACCCTCGGAGCCAAGGGCTGCGCCCTGTTACTCGATGGCGTCTACGCCGAATGCCCGGGCGTCTCCGTCCCTGTTTCCGACCTCGTCGGCGCCGGCGACGCCTTCTCCGCCGCCCTCGTCGACGCCATCAGCCGACATCTTCCGCCCGCCGAGGCCGGATCCTTCGCCAATCGCCTCGGCGCTTTCGTCGCCAGCCGCCCCGGCGCGCTTCCCGAATGGACCCAGGCCGACCTCGATCGGCTATAATCGCTGCATATGAAACGCACGGAATCGGAAAACGCCGCCCACAGGAGCCCGGCGGCTTTACTGCTCACCGTCGCCGGCGTCCTCGGGCGCCTCATCCCTCATCCGCCGAACTTCGCCCCGGTCGGAGCGGCCAGCCTCTTCTCCGGCGCCAAGCTCCCCTGGTGGCAGGCCTACCTCGTCCCAATCGCCGTCATGGCCGCCACCGATCCCATCCTCGGTGCCTACTACGGCGTTCCCGCTTTCTCCCGCGCACAGATCTTCATCTACGCAAGCTTCCTTATCAGCGTCGCCATCGGCCGCGCCATGCGCCACCGCATCACCGTCCCCCGCATCGCCGCCGCCACGCTGCTCTGCGCCACCCAGTTCTTCTTCATCACCAACTTTGCTGTCTGGCTCACCAGCACCATGTATCCGGCCACACCCGCCGGCCTCGCCGCCTGCTACATCGCCGGCATCCCGTTCTTCGGCTGGACGCTGGCCGGCAACGTAGTTTACTCCGCCGTCCTGTTCGGGCTCGAAGCCTGGATCTCCCGCCTCAGCCAGGCCCGCACCCAACCGGCCGCCGCCTGAGCTTTGCAGATCCCCGAACCGCTTCGCGCGGCCCTCGATGAGGAATCCGAACGCTTCTCATTTCGTGACCTCGCCGCCGCCGCGGACGCCCTTTCCCGCTCCTATCGCGAAGCTCCGGCCTCGCCCCATCGCCCCTTCACACCCATCGAAGCGCTCGCCTACGCGCTAACCCGGATGCCGGCCACCTACGCGGCGGCCCGGTTCGTCTTCTCGAAAACCCCCGCCCAACCCCGCCTCCTCCTCGATCTCGGCGCGGGCACCGGAGCCATCGCCTGGGCCGCCGCCGCCCAATGGCCCGGCCTCGACCGCATCGTCTGTCTCGAACGCGACCCCGAAATGGCCGCCTTGGCCCGCACGCTCCTCCGCCGCGCCAGCTTTCCGGTTCCGTTCGAGTTCCTCACCACCGACGCCGCCGCGCTCCTTCCCATGGCTCCCTGCGACATCGTGGTCTTCTCTTACTCCCTCGGCGAATTCCCCGCCCCGCGCCGCGCCCCAGCGC
>JAKAJI010000205.1 GCA_021813825.1 Acidobacteriota bacterium | reverse complement strand
GATGCCCGCTTCGCGCTGGAGAATCTGGCAGGTAACCATGGCGCTCAAGCGGGCGCTGGCGCGCGGGCCGTCGGGAACGTTGATGACATCGATGCCGCGGGAGGCGCAGAGTTTGGCGCCGGCGATTTCGCGGGAGGCGTCGACGCCTTTGGGCGGGACGATTTCGACGAAAGAAACGAACCTGCCTGCGGCGAGTTTGGCGCCGAGGCCGGACTTTTCCGCGGCCGGGGTCTTGGCGAGAGGCGCGGGAGCAGCGGTAACGCGGGCTGCGACGGCAGTGTGCGGGAAGGCCGGGCGGCCCGGCTGGAGCGAGCGCGCTTCGCTGCGAATGAGTTTTATGTGTTCCGGCGTGGTGCCGCAGCAGCCACCGACGACGCGGACGCCGGCCCAGAGAAAGCGGCGGGCGTACTGCGCCATATACTCGGGCGAGCTGAGGTACAGATTGCGTCCTTCGATCCGCACGGGCAGGCCGGCATTCGGCATGGCGCTGAACGGTTTGTTGGAGAACGCCATCATGCGTTCGATGGTTTCCAGCAGCAGCTTGGGGCCGGTGGAGCAGTTCAGGCCGATGACGTCGACGGGCCAGGAGTCGAGCGCGCGGGTGTAGGTTTCGACCTGAGTGCCGTCGGCAAGATTGCCGTCGTCATCGACGGTGAGTTGGGCGATGAGGACGAGTTCGGGACCCGCGGCTTCGCGCACGGCGAGGACGGCTTCGTGGAGTTCGCTGAGGTTTGAAAATGTTTCGAGGACGATGAGGTCGACACCCGCAGCGACGAGGGCTTCGGCCTGCTCGCGGAACATGGCGCGGGCTTCGGCGAGGGACGTGGGCCCGAGGGGTTCGATGCGGATGCCGAGCGGTCCCATGGCTCCGGCGACGAAGGCGGCATCGCCGGCGGCCTGGCGGGCGAGGCGGACACCGGCCGTGTTGATGTCGGCGAGTTTTTCGGCGATGCCGAAGGCGGCCAGGCGTGCGCGGTTGGCGCCGAAGGTGTTGGTTTCGACAATTTCCGCGCCGGCCCGGACGTACTGCTCGTGCGTTTCCAGCACGAGTTGCGGGGAGGAGAGATTTAACTCGTCATAACAGCGGTTGAGGAAGACGCCGCGGCCGTACAGCATTGTGCCCATGGCCCCGTCGGCGACGAGCGCGCGCTCGGCGAGACGTTGGCGGAACAGACTCGCCTTGGAAGACACTGCGGGGGATGGGGGAGTAAGCGGCAAATTTCAGTTTACTCTAGCAGTGCCCCGGCCCAACCGGTGAGCCATCATGCGCGATTCGGCGGCAAGGCGTGATGGATCCTGATGTTCGGCGCGAAAGGAGTGTAATAGAGACTTATGGGATCCTTCTCATCGTCCGCGTCCATAGCCAAGGAGCTACTCGCGCCACTTCGCGACGACATCATCCGGCTGCTGACAGAGTTAGTGAGAACCGATACGGTCGCCATTCCACCCGAGGGGAAAGAAGCGGCCGGGCAGGCGGTGCTGGTGGAGTTTTTGCGTTCGTTTGGGGTGGATACGGAGGCCTATGAGACGGCGTTCGTCACGACGTCGGGACACCGCGCGGTGAGGAGGGATCGCGATTACAGCGGCCGCCGGAACGTGCTGGCGGTGGCCGCCGGTTCGGGACGGGGCCGCAGCGTTCTGTTCAACGGCCACATGGATACGGTCCCGCCAGGACATGGCAAGTGGACCGGCAGCCCATGGTCCGGAACATTGCGCGATGGCCGGCTGTTCGGGCGCGGCAGTTTCGACATGAAGGGCGGGCTGGCGGCCCAGTTCGGCGCGATCTGCGCGCTACGCAAGCACGGTATCCGGCCCGGAGGCGACGTGTACGCCGAATCCGTGGTGGACGAGGAGTGGGGTGGCGGAGGCGGCACGCTGGCGGCGAGGCTGCACGGCCCGAAATCCGATGCCTGCCTGATCCCGGAGGGCACGCAGATGGAAGCCGCGCTGGCGTCACGGGGCGGCGCAGTGATCGATATCGGGTGCGAGGCGGGAGACGCCGCGGCGTATTTTTCCTCCGGCGAAGTTGTCTCGCCGGCGATCCCACTGGGCCGGTTGCTGGGCTGGGTCGATACATGGGTTGCGAAGCGGAAAACGGTGAAGCCGGACGAGGCGTATCGCCAGTTCGACGATCCCGTGCCGGTCCAGGTTCTGGCCATCGAGGCGAACCGGTTTGATTTGAGTGAGCCGTACAGTGTTCCGGTGACCGCGGCGGTGCGTGTATATTTTCAGTTCCTGCCGAGCGAGGATCCGGAGCAGGTGCTGGCGGCGGTGCGCGCATCGCTTGCCGATTTCGAGCGTCAGGATCCTTTCTTCCGCGATCACCCGCTCTTCTGGAAGCCGGCCTACGATCCTCCGCTCGTTGGCCATGCCCTTGCCGCGGATCATCCCTGGGCCCGGACGTTCGTGGAGAGCGCGTCGGAGGCGATGGGAGAGCCGGTGAAGGTGACGGCGGCGCCTTATCCCTGTGACGCGGGTCTGACACAGCGCGAGTTTGGCATTCCCACGCTGCTGTTCGGGCCGCGCGGCGCGGGCGCGCACAATCCGGACGAATACGTTGAAGTGGAATCCGTACTGGCGACGGCCACCGTTCTGCTGGCCGCCGCGCTCGATTGGTGCGCGGCCTGACGCTGTTGATACTCTGATGCTTACGCGTCAGGCGCCAGAACGTGAATTTCAAACAGCAAACCTATAATCGTTTTCTTCTGCTCGTCGCCGGGCTTGGCGGATTGCTTTACGGCGTGGATGTGGCGATTATCGCCGGCGCCCTGCCATATCTGGAAGCAACGTCGGGGCTGACCGCGGGCCAATTGTCGATCGTCGTGGCCGCCGTGCTGCTCGGCAGCGTCATCTCCACGGTATTCGCGGGCCTGTTGTCGGACTGGCTGGGACGACGGCTAGTGATGACCCTCAGCGGGATTCTGTTTGTGATCAGCATTCCGACCATTGCGCTGTCGCACGGGTATGGGCCGCTGGTGATGGGCCGACTGCTGCAGGGGATCAGCGCGG
Organism: Acidobacteriota bacterium; assembly: GCA_021813825.1. Taxonomy (GTDB): domain Bacteria; phylum Acidobacteriota; class Terriglobia; order Bryobacterales; family Bryobacteraceae; genus JAJYKC01. The sequence goes on along the minus strand of JAKAJI010000205.1, from coordinate 5,132 downwards.
GGTTGATTGGCGTCGTGGTGCCTTTATATCTGGCGGAGTGCCTGGAGGCGTCGAGCCGCGGCAAGGGAACCGCGGTGTTTCAATGGCTGCTGACGCTGGGCATTGTGGCCGCGGCGGTGGTTGGGATTTATTTCAGCTACCGGGTGAATGCGGTGGCGAGCCTGGGGATTCCGGCGAAGGTGCTGGCGTTTGAGGATATCGCGTGGCGCAGCATTTTCTGGGTCTCGCTTCCGCCCGGCGCGCTTTTCGTTCTCGGCAGCACGATGGTGGCCGAATCGCCGCGGTGGCTTTTCCGCCGCGGCAGGAAAGAGGCCGCCCGGGCCGCGCTGCTTCGCTCCAGAACGCCTAGCCAAGCCGACCTCGAAATGCAGGAGATGGAGCATGCGGCGCCGGCCGGGGCCAATCGGACGAAGGCGCGCGAGCCGCTGCTGCGCCGCAAGTACGTAGTTCCGTTTCTGCTGGCCTGCATCATTCTGGCCTGCAATCAGGCCACGGGCGTGAATTCGATCATCGCTTACAATACCAACGTCCTCATCCAGAGCGGCCTGTCCGACCTAGCGGCGCACTGGGGCTATGTCATCTTCACCGTGGTGAACTTTCTGGCCACGCTCGGCGGGGCCATGCTGGTGGACCGGAAGGGCCGCAAATTTCTGCTTTCGTTCGGGACTGCGGGAATCATCGTGGCCCTGATCGGCACCGGGCTGTTATTTGCGCGGCCAGAGAAACTCCGAATCGATGTCAGCCGCGCCGTGCAGGCGATGGTGACGAAGGAGGAGAAAGTCAGCCTGCTTTATGACAAAAAGACCGCCGATACGCTGCTCGAAGCCGAGGGTCTGGCGGGCAGAAGGATCGAAGACCGGCCGACTTCGCTGATCATTATCTACTCGTACGGCGATTTCCGCGCGGCGACGAAGGCGGCTCGTTCCGACGACACAGCGGCGAAGCCGCTGGAGATTACTCGCGATGCCGCCGTGCCGGCGAATAAGGTGGTCGCGTTCTTTTCTAATCCGCTCGGCGATCTGGACGCGGCCCGGCGCGCGAATCTGAAGATAGAGAACGCGCTCATTACCCCTGTACCTGGCGGAAGCAATGGGTGGATGGTGGCGCTGACGCTGTTTCTCTTCGTGGCGTTCTATGCCGTCGGCCCGGGCGTGTGCGTGTGGCTTGCGCTGTCGGAGCTAATGCCGACGCGCATCCGCTCGAACGGCATGAGCATCGCGCTTCTGCTGAACCAGGGCGTGTCGACGACGATCGCCGCGGTCTTTCTGCCGGTGGTGGGACGGTACGGTTACTCGACGATGTTCTTCGGGTTCGCCGCCTGCACGGTGCTTTATTTCGTGACGGCGGCTTTCTTCCTGCCGGAGACGAAGGGCAAGACGCTCGAACAAATTGAGGAGCACTTCGAGCACGCCCACCGGTAGCCCGCGGGCGGAAGCTCGAAGGCGTCCCTCATCCGATTCCCAGGTCATCGATGCGCTCTACGGGCGTGCCGCAGTCACGGCAGAGGAGTGAGCCGCAGTCGCCGCAGACGAGGGGATTGGCGACGGGTTTCTTGCAGTTGGGGCAGTAGAACTCGGGGTTCACGGGGTTTGGGTTGGGCGGAGGTGCGGTCACGGTTTCGTGCAACCGAGGAAGGCGCGGGTTTCGCGAAGGAAAAGATCGAGCTGGTCGTGGTGGACCCAGTGGCCGGCATTGGGGACTTTGACGAGATGGCAATTGGGAATGGCTTTGAAGCGGGGATCGTCCTCGGGGTCGTTCATGAAGCTTTCCATGCCCCAGAAGAAGAGAGTCGGGCAGCCAATGTTGCCGTAGAGGGCGATCGAGTCGTCGAAGTTCTGGCCGTAAGGAGGGAACAGGCGGGCGAAGTTATCGAACTTCCAGATGATGGAGCCGTCGGCGTTCCAGTTGGTGCCGTGGAGCGTGAGGTGTTCGGCGACTTCGTCGGACAGATGCGGGTTGGCTTCTTTCATGCGCGCGACAGCGGCGGCGAGGTTGGGGTAGCTGTGCGGGGTGCGGCGTTCGATGCGGCGGGTTTCCTCGATCCAGTAGCGGATGCGCTGGGGCGCGGGGGCGTGGACGCGGTGGTTGCGGGGGAAGCCGAGGCCTTCGATGGAGACGAGGCGCTCGACCCGTTCGGGATAGACGCCGGCGTAGGTGGAGGAGATGATGCCGCCCAGAGAGTGGCCGATGATGCAGATGGTCTGGCGGCCGATGACATCGACCATGGCGCTCAAGTCGAGTACGTGTTCGGCGATGGAGTAGAGCGCGCCGGGCGACCAGGCGCTGTTGCCGTGGCCGCGTAGATCGAGGGCGTAGACGTGGAAGTCATTGCGGAGGGAGCGGGCGACCCAGTCCCAGTTACGGGCGTGGTCGAGTCCGCCGTGGACGAGGAGAAGCGGGGGTTTGGAGTCGTGGCCCCAGTCCCAGAACTGGAGTTTGAGGCGGTGGGAGTAGAAGAAGTGCGATACGGGTTCCAAGAGATTATCGTAGAACGCGCACGATGGAAGGGGGTGTTGGCACTAATCGCCGGAGAAAATCACGACCGGGGCTTCATGGCCGTCGCGGAGTTTCGCGTCGCAGGTGTAAAGGGCCGAACCGGTAACCTCGGCAAGGGCGATGTAGGCGGCGTCGTAGGCGGTGAAGTTTCGCCGGAGTTCCCAGATGCGGGGAAGCAGGGGGAGGTGGGGGTAGCGGTCGGCGGGGAGCGAGTCCAGGGCTGTGAGGAACTGCCCCGCGCGGTGAGCGTCGATGCGCCCACCAGAAGCAAGGCGGCGCAATGCGCTGGCTACTTCGATATCCAGCAAATGAGGAACGATGAAAGGTTCGTCGTGCCGGGCAAGCTCGCGGCGTATGGCTTCCGACCGCCTTCCGCCGGTTAAGAGCTCGACGACGACGGAGGCATCGAGAACAATCATCTTTCGTCTCGTAATTGACGGATGATCTGCGCGGCGGTTTTCTTAGACGGTATCGGCTTGAAGCTGGATGTCGACTCGAGCCATTCGCGCATCGTCGGCCGCTGGGCAACTCGTTCGAGCTCCCGCTTGAGGAAATCGGAAAGGCTCATTCCCTCGCGCGCCGCACGCGCCTTGAGCACACGGTGAACGGAGTCTGGGACATCGCGAACCTGGATCATCTTGGACATGCTTCTAACATTAAAACATGTGCCGCACATGTCAAATAGTCGCGCGCAGATTCAGTCCAAATCTGGGAGGCTGGAGGGATGGAGAACGGCAGGAAGCCGGAGGGTGGGCGGCGGCTGAAGGTGGGGATTCTCGGGTGCGGGCCGATTGCGCAGGCGGCGCATTTCGACAGCGTGCTGAAGGCGCGGAACGCGGAGTTGTACGCGATTTGCGACCTGGCGGATGATCTGCTCGATCGCATGGCGTGCACGTACAGCCCGCGGAAGACATACCGGAATTACGAGGCGATGCTTGCCGATCCGGAGGTCGAAGCCGTAGTGGTGGCGACCTCCGATGCGTTTCATGTTCCGGCGAGTCTGGCGGCGCTCGAGGCGGGCAAGCATGTGCTGTGCGAGAAGCCGCTGGGAGTAACGGTGGAGGAAGTGGAGACGTTACAGCGCGCGGTGCGGGCGAGCGGGCGGGTGCTGCAGGTGGGGCACATGAAGCGGTTCGACGCTGGGATCGAGAGCGCGAAGCGGTTCATCGAGGCCGAGATGGGCGAGGTATTGGCACTGAAAGCGTGGTACTGCGATTCGACGCACCGGTACGAGTTGACGAACGCCGTGCAGCCGTATCTGTTCAAGAGCACGCGGGCGAAGCGGCCTGCGGTGGACCCGAAAGCGAATTTGCCGCGCTATTACATGCTGGCGCACGGATGCCACCTGCTCGACACGGCGCGATATTTGGGCGGAGAAATTGTCGAAGTGGACGCGCGGCTGCGGCAGCGGTTCGGCGCTTACTGCTGGTTCGTGGATGTGGCGTTCTCAAGCGGCGCGATGGGTCATCTCGACCTGACGGTGGCGGTGCGGATGGACTGGCACGAGGGATTTCAGATGTACGGAGAAAACGGGAGCATTATCGCCAAGACATACAACCCGTGGCTGTATAAGACGAGCGACGTGGAGATTTTTCACGAGTCGACGGGCGAGACGACGCGTGTGTTGGGTGCCGACGGGCATTTCTACCGGAGGCAACTGGAGGCCTTCGCAGACGTGATCCTCGACGGGGCGCCGATGAGGGGCGCCGACGTGGACGACGGAGTTGCGTCGGTGCAGGGGATGGTGGCGATAACGCAATCGGTAAAGAGTGGGAAGCCGGTGAGGCTGGCGGATGTGACCGGGGGTGTGGAGTGAAGCTGGGAATTTTCGCGAAGACATTCGGAGGGACGGCGCCGGGAGCGGTGCTCGCGGCGGCGCGAGGCGCGGGGTACGAGTCCGTGCAGTACAACATGGCGTGCTCCGGGCTGGATCCACTTCCGCTCGAGATTCCGGATGAGATTGCCGAAGCCGTGCGGGCCGCGGCGGAAGAGAACGGAATTGCGATGGAAGCCGTTTCGGCGACGTACAACATCATTCATCCGGATGCGGGGGAACGCGAACGAGGGCGGCGGGCATTCGCCGCGATCGCCGGGGCGGCACGGCGGATGGGGACACGGCTTCTGACCGTGTGTACAGGCACACGGGATGCGCACGACATGTGGCGGTATCACGCGGAGAACTCGAGTTCGGAGGCGTGGGAAGAGATGTGCCGGGAATTTCGGGGGCTGCTTGCGGTGGCCGAAAAGCATGACGTGTTCGTGGGCGTCGAGCCGGAGCTGGGGAATGTCGTAAGTTCGGCTCGGCGGGCGCGGAGGTTGATTGACGAGATGGAAGGCGGGCGGGTGCGGATCGTGTTTGACGCGGCGAATTTGTTCGAGGCCGCTGACGTGGCGCGGCAGCACGCGTTTCTCGACGAAGCCGTGGAACTGCTCGGCGGATGGATTGCAATTGCTCATGCAAAGGATCGGCTGGCGGATGGACGATTCGGGACGGCGGGCGACGGCGTGCTCGATTATCCGCATTATCTGGCTGCTCTGAAACGGTGCGGGTTCGGGGGCGGCCTGATCACGCACGGTCTGGCGGCGGCCGATGCGCAACGAGTGGCGGCGTTCTTGCGAAAGCAGATTGCCGCGGC
>JAKAJI010000204.1 GCA_021813825.1 Acidobacteriota bacterium | reverse complement strand
TGACCCTGCCTCTTTCGACAGCCGCAGCGTCGATTGCCCGTTCGTCTTTCGCCATGGCCGCAGCTTCTACATGACCTACGTCGGCTTCGACGGCGTTGGGTATCAAACCGGTCTCGCCGCCTCCGACGACTTGATAACCTGGCGCCGCCTGCGCTGTATCTTGCGGCGCGATCCTTCTTCCCCCGTCATTCGCTACAACGTCGCCCTCAACTGGATCCTCCGCGAAAACGTTCTCCTCTCGCCGGGCCGCGCCCTGAAAGGCAACGGAAGCTTTCTGGGTGCTTTTCACGCCTATCCGGGCTCGGGCTACGAGCAGGGGCCGGCCGTCATCGGACTCTGTACCAGCCGCGATCTCCTCCACTGGGAAATCGGCGATATCATCCTCCGCCCCGAACACGGCGCTTCCTGGGAGCGCGGAGGCCTCTATAAGCCCTGCCTTCTAAGCCACCACGGCACTTACTATCTCTTTTACAACGCCAAGAATGCTTACAAGCATTGGCGCGAGCAGATAGGCTTCGCCACTTCAACCGATCTGAAGCACTGGAAGCGGTACGAGGGCAACCCCGTCATCCCCAACGGCACTTCCGGCAGTCCGGACGAGCGCTTCGCAAGCGACCCGTGCGTACTCCTCTACCGCGACACCTGGGCGGCTTTTTACTACGGTCTCGACGCGCGCGGCAAAGCCCGGGATCTGCTCGCCCTTGCCAAATCCCCGGAGCACTTCGAGTAGGTCCCGGAAATTCTGGTCGACACCGGCCCGCCGGGCAGTATCGATGAAGACTACGCCCACAAACCAGGCATCGTCTTCCACGACGGCAGCCTCTACCACTTCTACTGCGCCGTCAGCGGCCGCTGGCCCGACGAAGTCCGCGGCATCTCCGTAGCGCGCTCCCGTCCCTGGTAGCCCTCCCGCTCAGCAGACCAGACACTTGGATATCTGCTCGTGTACCAGCAACTCCACAAACCAGCCTAAAAGGACCAGCGCCGGAGTCTCCGGCAGGCCGGCGGCATCGGCGCAGATCTTTACCGACGACCCTTCGCGCGCCGGAGGGTCGCCGGTAACGCAGGCGGACGCATGGCCGTCCCCGCGCCGGAAACACCAACGCGCACTCCAAAAATGAACCGTGTTCCAGCAATATCGCGCGCCGCTCCGGAACTGCACCGAACCGCTCCCACCCCACCGTGGCGTCAAAGTAGCGATCGGCTCGTCCTGCCCTTCGGCATGAACCTCGATGTAGCACGGCAACGAGTCTTCATACCGCGTGAACGTCCACCGTTGACCGCAGATCTCACCCAAAGCCCGGTCCTCTGACTCCGGATCGAACCTCAGGAACCCAACTTCGCAATCGTCCGCTCGAAGAATATACTTCCACTCCGAGCCCTGGGATTCTACCCAGCTTAGATCTTTGTCTGCCAGGTCCTTTAGGGTCAACATGGCGACCTCCCCGTTCGCCGGGTCACCCGCTGGCTTGATTCCAGCCCTGACCCAGAGTTAACGTGCCTCTTTTCCCATCATAAGAACTAAGCGGAAATGTATCTCACCGCGATCGCCAAAACCATAAAACCCAAAGCCAACTTGATCCAGACCTCGGAAAGAAAGCGCTGCAACCACGCCCCGGCGTAGGATCCCAGCAGCCCTCCGAAGCCGAACATCGCGCCAAGGAGCCAATCCGGGTGAACCGCGGCATGGTTGGCGAGGTAACCCGCCCCCACAAACGCGCACACACCAGCGAACGACGTCACGAATGTACCCACAAGGGTGGCTCCCGCAACCGTGTGTGGCGGAAGGCGGAGCACCGAGACAAGATAAGGCGCCAGAATCACGTTCCCTCCGGCCCCGTAAGCCCCGAACAACATCCCGACGCCGAGCGAAACCGCGGCCAGCGGCCCTGGGCGGAAACCGTAGCAGCGTCCTTGAAATTCGTATTCGATCCGGGCGAGCGAAATCGAAGTGGTCTTGAGCCCCGAAGCAGGCGCGTGCGCCATCGAAGCTTGGACCATCGTCGCCCGCGCGGCCGAGCGAAGACTCCAGAAAAGCCGGATAGCCAGCCACACAAGAACCGCGCCGGCGAATACGCGCATTGTGCGCGGGTCCGGAAGATAACGCAGCCGGACAAAGGTTCCCAGCAGAACGCCCGGCAGGCTCCCGGTGATGATCGTTCCTGCCAGCGGCCACGACATGCGTTGCTCGCGCACGAACCGGTAAACGCCCCCGGGTGTCGAAAACACGTTGTACAGAAGGTTCGTCGGCGTGACCGCAGGCGTCACGAATCCCAGAACGCTCATCAGAAACGGCAGCAAAAGGACGCCCCCGGAAAGGCCGGCCGGCACGCACACTGTCGCCGCCACGAACGCGGCGAGCGCCGGCAGCCACACCGGCCCGTCCACACCGGATATCGGGAAGTGCACCGCTGGCTCCTTGGCTAAGCGCCGGCGTGCCCGGCGAAGGGTTCCGGTCGAATCGCAATCACGATCTTGTAAAACACCGTGAGGATAAACATGCCGACGCCCCAGATCCCCGCCACGATCAGCACTTCAGGCAGCGTCGGCACATAGTCCGGAACAACGCCCAAAGGAGACGGAACAAACCCGGCGACGATTAGTCCGATGCCCTTATCGATCCACAAAGAGACAAATACAATGCCGCACGCGATCGGAAGAAGACGCGGATTGGTCCGGTACCGAGGGACGATAAGCAGCACCAGAGAAATGGCGGCCAGGATCACCGACGTCCACATCCACGGCGTCAGGCGAGCGTGCCCCTCGAGACCCGTGAACATATACTGGAACGGCTCCCGGTGTTCCGGCACGCCGCTGTATAGCGCGGTGAAAAACTCCATCAGGATCAGGAATACGTTGGCGACCATCGCGTAAGTTACAATCACCGCGATCTTCTGAATGGACTCCCGCGGCGCCTGCGTCTTCGTCACGCGCGCGATCAGCAGGCACAAAAGAATCAGCAGCGCCGGGCCGGATGCAAACGCAGAAGCCAGAAACCGTGGCGCCAGTACGGCGGTCAGCCACAACGGCCGTCCCGGAAGCCCCGCATAAAGAAACGCCGTCACCGTATGAATACTCACCGCCCACGGAATCGACAAAAGAATCACCGGCTTCACCCAGCGCGCCGGCGCAGTCCCGTTGCGCTCCGCGGTCAGCGTCGCCCACGCGATCACCGCATTTAGTAGCAGGTAACCCGCCAGCGAAACCATGTCCCAAAACATCATCGAGTGGAGGGTCGGGTAAAGAAGAACGTTCAGCACCCGCGCCGGCTGTCCCATGTCGGCAAAGATGAACAGCATGCACATGGTCACCGCCGCAATCGCCAGAAACTCCCCGAGAATCGTGATCTTCGCGAACACCTTGAAGTTATGAAGATAGTACGGCAGCACCACCATCACCGCCGAAGCCGCCACGCCCACGAAGAACGTAAACTGGGCGATGTACAGCCCCCACGTGACGTCCCGGTTCAATCCCGTAATGCCCAACCCGTAATCCAGTTGGCGCAAATAGAACACAAACCCTGTCGCGATGACGGCAGCCAGAATAAGCATCCACCGCCAGTAACTTTTACTTCCCGTCAGCGCTTTTTCAACCAAGAACATGACCTATGCCTATAAAAGATAGAATACATTCGGCCCCGTGCCAAGCTCGGGTTTGCGCGTCACATGATCCCGCGAGGAAAGCATGCGCCGGATTTCGGAGTTAGCATCCATCACATTCCCGAAAATCAGCGCCTTCTCTGGACACGCTTCCACGCACGCGGGTTCCCGGCCCTGGCTGATCCGTTCCACGCAGAACGTACACTTCTCCACAACGCCCTTCGTTCGCGTCGGAAATTCCGGATTCGCAGTCTTTATATAAGGACGCGGATCCACCCAATTGAAGCTGCGGCTCTCGTACGGACAGGCCGCCATGCAATATCGGCAGCCGATGCACCGGTGCCAGTCCATCGCCACGATTCCGTCCTCCCGCTTCCAGGTCGCCTGCGTCGGACAAACCCGCACGCACGGCGGATCGTCGCAGTGGTTGCACATCAGCATCACCGGCAGTTTCGCGATGGACGAGTAGCGGAAATCCTCCCCCTCGAACGCGTGTTCCGGCGTGTCTTTCCAAATCCACCGCACCTCGTGCCTCTTGTCCGGAACTCGCGGCACATTGTGGGCCTGGTCGCATACGTCGATGCACGCCGTACACTCTGGCCGCCTGGCGCACTTTCGGATGTCCACCGCCATGCCCCACTGAACTTTCCTTGAGAAAGTGCTCCCAAACGCGGCCGCGGTCTTCCGCATCGCCGCTCCCAACAGCGAGAAGCAACTCACGCGCAGGAAGGCTTTCCGGCTAAGATTCATCGCGAACTCCTCATCGCGGTCAGCGAACCTGTCGAGTGCCCTGCGTCCAGATGACAACTCCAACAACCCGGAGCCACCCCGGCATAGTCGTGGCATCGGTCGCAAAACTCGGTCTTACTGCCGTGACATTGCTCCAGACAGGTGCCGGTCAAACTAATTGTGTAAGTCCCATGACCCGCCCCCACATACCACGGATCGCCGCTGCGCACCGCTTGGTCCCGCATCTCCATCAGCAGTAACATATGGGACGATTTCATAAACTCCGTGCTCGCCACGCACTGTCTCGCCGTTGCCGGCCGCGCCAACTCCGGACCTTTGGTCGTAACCCCAGACTCGATGCCCCTCCAGAAAGGCAGAGTAATCACCGCAAGAAAGACCGCTAGGCCGCCATAGATAACCGGCCGGTCACGCATGGACGAGCACCCCCTTCCTCGCAATCGGCTCGCCGCGCAGATCCGTCTCACGCTCCTTTTCCCCATCCAGGATCAGTGCATTGCCGACAAGCTCATGTACGCCCGCCACCTCTACGCCCGGCGTCCAGTACTCAAGCAGCGGAGGCAGAGTGGCCTTGTCAATCGCGCAGATGCACGTCAGCAGATTCACGCCGTACTTCTCCCGCACATAGCGGACTGCGTTGGCCCGAGGGAATCCGCCGCGCATGCGCATCTCGAAATTCTCGTCCGTCCCCAGTCCGGAGCCGCTGCCGCAGCAGAACGTTTGCTCGCGGATCGTATTCTCCGGCATCTCGTGGAACTGATTACAAACGTGGCGAAGAATGTAGCGCGGTTCCTCCAGCAGCCCTACCACCCGCGCGATGTTGCACGAGTCGTGATATGTCACGTTCCACCGGTCGTTGCGCGTTGGGTCCAGCCGGATCTTGCCGTGGTGAATTAAATCCGCCGTGAACTCGCAGATGTGAACCATCTTCGTCGACCGCGCGTGTTCGAACCGCGTCCCGGTAATCGGCGACACGGGCGGCTCCAAAAATTCCGCCGGCCCGTTCATCGTGGCCATGTACTGATGCATCACCCGCCACATATGCCCGCATTCGCCGCCCAGAATCCACTTCACCCCCAGTCGCCGCGCCTCCGCATACACCTTCGCGTTCAGCCGCTTCATCATTTCGTGCGACGTGAACAGGCCGAAATTGCCGCCCTCGGAAGCGTAAGCGCTGAACGTATAGTCGAGTCCGATCTGGTGAAACAACGCCAGGTAGCCGAGGAACGTGTAGTAGTGCGGCGTTCCGAAGTAATCCGCCGACGGAACAATGAAAAGGATCTCCGCGCCCTTGCGGTTAATCGATGGTTCAACGTGAACCCCGGTCAACTCCTCCAGTTCCGAAGCAGCAAAATCGATGCTGTCCTTAAACCCGTGCGGCTGAATGCCCAAATGATTCCCAATGCGGTCGCAGTTGGCCACCGGTTCCATCACCCAGTTGATGTTGCACCCGACCAGGTTCAATAACTCCCGCACCATCATCGTGATCTCCGCCGTGTCGATGCCGTAAGGGCAGAATACCGAGCACCGGCGGCATTCCGTGCACTGGTAGAAGTAGTAGAACCACTCCTTCAGCACATCTTCCGTAAGATCCCGCGCCCCGGCCAAACGGCCAAATAGCCGACCCGTGAGTGTGAAGTATCGACGATATACCGAGCGGATCAACTCAGCCCGCAGTACCGGCATATTCTTCGGGTCGCCGGAGCCGATGAAGTAATGGCACTTGTCCGCGCATGCCCCACAGCGCACGCAAATGTCCATGAACAACCGGAATGACCGGAACCGGTTGAGCCGGTCCCGCATCCCCTCCAGGATGATCCGCTTCCAGTCCTTCGGAAGCTTCCAGTCGGCATCCGTCGGCTGCCAGTCTCGGGGATTGGGAAATCCGAGATACTGCAGGTTCTTCGGCAGCGCACTATAACAATAAGTGCCCTTCCGAAACTCTACCGGCGTATCCAACCACTCCTTCGCCGGCGGCCGGTATTGAATCTGGACGAGTTCTTCTGGCCTTGGGCTTGGCATAACTTACTTCCTCTCGAGCGGCAGTCCGGCAGCCTCCAGCTTGTCGCGAAACTCCGTCTCCCACTCCTCGTACGTGTGAACCCGTACTGGATAATTCCAGGGATTCACATGCCGGCGCGCGCGGTTATTGTTCGCCAGGTTCCGTGTCGGGCTCAGAAAGACGCCCCCCATGTGAACCAGTTTGCTGAACGGAAAGTAAGCAGCCAACGTCGAAACGAGAATGAGATGGACAAAAAACGAATCGCTGGGCGCGGGCAGTGCCACAGGGCGGAACGTCGCTAGCCCGAGCGCGAACTCCTTGATCCCGGTAATATCCACGCGCCCGAAGTACCGCATCCAGATACCCGAGAAAGCGATTCCGGCAAGCAGCGCCAGCGCAAAGTAGTCCGTGAACAGGGAAATGTATCGTACCAGCGGATCCCGCAAGCGCCGCTGGAACAAGTAAAGCAGCCCGACAACCACAACGGCATCCGTCACATAGAATACCGGCGTGCCCACTTCAAAGAAGCCGTCGAGTTTCTCCGCTGCCAGAACAATCGCCGGAAGCGGCTCCAGAAACAACCGCAAATGCCGCACCAGGATCACCAGCAACGACCAGTGAAACGCCATCGCTCCAAGCCACAGGAACTTGTTTTCCCCGAAAACAAGTCGCGGTCCTTCGCGCAACGTCATCCTCGTGTTGCGGAACAAACTCCGGAACAAGAGAACTTCAAGCGCCATTCTCCCCACCACAGCCAACGTATCGGGAGGGCTCTCCAATCGATCCGGCTTAATCCACGACAGAGCCTTCTGCTGCCCGCATACCGTCGGAATCCGGAACGGCGCCGGAGACAGAGACCAAACCGTGACTCGCCAACTCATGCCCAGCACGAATGTCGCAAACGCCGCGTACGGGACCACAACGGCCAGCCACCGCAAGACCGCCGCGTCCCGCGCCGCCGCTCCCGCTAACACCGCGATGCCGGCGACGGTCAGGATCGAATATACTGCGCGCTTCACTCTGCTACCTCATTCCGCGACCGCCGAGGGATCGCGCGACTCCAGCGCCCGCTTCAGAGCCGACACGCTGCGCTGCGCCTCGTGGACTCGAGCCTCGCAGATCCGCTCCCGGCACCGCACATACGTTTCAAAAGCGACAAGCGCGACCTCGTCGATCCGGCGGTAGTACAGCTCGAGCGAAGCCACTCCATGGTCGTCCAAAATCTCCTTCAGCTCAAACAGGAACGCCAGGGCCACGCTGGGAGGCAATTCGAGCACCGCGCGGAGTTCAACAATGCAGCGGATTGCCGATGTCACGCGCTCACCGTCCATCTGCCCAAGCAGTTCGTCCACCAGGATCCGGGACGACTCCCAGTACAGATGTCCCACCGGGTTCGATAACGGATCACCGGAGGCCGAGTAAAACCGGGCCCCCTGGTCCGGATAGGGGCGCAGAATCCGGACCAGCCACTCTTCCGCGATCGCCTGATTGTTCTCCACAACGGCCTCCACGGCCGCTACACGCAGCCCGTCGGCTTCGGCAATCCGGCCAGCTTGCATGCCCCCTTCGCCGGGCCGGACGGAAACAGTTGGTAAATCTCATTCAGCTTGAATCCCGTCTCCTTGCACACCTTCCGGATCATCGGGGCAATTCCGAACTGGAGATAGTAATTCCTCAAGTAGTGAATTACTTTCCAGTGACTATCCGTCAGTTCCGTAATGCCTTCCGTGGCGGCAAAATCCCGAGCGACGTCGTCGTTCCAGATCCCTGGCTCTTGCAGGAAACCGTCTTCGTCCACTTCGTATTTCTTGCCATGCGCTTCGAATACCGGCACTGTCTTACCCTCCTTGTTGCTAACTAAGCTCGATATAGCC
>JAKAJI010000203.1 GCA_021813825.1 Acidobacteriota bacterium | reverse complement strand
CACGACACGCTCGAACGCCGCCTCGGCCTGCGGGAACCGCCGCAGTTCGCGATTCGCGATGCCCAGACGGTAGAACGCGTCGGCCAAGTGCGGGTCGAGCCGGCAGGCGGTTTCCAGTTCCGGCAGCGACTTTTCGTACTCGTGCTGCCCGGCGAGCAGACGGCCCAGGTTGTAGTGCGCGGAGGCATCGTCCGGCGCGAGCTTTACTGCTTCGCGGAATTCGGCCAGTGCCGCTTGGGGCTGGTTCTGGTCGGCCAGGGCGATGCCGAGGTTCAGATGAGCGCCGGCAGAATTCGGCTCGAGCGCGGTGACGCGCCGGAAGGTGGCAATCGCCGCCGGATCGTTGGTGCGGCCTTCCACCATGCCCAGCGCGGTCAGAGCCTTAATGTTGTTTGCGTCCGTGGCCAGCGCGGTTTTGAGTTGCTGCTTTGCCGCCGCGAAATCCCCCCGGCCGGCGAGGATGAGAGCCAGATTCACCCGCGCCTGCGTGTATTTGGGGTTGTTCTCGACCGCTTGCTCGAACAACTGCGCGGCGCGTCCGCTGTTGCCCTGCTCGCCGTAGAGGACGCCTAAGTTGTTTTGGCACTCCGAACACTGCGGGTTGGAGGCAAGCGCCGCCTGAAACTGCTTCTCGGCCGTGGCGAGGTCGCCCGCGAGCAGTTCCAGATATCCGAGTTGGTTCCGGGCCGTTGAGAATTTCGGGTCGAGTTCGACGGCTTTCTCAAGCGAGGCCATCTCGCCGGACTTGTCGCCGAGCCGTTCCTGTGCCAGCGCCAGGTTGTAGTATGTTTTGGCGTTGTTGGGATCGAGTTTCAGCGCTTCGCGGTAGCCTGCGACCGCCGCTTGCGGGTCGCCTTCGAGCAGCGTCTGGTTCGCCTTGCTCGCCGTGGCGCTGGCGATGTTGTTCTCCTGCTCCTGCCGCTTTTGCTGCTCGAACTCGGAAAGCACTTTGCGCGCCTGCTCGGGTTGGTTCAGCTTCCGCAGCACGGAGGCAAGCTGGAAGCGGACCTCCTCGGAGCTGGGGTCAAGCTGTCCGGCTTTTTCCAGGTGCCGGCGGGCTTCGGCGTACTGTCCGAGCCGCGCCAAAACGAAGCCATAGTTGTACTGCGCCTGGTAGGACGTTGGGTTCGCCGCGACGGCAACTTTCAGGTCTGCCGCCGCTTTGACATACTCGCCCAGCCCGCGATAGACCAGGCCGCGCAGGGCGTGCGCTTCGGCTTCGCCCGGATGCCGCGCCAGTTCATCGTTTAAGACGGGAAGTGCGTCGGACTGACGTTCGAGCCCGATCTCGGCCTTGGCGAGGGATAGCCGGACTGTATCTAACGACGGGTCGAGCCGCAGCGCTTCGCGGAAATGCGTGATTGCCTCTTCGTAGCGCTTCTCGCGGCCGAGCAGGGTTCCGAGATTCGACTGGGCGACGGCTGAGGTAGGTTCACGTTTTACGGCGCCCTCGAGAACGGCGATGGCCTTGTCCTTGTCGCCGTTGGTATAGAGCGCCTCAGCGAGCCAGGATTGATAAACCGGGTCGTCGGGGGTGATGGCCAAGGCTTGGCGGAGCGAGTCGGCCGCGGCGACATACCGCTTTTCGAAGGCCAGCGTTTCGCCCAACTGCGCGAGAGCCGGGGCCGACTTGGGATCGGCGGTGACGGCGGCTCGGAGTTGCTCTTCCGATCCTGCGAGATTGCCTGCATCGCGAAGCGCCATGCCGAGGGCGATACGGCCCGGTGCGAAACCTGGCGCCTGCTTTACCAGGGGTTCGAGGGCAGTGATGGCTTTGGCTGTTTCGCCGGCGTCGGATAGCGCCAAGCCGAGGTTGTAGCGGGCTTCCCGCGAGGAAGGGTCCAGACGCAGCGCGGACTCAAAGGCCGTGATCGCGCATCGCTTTCGGCCGTGCTGGGCAAACCAGGCGCCCAGGGCGTTTTCCGCCGAAGCAGATTGGTTGCCATTGGCCGGGAAATGCAGTTCCGGGGGAGGACTGCAGGAAGGGGGCTGCTGCGCCAGGGCGGCGCCTGTTCGCCAGAACGCCGCCCCAACGAGCGAGAGAATTGCTAACCGCGAAGAAACCACTGACCGCAGGATCGCACAACTCCCCGGGGTTAGAAGATGATCTTGGCGGCAAACTGCAGCGACCTCGCCGCGTTCGCCGTTCCGGTCACGACGCCGAAGTTGGGGTCGAGAATGTTGCCGTTCGGGTTGCCCAGGATCTTCGTGTTCGGCGTGTTGAAGCTCTCAAACCGGAACTCCAGCGTCTTGTTCTCCAAGAAGGTGAAATCCCGGAACAACGACGAATCGATATCCCAGAAGGCCGAACCACGAAGGACGTTCCTGCCCAGATTGCCGAACGTGTATTGCGCCGGTACAGCGAAGGCGGCTGTGTTGAAGTACTCTTTCGCGGTCGGATTGTTCAGTGTTGCGTTGCCGACCAGGTTTGGCCGCAGGTAACTGGTGTCTCCGGTATTGGCGATGTCGCCCGGCACCGACAAGTTGAACGGTACGCCTGACCGGGCAGTGGTGATCATGTTGACCTGCCAACCGCCGATCACGTGATCCACAAACCAGTTCCCGGTGGCGAACTCCTTGCCCGTGCCGAACGGCAGGTCATAGGTGATGTTGACGCTGAGCAGTTGCGGCACGTCGAAGCCGGCCACGCTGCGGTTCGCGTTGAGATCATAGGGATTCTGGACTGCCTGTCCTTCGACGCCGAACCAACCGTCGGAGCCGATGTCGATCGCCTTCGACCACGTGTAGGAGATCTGGTAAGTCAGGCCGTGCGAGAAGCGCTTGGTGAGCAGGAACTGAAGCGCCTCATAATTGGCCCGCCCGATGCTCTTGTCATAGAAGCTCGGGTGAATGTAAGGATAGGGCTGGCGGAGGGTCGGATTGCCAGGTCCGGGAGTCAGGGCCACGTTGTTGTAGCCGCCGACGTCGGTCCGCCGGTCGCCGGAACCGACGTAGTCGAGGGTGACCGTCGTCGTGCTGTTCAACTCTTTCGCGATGCCGAAGTTCCACTGCATCGAGTAAGGGTTCTTGATGTAGGGGTCCATGAACCACTGGACCTGGTTGAACGGTGTCGCGGCGGGGAACAGGCCCGCACCGGCGGCAAACGGGTTGAATCCGGTCACGGTTGGAAGCGGAGCGGCGGCCGTGGGCACGTTCAGGTTGTTGCCAAGCTGCTGGCCGAGGTCGGGCCATGATCCTTCATAGTTCTGTGAGATCTGGTTGACGGCGGCCCAATTGTCATAGAAAATTCCAAATCCGGAGCGGATAACCATCGTGTCGCTCAGGCGGTAGGCCAAACCGACGCGAGGCGCCCAGTTGTTGGTGGTGTCCTGGATGATTTTGTGATCCGCAGCGGCGACGACGTGGGCTGGAAGCGTTCCGTCACCCGGGATGCAGGGCGCATGGCCGCGTACCGAGCATGGCGGCGGGACCTGCTGCACGATGTACGTGCCGTTGTTGAGGTTGAGGTCGCCTGTCTCGATGCCGCCGTTTTGCCCGACCGTGGAGGGCAGGCCGTAGGGCGGGACAAAGGTGCGATCATAGCGGACGCCGAGGTTGATCGTCAGGCGCGAACTCGCTTTCCAGGAATCCTGGAAGTAGTAGCCCATCACGCCGCCCCAGCGAGTCGTCTCATGGACGTTCCGGCGGCCGGCGTTGTCGACCACATTCAACAGGAACGAAGCCATTGCGTTGCCTGGATCGAGCGAGGGATCGGCCGGGTTGTCGGTCTGCTGATACGCGAAGCCGGAGTTGGCGTTTGCGTACAGCGACTCGAAGGTGCTGCTGTCGATTTCGCCGCCCCACCGCAGCGTGTGGTTGCCGATGATCTTTGAAACATTCGCCTTCCACTCATGGATGTTCGTCTCGTTGGGGTTAAAGGACTGGCCGCTTCCCGGTATCGGGCTGCTGTAGCCGGAGATGCCGATACCCGGCAGCAGGCTGAAGCCGCCGATGAAATTCCCGGCGAAGTTGGGAGAAAAGCCGAGAGACGAAATTTCCGAAGCGGAGATGCCATTGTAGACCGTCGAGCTATTCGTTTCCTGATGGGTGCGGCCATACTGCGCCTGGAGGACGAGGGTCGGGCTGAACGTATGCACCCAACTGATGCCGTAATTTTGCGCCGGGTTGTTGGTGACGTGGTTCGTGAAGGTCGGAATTCCGCCCGAAGACGACGTGTCGTAGTAAAGTCCGCTGTAACGGAACCAGACGAAGTCTTTGTCGCCGATCGTTTGGTCAACGCGAGTGTCGAATTCGTTTTGTGTCTGGACAAAGGGTGTGTTGTCTTCCGCGTTGTTATTGCCGACGCCGGTGTTGAACAGTGCCGGCCGGATCTTCTTGGCGAAGTCCACGAGCGACGTGTTAATCAGGCTTGCCGGAATCTGGTTGCCGGGGAACGGATCCCGGATGAAGCCGCCGGGATGGTTTGGGTCCGCGCGGGTGGTGAACGGGTTGTAGGCCTGTGCTTCACCAGCGAGGTTGCCGGCCAACTCCGCGTCGGTCGGGAGGTGGAGATAGCTATTCGCTGCCTGGGAGAAGCGGATTCCTTCGTAGGCGCCGAAGAAGAAGGTCTTCATTTTCCGGCCGTTCCAGAGTTTCGGGAGCATTACCGGGCCGCCGAGGGAACCGCCAAACTGGTTCTGACGGAACGGTGTCACCGCCGTCTGAAACGGATTGCGAGCGTTAACGGCGGAGTTTCGCAGAAATTCCCAGGCTGTGCCGTGCAGGTCGTTGGTGCCGGACTTCGTTGCTACGTTGATGACACCGCCGGTGACGCCGCCGAAATCGGCCTGGTCGGCGTGCGAGTTTACCTTGAACTCCTGAATGGAGTCAATGATCGGCGGCACGGCGTAAATACTTGAAAACGCGCCCTGGTTGATCAGGCCGTCGGTGAGGAAGAAGTTGCTTCGATTGGTCTGGCCGTTGATGGAGGGGAACTCGAACTGCTGGCCGGAGAACACGTTGCCGAAGCCGCCGGAGTTCTGGCTGACGTTGACCGGCGAAACGCCGGGCGTCAGCGACAAGAGTTGGGTGAAGTTGCGGCCGTTGAGCGGAAGATCGACCACCTGCTTTTCGGCAACGACGCCGCCCAACTCGGCGGTTGAGGCCTGGACTAACTCGCCGGCCGCTTCCACCGTCATCGTCTGCTGCAGCGAGCCGACTTTCATCGTCACGTCGAGCGTGGCTGTCTGGTTCACTTCCAGCGTGATACTCGGGATCTCCGCAGTCTGGAAGCCATCGGCCGTGACGCGCAGGCTGTAGTGGCCCGGCGTCAGGCTGAGAACCAGGTAATTGCCGACGTTGTTCGATTGGCTGGGGTGCTGAACGCCGGTGTCCGTGTTCGTGACGACGATCTTGGCGCTCGGGATGGGGCTTCCGGATGGGTCTCTGACAACGCCAGTGATCGATGCGGTCGACAACTGCGCGAAGCTCGGTACGGCCAAGGACATGATTCCGATCAAGAAAGCGGACACTAGCGAGGCGCCGCTGAAGGTGACCCGGTGGCCGGGGAGCAGACGGAAAGCAGGAAACATCTCGGTTCTCCTGAGCAGACGAAGTTTTGTCTACTATATTTCGACTAGTTGAATCTGTCAAGCGCTTATTTTCCCCCCACTACGGGGTTGTTTTCGTTATCGACTGATGCTATAAGCTCGTTTAAGCGCTCATGATAGAAGACCCTGTCCAGTCGACGAGCCCTGCTCTGCTGAAGGAGAACCTCGCCTCCCGGCTGAAAGAGGCGATCATGGACGGCCGGCTTGCGCCCGGGCACCGGGTCGTCGAGGGTTTCTGGGCGCGCGAGTTCGGAGCCGCGCAAGCCTCAGTCCGGGAAGCGATTAACCTTCTCATCTCGGATGGATTTCTGGTGAAAGACTCGGGGCGAAGCGCGCGCGTAGTCGACTACTCGGAAGCTGCCGTCGCCCACGTTTACGAGGTCCGCGGGGTGCTCGAGGCGCTGGCCGCGCAGCGCGCCGCCGCTACGGGAGCCGATCTCTCCGCCGTCGCCCAAGCGCTCAGTGCCATGGAGCAGGCGGCCGAATGCGGAGATATGCGCGCTCTGATCGAGAATGACTTTCGTTTCCATACGGCACTGGCGGAGGCCTCGGGTAATCCGGTGTTGGTTGAGATGACCACCCGGCTGCTCGCCCCGCTGTTTGCCTTCACGTTGCTTCGGGTGATCAAGAGCGGCCAAGGGCCCGGACCCTGGGCAAAGGATCTTGGCAAGCATCATCGGATTCTCGAACTGATTCGGGAAGGGAATCCGCCGCTCGCCGCCAAGTACGTGGAGCACGCGGTGAATCGCTTCGCCGCCGCGGCTTATCGCGTGTGGAGTAACGAGGCGATGGCTCCTAGTCCAGAAGAGGGCGGCGACTGACGATGCCGGCCGAAGCTTTGCGCGTCGCTCTCATCGCCGGACCGATGTATGACCGGCTCAACCGAGCGATCCCTCGCTTCGAGCGCGAATCCGGCATCCGCGTTCGGGTCGCCTTTCGCGCGGCTCACCCGGATCTCAATGCCCACTACGACACCCTGCCGACAGCGCCGTACGATCTGATCAGCACCCACACCAAGTACGCGCCTGCGCAACTTCGCCTGCTGGCGCCGCTCGATTCGTTCGCGCGCGCTCTTGACCTTGCGGGTTTCGCCAAACCTTTGCTCGATCTGGCTCGGATCGATGGCCGCTTGTACGGCCTGCCGCGCACGGTCGACTTCAAGCTGCTCCACTACCGGACGGATCTGATGGATGCTCCGCCCGAAACCTGGGATGAGCTTTGCCGTACGGCGCGACGCCTGACCAGCCAGGACCGGTTTGGCTTCGTTTTTTGCGGCCGCGATTCGGGTCTGTTCGGCATTTTCTACGAACTTGCCGAGATGGCCGGCGCGAAAATCTTTACAGCCGGTCAGGCGCCGGATGTCAATCAGGCGGGCGCGCGCTGGGCGCTTGAGACCTTACGGGATCTTTATCGCCACGCCTCGCCTGCGGAGCTCACGGGCTGGCACTACGCCGAAGTCCATCGCTTTTTTCTGGAAGGTTCGGCCGCCATGGTGTGCGATTGGCCGGCGTATTATGCCAGTTACCGTAAGGGGCGCGACTCGAAAGTGAAAAAGCGTTTTTCCCTGGCGCGCATGCCGGCCGGACCCGAAGGCCGCCGCGCTTACTCGGGCTGCCATACGTTTGCGCTCACGCCAGCCGGCGTACGCAAGCCCGCCGCCGTCGAGTTGCTTCGATTCCTCACGGCGCCCGAGCAGCAGTTGCTCGAAGCCGCGCAGGGGGCGATTCCGACGCGTACCGCGTCGCGCCAAGAAGCGGAAGCCGCGGATCCGGCCGAGTCCGGGCGCTGGAAGCTGATCGGGCAAGTGCTCAAAACCGATCTCCTCGTGCCTCCGGCGATCCCGTACTATCCGGCGGTGGAGGAGGTGCTCTGGCACGGTGTGCAGGCGGCCATCACGAGCGAAATGACCATCCGCGAAGCCCTTTCTCTCATGCAAACCCGTTTTTCTGAACTTCATCGTGCCTATCGCCACCTGCCCGCCGCGGGGGCCAAGCGTGTCAAGGAAGGCTCATGCGACTAGCCGGCAAGACTGTTTTCGTCACGGGCGCGGCCAACGGGATCGGACGTTCGTGTGCGGTGGCCTACGCGTGGGAAGGCGCTTCGGTTGTGCTCGCCGACGTCGACGCCACTGGTGTGCGAGCCGCGGCATCCGAAATCGGTCCCTCGGCGCTGGCAATTGAATGCGACGTGTCCCATGCGGCCTCGGTCGAACGGGCGGCTGCAGAGGCGCTTACCCGGTTTGGCGAGATCCACGCGCTGCACAACAACGCCGGCATCGCCGGTCCTTCCAAGCCGCTCGATGAAACCAGCGAAGAGGAATGGGACACATTGATGGCCATCAATTTGAAGAGCGTGTTTCTCACCGTTCGTGCTTTTCTTCCGGCGCTACGGCGCACACGCGGAACGATTCTCAATACGGCGAGCATGGTGGGCCTCATCGGCCAGTCCCGCCATGCCGCCTACACAGCCACCAAGGGAGGGATGATCACGCTCACCAAATCCATGGCGCTTGACTACGCCGCCGATGGGATTCGCGTCAACGCCATCTGCCCGGCCGCCGTCATGACGCCGATGCTTGAAAGCTGGTGCGATTCGCAACCCGACCCCGCCGCCACGCGCGAACTGCTGGGCCGCATTCATGCGCTTGGCTACTGCCCGAAGGGAGACGAGATTGCTTCCGCCGCCGTGTTCCTTCTCTCCGATGACGCACGTTTCGTCACCGGGTGCATTCTT
>JAKAJI010000202.1 GCA_021813825.1 Acidobacteriota bacterium | reverse complement strand
GCCTCGTCCCATCCGGGTGTGTTCGCCGCAGGCGATGCGCGGCGCGGGCAGTCGCTGGTGGTTTGGGCCATCGCCGAAGGGCGTCACGCTGCCGCGGGCATCGACGCCTACCTTCGCAAGTAAGCCGCCTGAGCGGCCCCCGGCCGCCCGATATACTAGCGGCTGAAACCCATCTGGGGAGGAGGCGCGATGGCCACGCCTGGCGCAGGTCCGATTTTCGATCAGGACGCGAAAACACGCATCCGCAAAGCTCTCAAGCGGATCATCAAACAACTCACGCCCGCCGATCTCGGGGCATTCACGCTGGAGAACTATATCCGTGCGCTTCTCGATTACTTGCAGCGCAAGCCGTATATGCTTGCCGGAGAGCTTTATGAAGACCGGAAGGTAGCCAGCGGCCGGGTCATGATCGGCTACTCCATGGCCAGCGAAAACTGGCAATTCATCAAATCCGCTGTCCGCGAACTGGTGAAAGAACTTCGCTTCCAGGGGGGCGCCTACAACCTGGTTAGCACGCGCATCCTTCCTGCCGACGCGCCCCAATGGGTCGATTGGCGCACCACCGACTGCGTCTTCGCCGCCCTGCTGTATCTCATCGGCTATCGTTTCGCCGGGAGCGGCGCCAACATCGAAGGCGTCGAGAAGGACTTGAGCCTTGAACTCGCCACCCAGCTTCAGATCCCGGGCAAAGTCGTCCAGGACCAAGTGCTGTTGATCCTCATGGAAGACCGCCTTCAGTGGACGCGCATGCCGGTGAAAAACCGCCAGGAACTTGACTCGCAAATCGGCCAGAACGCCATTGGCAGAATGTACATCATTACATACTGCTCGAATGCGCAGACGGATTTCTGGCATACCGTGCTCGCTGAGCGCACCGGCGACGGATGGGAAGTCATCGACCGGCAGAGCATGCGAACGACCGGCAGGCCGCTGGCGCTGGGCAATGGCGAATGCAACGCCTGGCGCGTGAACACAGATTCCAACTTGTTCCAGCAGGTGCGCACGCACATGCGCAATCTCGCCACCAATAACCCGCGATACCGGCAATACCTCACCGCCTGAGCACCGGCCGGAAATTCCGCACGCCTCTGATACAATCGCCGTAGGCTGGTGCGAAGCGATGACGCATTTCCCTACTTCTTTAGCCGACCTTCAGAAGAGTCCGTACTCGGAGGCGCGGCTGAAGACGCGCAGCGTGAAGGACGAGGTCCGGGAGAATCTCATCTGCAAACTGCGCAAACGCGAACCACTGTTTCCCGGCGTGATCGGCTACGAAGATACGGTGGTGCCGCAGGTGGTCAACGCCGTCCTCAGCCGCCACAACTTCATTCTTCTCGGGCTGCGCGGCCAGGCCAAGACACGGCTCATCCGCCTGCTGGCCACGCTGCTCGACGAACACACGCCCTACATCGCCGGCTGCGAAATTCGCGATAACCCTTACGCGCCGATCTGCAAGCGCTGCCGCGACCTGATCGCATCGGAAGGCGACGGCACACCGATCGCGTGGCTGGGGCGCGACGAGCGCTATGTCGAAAAACTGGCCACGCCCGACGTGACCATCGCTGACATGATCGGCGACATCGACCCGATCAAGGCGGCGCGCCGCGGGGAAGACATTTCGAGCGAACTCACCGTGCACTACGGTCTGTTGCCGCGCGCCAATCGGGGCATCTTCGCCATTAACGAACTGCCCGACCTCGCCGGCAAGATCCAGGTCGGCCTGTTCAACATCATGCAGGAAGGCGACGTTCAAATTAAGGGTTACCCCGTCCGCCTGCCGCTCGATGTGCTGCTCGTGTTCACCGCCAACCCGGAAGATTACACGGCCCGCGGCAAGATCATCACGCCGCTGAAGGACCGCATCGGCAGCGAAATCCGCACGCACTATCCGCTTTCGATTGATCAGGGACTTGCGATCACGGCGCAGGAGTCGTGGACCAAGCGTCCGGCGAGCGCCGAGATCCGCGTGCCCGTGTATATCCGCGAGTGCGTCGAACAACTCGCGTTCCTGGCCCGCGAGGACAAAAAGATCGATAAACGCTCCGGCGTGAGCCAGCGTCTGCCGATTTCGGTGCTGGAAAACGTGGTCTCGAACGCCGAACGACGCGCGCTTCTGGCCGGCGACGACGTGGCTGTGCCGCGCGTGCTCGATCTCTACGCCGCGCTGCCTTCGATCACCGGCAAGCTAGAACTGGAATACGAAGGCGAACTGAAGGGTGGCGACCAGGTGGCGCGCGAGTTGATCCGATCGGCGGTGGGCAAGGTCTACAGCAGTTATTTCGACGGCGTGAACCTGTCGCCGATCGTGCAATGGTTTGAGCTCGGCGGCTCGCTGAAGCTGAGTGAAGCCGCGCCGTCTTCGGAGATGGTTCGCCAACTGAGCGGCATTCAGGGTTTGCTCGAAAAGACGGCTGCGCTGGGCCTGGGTGTGAGCGAACCGGACGCGGTCCGCGCGTCAGCGGCCGAGTTTATCCTTGAAGGGCTTTACGCGCATCGCCGGTTGAGCCGGAACGAGGAACGCGGTTTTGTCGCTGACGAGCGGCGGAGGGAATCCGAAGGGCAGGCCGAAGGCAAGCCCAGGGCGAAGCGGCAGTACAACTGACTTCCGGAGGGCGGCATGAAGTGGGTTCGCTACACGAAGTTCACCGGCGGAGATTTCGACATCGACGCCGAAGACCTGATGCGCGCGCTCAGTGACTTCCTGCTCTCCAGCGGCTTTCAAAATCCCTACATGCAGTTCAGCGAGATGAACCAGCACTCGCTCGAAGATCTGAAACAAGCCATCCTGCAGGCGCTCGAGAGCGGCGAGTTGTTCGACCAGGACCGGGCCGACCGCATCCGCCGGCAACTGGAAGAAATGAGCGGCGAGGATCTCGACAACCTGCTGAACCGTATGGTCGAAAAGATGGTGCAGGAGGGGTATCTCGACACCGTGACCGAACCTTCCCCGGAGATCGGGCCCGGAGGCAACGGCGATGCGGACCGGCCAGTACGCGTCGAGGTCACCAGCAAATCGATTGATTTCCTCGGATACAAGACGCTGAAGGACTTGCTCGGCTCGCTGGGCCGATCGAGCTTCGGGGCGCACGACACGCGCGATTTGGCGACCGGCGTCGAAGCCAGCGGCGCGCCCAAACAGTATGAATTCGGCGACACGCTGAACCTCGACATCAGCCAGACCTTGTTTGCCGCGATGCAGCGCGAAGGCGTGAAACTGCCTCTCGATCTGCAATACGGCGATCTTCATGTCCGCCAAGCCGAGTATCAAAGCTCCTGCGCCACTGTGCTGATGCTCGACTGCAGCCACAGCATGATCCTCTACGGCGAGGACCGGTTCACGCCCGCCAAGAAAGTGGCGCTGGCGCTGGCGCATCTGATCCGCACGCAGTTTCCCGGCGACAGTTTGCGCTGCGTCTTGTTTCACGACTCCGCCGAGGAGTTGCGCATCTCCGAACTGGCACGCGTGCAGGTTGGACCGTATTACACCAACACGCGCGACGGACTGATTCTGGCGCAGCGGCTTCTTGCTCAGGAAAAGAAGGACATGAAGCAGATCGTGATGATCACCGACGGCAAGCCGTCGGCGTTGACGCTCGAGGACGGGCGGATGTATCGCAACGCCTTCGGCCTCGATCCGCTCGTAATTAGCCGCACGCTCGAGGAAGTGAACCGCTGCAAGCGCCAGGGCATCCTGATCAACACGTTCATGCTCGCCAGCGACTACGGCCTGGTTAACTTTGTGCAGAAAGTGACGGAAATGTGCCGGGGCAAGGCTTATTTCACCACTCCCTACACGCTCGGCCAATACCTGCTGATGGATTACCTGAACCGCAAGACGCGAACCATTCACTAGGGGCGCGAAAAGTCGTTCACAGCGTTCTTGCACTTCGCATTTCTTCGCTAAACATTTGAGAATCTGTGTGTTTTGTGTCTCGCCACGGCTTCGGGACGGTCTGGAATTGCCCCTTCGCCCGCTAGACTCGAATCGGTTCTGAGGATTTCGCACGCCCGGCCTTCGGGCGATGCAGCGGAACCGGCGTGCCGCCGCACGCGACGAGATGGCAAATGGGAGAGCGAAGCAAATGCTGATTTTCTTACGGCGCACGGCGCGCCATTGGGCGACTTGGCCATTTGAGCTGCTGGTATTGCTGGGGTTCATGTTGGCGCCGGACGCCGAGGCGTTCACGCCGCCGACAACGACGATTCAGGACACGATCTACAATGCAGACGGCACGCCATTCAACGGGGTGCTCTATATCAGTTGGCCCTCGTTCACTGCTTCGGACACGTCGTTGATCGGAGCGCAGACGATTGCGGTTCCCATCTCGCAGGGATATCTCACCGTGTCGCTGGTGCCAACCACGACCGCGCTCACCGCGGCCTCCTACACCGTGCTGTACGAAAGCGGCGGGATGAATCAGTACACCGAGGTCTGGGCGGTGCCCCCGAGTTCCACGCCACTGCGAATTCAAATGGTCCGCGTATCGACCACGCAGGTCACCAACGTGCCCCCCGGCGCCTCGACGGGCTCGCTCAGCATCAGCGACATCACGGGCCTGTCGGCCGAGCTCAACGTGCGGCCGACCATGGGCCCGTCCTACGTCCCGCTGCGGGCCGCCGTGATCGACGCTAACGGATTGATCGACGGCGCTTCCGGCAATTTGAGCGATTGCGTACACGTGGACGGCAGTTCGGGCGCCTGCGGCGGAACCGGCACGATCACGTTCGTCGATAGCGAGGTTCCAGCCGGCGTGATCAATGGTACGAACGCAAGCTTCACTCTCGCCAATATCCCGTCTCCCTCGACCAGCCTTCACTTGTTCCGCAACGGACTCCTGCTCGATCCCACGGTCGATTACACGCTAAGCAACGCCGCAATCACGTTCTTGGGTTCGTCCATTCCGCAAACCTCCGACGTGCTTCTGGCTTCTTATCGTTACGGTGGTACGCTTTCCGGCGTCACGTTCGTCGATTACGAGACACCCTCGGGTTCGATCAACGGCGTCAATACGACCTTCACGCTCGCCAACACGCCCAGTTCTCCGGGAAGCGTGCACGTTTATCTGAACGGTCTGCGTATGAGCCCTGGCGTGGATTACACGGTCAGCGGCAGTACCATCACTTTCCTGGCCGGTTCGACGCCGCAGACTGGCGATGTCCTCGTCGCCAGCTACCGCATGTAGAGCCGTGCCGGGTGCGGAGGGGAGCCGGGGCAGCTCCTCTCCGCGGGGGATTTTTCTCCTCAGCGGCGCGCGGTGCCGAGCGCATCCACCAGCGCCGCGACGTCTTCTTCTTCGGTGAGAAAGTTCGTGATGCAGGCGCGCAGCACGGTCCGGGACTGATTGAGCAACGTTGTCGAGATCCACGCCTGGCCGGAGGCGACGATTTTCATCGCGATGGCGTGCGGGTCGGCGCCGCCCGGATCCGAGAAGCAAACGACCGGCAGCGGCGAGTCGTTCTCGATCCGCCAGCCACCGCAGGCGAGACGCTCGCGCAGAAGCGCTCCCATCCGCGTCTGGTGACGGATCGCCTCCGCATAGCCATCCCAGCCGGCCGCCAGTAACGAGAGAAACAACTTCGCCCCCGTGAAGCGCCGCGACCATTGCATGGAATGCAGGTGCGGATCGACGACGTCGAGCGCGCGGGCTTCCCGGGGCATGTAGGCGGTCTCCGTCCGGAACGTGCGGCTGAGAATGCCAGGCTCACGCGTGAGGTAGATGCCTGCGCCCATGGGCACGCTGAGCCATTTGTGAGCATCAAACGTAATCGAACGGGAATGTTCGATTCCATCGAGCAGCGGCCGCAGTTCGCCGACGAGTGCGGCCGCGCCGCCCCAGGCCGCGTCCGTGTGAAACCAGAGTCCTTCGGTCGCGGCGATTTGGGCGAGTTCGCCAAGGGGGTCGATCGCGCCCGCGTTGGTTGTGCCCGCGGTGCCCACGACGAGAAAAGGCGCGAGCCCTGAGGCGCGGTCTCGGGCGATCGCCGAAGCCAGTGCGGACGGGACCATGCGAAGACGCGCGTCGGTTTCGACGCTGCGCACGGCCTCGGCGCCCAGCCCGCAGAGTTTGGCGGCCTTCAGAAAGGAATGGTGGCTCTCGGAGGAAAGATAGAAAACCGGTTGCGTGGGAAGGCCGCGCAGACCCTTCGTCGGGAATTCTGGGAACGCGTGGGTAAGGGCGCAGAGCAGGGCGGTGTGATTCGCCTCGGCGCCGCCGGATGCAAACGTTCCGTCGACCGATTCCGGCCGATAGCCAAAGCGTGCGCCGAGGGCGCGCATGAGATGCCGCTCGATCTCGATCGCCAGCGGAGAGTGGCTCCAGGCCGCAAGCTGTGGATTGAAGGCCGCCACCAGGGCGTCGGCTGCGACTCCCATGGTGGTTGGCGCGGGGTTAAACAGCCCGAAGTAGCGCCGGTGCGGCGTATGCGTCTGGTGCGTGGCGAGCCCGCGGGCAAGGAAGTGCAGCGCCTCGGAGGGCGCCATGGGCTCGTCGAACGTGCAGCCGGCCAGCAGGGCGCGGACGGCGGCCGGATCCATCACCGGCGTAACGCGGCCGCTGTCTACCTGGGTGAAATATGCTTCGATCTCCGCGGCCAGGTCGCGCCACAGCGCGGCTCGAGTCGCCGGATCGAAGCGGAGACGGTCTTCGGACATGAAACGATTGTGACGCGCCGGGCCAGTTCAGCGCGAACCGCGGTCGAGCACGCCCGGCGCGATGGCGGCACGGGCGTTACGCGAACGGACCGGGTAGGAGAACGCAACGGGCTCGTCTCCGGTCTCAACCCAATGCAGGACGTTTCCGGAAGCCGCGGGGTCGCGAATCTCGATTGGCACAAAGGCGGAAAATCCCGAATCGACGTCGCGCTGTACTAAAGAACCGGCCAGCCGCCCGTTGCGCACCGAGTAGGAGAGCTTGAGCGAAGGAATGCCGGTGCCGTAAACCCAGTTGTCGAAGAAGCCGGCCAGCGTCGCGCCGCGGGGAAGAAACTCGCGGGCGGAGGCTTCAAACTGCTGCGTGGTGAGGGGCGCATCCGCGAAGCGCGTGCAGAGGGCCCGAAGAAATTCGTTGAAACGCTCGTCGCCCATCCGCCGGTGGATCATGTGAATAATCCACGAACCCTTCTCGTAGGTGATGATGCGCCAGGCTTCGGGCGCGGTGGAACTGCGCAGCCGGGCGCCCCAGATGATCGGACCGGCGGACTCGATGGTCTGCCCTTGCGAATCGCGCGCCAGCAGGTCTTTCCGGTACTCCTCCAGCACCTGTTGCACCACGGCCGGGCCTTTTCGCTGCTCGAGGTACATGAGCGCGGAGTAGTTGGCGAGCGCTTCGACAATCCATTCATCGGCGTCGCTCGCCGGCACGACCAGGTTACCCCACCACTGATGGGCGATCTCGTGCGTCTCCAGCAGATCGAAGAAGAACACCTGCGCCGAGTGAGGCCCGACGCTCGAAGCGGCGCGCGCAGGATCAATGTACGCCAGATTCGACAGGTAGACGAGTCCCGGGAAGCCTTGCCCAAACGCACTTGGGATCGGCGAGATGGTGATGGTCTTCAAAGGCGGCGGACCCAGCACGGACGAAAGATAGGCGAGCGTCGAGGCGGTGTTCCGGGAGATGCGGTGCAAAGCGTCGCGATAGGGTTCGAGGGGGACAAGGGGAGGAAGAGCATCCGCGCGCTTCTGAAACGGCACCGGGAGGGGCGGCGCCGCGGTGGCCGCGGGCGGCATGGGGGGAGGATTGGCGCAGATGCGCAGGCGTAGCGGCCCCTGGAGGAGTTCGCTGGTTTGAAACTTGCCGAGGTTAAAGCCGGCAAAACGGACCGGCACGGGCGTGACGACGTGAAGGCTGCGCCGGCCGGCGGTGACGGTGTCCTCAACAATGTCGCCGGTGGCGACCAGCGTCAGGTCGGCGGGGAATGTGAAGTGAACATCGAAGTTTGCGAGTCCCATGCTGATCTGCGGATACCATGTGCCGCGGGATTCGACGAAGAGCAATCCGTCGGGTGTGCGGCGAATCACATTGCCGTGGTGGTGGAACTCGATCGTATGGCGGCCTTTGGCGAGCGGATGGGCCGGCAAGAGCAGGAAGTCCTGGCCATCATCGAACAGAGAGGACGATCCGTCTGGCGAAGGAGCTTGAAAGACTTCGGCCGGCTCACCGTCGATCCGGGCGGAGAGAACTGTCTCGTGAGCGGAAATAAAACACGGAACGGCGGCCGAAATGGCGGCCGGCGCGTCGAAGGTGACCGTGGATGAAGCGTCGAGACTGAGATTGGCGTCGAAGGAAGCGTCAATGCGGTAGGACGATGGGACAGCGGGGGGCGCGGGTTTAACGGCG
>JAKAJI010000201.1 GCA_021813825.1 Acidobacteriota bacterium | reverse complement strand
GGCTCAAACACCTGGTCAGAGACGAACGCGATCCGCCGCGGCGGCTCCTCCTCCCGGAGCATCATCAGCGCGGACTGCGTCGCCCGCAACCGGCCGAGTTCCTCCCGGCACGCCGGGCACTCCCGAATATGCGCGTTCACCGCGCCGCGCTCGGCGGACGTCGCTTCGCCCAGCACATAACTCTTCAGATCCACATCGCAATCCATCTTCAAACCTCGCGTTGCGCACCCGCCGGAGCGAGTGCGGCCTTCAGCAGATCGAGCGCCGTGTAAACCCGGCTCTTGATCGTCGACACCGGACAACCCAGGATCTCCGCCATCTCCTCAAACTTGAAGCCCTGGTAAACCTTCAGCAAAACCGCCTCGCGCTGATCTTCCGACAGCCGTTTCAGCGCCGATTCGACCGCCAGGCTGAGTTCAGCCGGAAACAGCCGTCCGCTCTCGTGCCCGAACGCCGGGTCGACCGTAATCTCTCCTTCCGGCCGCGCCTTCCTCAGCAGCGAATGCGCTTCGTTGTGCGCGATCCGGAACAGCCACGACCCGAACTTCTCGGCTTCTTCGAGCTTCTTCAGGTTCTGATACGCCTTCAGAAACACCTCCTGGCTCACGTCGAGCGCGTCCTCGCGGTTGCGCGTCAGCCGTACCAGGTAGTTGAAGATCCGCCTCTCCCATCGGGACACCAGGAGGTTATAGGCGTCTACATCGCCGCGCCGCGCCTTTTGTATGAGGTCGCGGTCCTCTACCTCCCGAAAAATCAATCTGATTCTCCAATCCTGAAGACGCTGGCGGGCCGGGAAAAGCCGAACCTGGGCGCCGTCTGGGTTATTTTCTTCACTCTAGCGCTGGCGGCCGGCCTGTAACACCCCACCCTGGATTCAGATATGCTCTAGACATGCTCCGCCGCGAAGCGCTCCGGCTCACGCTCGCCGCTGCTGCCTTGCCAGCGCTGCCCCAGGGTCAGACCTGGACCGTCTTCGACGACCACCAGGCCGCCACGGCCGCCGTCTTGGCCGAGCGAATCGTACCGGGCGCCCAGGCTGCCGGCGTCCACCGCTACATGGACTTGTTTCTTGCGGCGGGCCGCCCCGCCGAACGTGCCGCCTTCCTGGACGGTCTCGGCTGGCTGGACGCTTACTGCCGCGGGCGCTATTCCGCCCCATTCGCCGCCTGTGCGCCCGCCCAGCAAGATGAGGTGCTGGAGGCCATCAGCGCCGAAAGGGCCCCTGGACGGCCGTTTTTCGACCAAGTGAAGCACCTGACGACAATGATCTATTGGAGCACCGAGGCCGGCTACCGCGATCTGAACGCCGGGGGACGCGTCCCTGCCACGTTCGCCTGCGAAACCAGCAATTCCGGGCAATAAACCGCAGCCATCGAGTTCCAAAAACGGAAGTGCCCACCCTCGATAGGTGGGCACTTCGCCATCTGCCTGCCTTTGCAGGCCCCTGTATCACCAGGGTGATGTTATGGGAGAATCAGGCCAACGGCATCGCGACACCGTCAAAACCTGTTGTGATTGGATGATAGGGCCTCGCACCAGAGGAGTCAAGGCAAAAATCCGAGTCTTTTTGTGCCGTCTTAAGCATTTGAATCAGAACCAGTTATAGGCTGTACGGCGATTCAAGCGCGGAACTCGACTTTCCTGCCGAGCCTGATTTCCGGCCTCGCCGAAGCCTCTAACCCGCCAGAAAAGCAGCGTTTACTTGTCGGTCAGATGGAGCGAGATAAACGCATCGCCAGCACTTGAATAACCAAACCGTTGTGCCAGGAGTCTGCCTCCAGCCACGACTAGTCCCCCAACCACGCACAGTACCAGCAGGAAACCAATCAGCTTGAAAATCGCCAGAATCATCAGCAGAAAGTGGTGGACCACACTGGGGTCCGGCGGCTTCTCGTCGAACGTGACTTTCTCGCCGTAGCGCAGGCCACCCATGATCCGGGCTACCGCCTCGTCGGCCGGTCCGGGCAGCGCTATCTCCACGAGGGACCCGCTTCGCTTCATCCGCAAGCCGGCCAGACCCGCCATTACCTGCCTTGCGATGCTGGGCGTCGGATAGGTAGCCAGCACCAGCGTCACCCCGCCCGGATACCTCGCCACGACGGCCTCGGCCGAGAACTGGAATCCGAATCTGTCCGCCGGCAAACCCGGGGCGAATGCCGCCAGGCTGGCCGGGCCGATGATGTATCTCTCGGAACCCGCGATGGCTCCCTTTGGGAGGAATCCCGGGAGGGTCGGGTAGCCTGTATGACCCGCCTCCGCCGGGTCGACATAGCGAGCCAGATCGCCCGGCTTCGGGCAATCCCCGGTGCAAGTGACTACGAGAGTTCCCAGAACCTCCGTCCCGGGGTGAGAAGCCTCCTGCCACCGCCCGGCCGCGTAGGCCCCCGTGGGATCGTCAAACCGGTAGGCAATCGCCCGCCACTTACCGAAGTCCGCCTCTTCGGCCGACTTCAGGCCGAACTCGGCCCACAACGGGCTCGGCTCAGGCTTGACCGCGCTGATTTTGGCCTTAACTCCCGGCGCAGGACGCCAGACGCTCTGTCCATAAGCAGACGCGGCCAGCGCCAGGAACAGGGTTATGCATTGGCGCCGCAGCATTTCTTGTACTTCTTTCCGCTCCCACAGGGGCAGGGATCGTTCCGGCCGGCCTTGGCTTTTGCCACCACCGGTTTGGCGGGAGCGCTGGACGCCTCCCCGCCCACAAACTGCAAGTCGGCCATCTCGCGTTCCTTCTTGCGCTGGATGTTGCGCGTGAAGTCCTGGACGCTGGCCTGTGCCGCGCGCCGCTGCTCCATCGTAGCCGCAGCCAGTACTTCCTGGTCGGTTTCCTCTTCTTCCTCTTCTTCCTCGTCGTCACTCGGGAACGGAAGCACGGGCTTCGGCGCCCCATACTCGCTTCCATCGGCCCGCGTCACCTGCAGGAAGAACAGATATCGCAGCGTCTCGTCCTCGATGCGGTCCATCATCGCCTGGAACATCTCGAAGGACTCTTTCTTGTATTCGATCAGCGGGTCCTTCTGACCGTAGCCGCGCAGACCGATGCCTTCCTTCAGGTGGTCCATCGCCAGCAGGTTGTCCTTCCACTGCGTGTCGATGATGTTGAGCATCACGATGCGCTCGGCCTCGCGCATCATCTCCGGACCGATCAACTCCTCCTTGTCCTTGTAGCGCGCTTCCAGCCGCTCGACGATGAAGTCCTCGATCTCGTCGCGCAGCATCCCGCTCAACTCGGCCGGTTCCACCTTTACACCGAACTGCGTGAGAATGTCGGACTGGAGCCCGTGCAGGTCGTACTCGCTGGCATGCACCTTTTCCGGGCAGCGCTCGTCAATATAGGTTGCCACCAGGCCAGCCATCATCTCCATCACGCGGGCGCGTTGGTCCGCGCCCTCGAGCAGCGCCCGCCGCATTCCGTACACGGCCTGCCGCTGCTTGTTCATGACGTCGTCGTATTCGAGGATGTGCTTGCGCGAAGCGAAGTTCTGCGCTTCCACCGCCTGCTGCGCCGCCGCGATCCGCTTGGTGATCAGCCGGGACTCGATCGGCACGTCCTCTTCCATGCCGAGACGCAGCATCAGCTTCTGCATCCTCTCGCCGCCGAAGATCCGCATCAGGTCGTCCTGCAGCGAAAGATAGAAGCGAGAACTGCCGGGGTCGCCCTGGCGCCCGGCGCGTCCGCGAAGCTGATTGTCGACGCGGCGGGACTCGTGCCGCTCCGTGCCCAGAATGTGCAGGCCACCGAGCGATCGCACTTCCTCGCGCTCGGCGTCCGTTTCTTTTTTGAAGCGATCGAGAGCCTCGCGCCATTCCTGGTTTTCGGCCGAGCCGAGCACGGCCGTCTGCATCGCGTCCGGGTCCTTGCCCTGCTTCCGCAGATGCTCCTTAGCCATGAATTCCGGGTTGCCGCCGAGCAGAATGTCGGTACCGCGGCCGGCCATGTTGGTCGAAACCGTCACGGCGCCCTTCCGCCCGGCCTGTGCCACGATCGTGGCTTCCCGTTCGTGGTTCTTCGCGTTCAGCACTTCGTGCTTGACGCCCATCCGCTTCAGGATGCCGCTGAGTTTCTCGGACTTCTCGACCGAAACCGTGCCCACAAGTACGGGCTGCCCTTTGGCGTTGAGTTCCTTGATTTCCTTGGCCGCGTTCCGGAATTTCTCTTCCTCGGTCCGGTACACGATGTCGTGGTATTCCTTCCGGATCAGCGGCCGGTTGGTCGGCACCACGATTACGTCGAGCTTATAGATTTTCTCGAATTCGGCTGCTTCCGTTTCCGCCGTGCCCGTCATACCGGCCAGTTTCTTGTACATCCGGAAGTAGTTCTGGAACGTGATCGTCGCCAGCGTCTGGTTCTCGCGCTCGATCTTGACGCCTTCTTTGGCTTCGACCGCCTGGTGGAGACCGTCGGACCACCGCCTTCCCGGCATCAGGCGCCCGGTGAACTCGTCCACGATGATGACTTCACCATCTTGCACGACGTAGTCCTTGTCGCGGTGGAACAGGCTGTGGGCCTTTAACGCCTGCTGTACGTGATGGTTTATGTCCAGGTTCGCCGGATCGTAGAGGTTCTCGATGCCGAGCAGCTTTTCCAGCTTCGCTACGCCTTCTTCGGTCAATCCGGCCGCGCGGTGCTTCTCGTCGATGGTGTAATCGCCGGTCGTGTATTTCTCGCCCGGCTCCTTGCCTTCGATCACCTCGCCGCGCACCAACTTCGGAATGATGCGGTTGATCTTGTAATACTTGTCGGTCGATTCCTCGCTCGGCCCCGAAATAATCAGCGGCGTGCGCGCCTCGTCGATCAGGATCGAGTCCACCTCGTCAACGATCCCGAAGTGGTGCCCACGCTGCACGCAGTGTTCGAGCCGGAACTTCATGTTGTCGCGCAGGTAGTCGAAGCCGAACTCGTTATTGGTGCCGTAGGTGATATCGGCTCCGTACGCTGTCCGGCGCTCGTCGTCGTCGAGGTCGTGCAGAATCACCCCGGTGGTCAGGCCGAGGAAATGGTACACGCGGCCCATCCATTCGGAGTCGCGACGCGCCAGGTAGTCGTTTACGGTGACAACATGTACTCCCTTGCCTTCGAGTGCATTCAAATAAACCGGCAGCGTGGCCACGAGCGTCTTGCCTTCACCGGTCTTCATCTCGGCGATCTTGCCGCGGTGCAGCACAATGCCACCGATTAACTGCACGTCGAAATGGCGCATCCCGAGTACGCGCCGCGCCGCCTCGCGGCAGACGGCGAATGCTTCGATCAACAGATCGTCCAGCGCTGCGCCCTGCGCGATTCTCTGGCGGAATTCGACGGTCTTGGCCGCCAGTTCAGCGTCGCTCAACGCCTGCATCGACGGCTCCAGATCGTTGATGGCGGCCACAAGCGGACGCATCCGCTTCACCTCACGATCGTTTCGCGTGCCGAAGATCTTCGCTAATGCTTTATCCAGAAACATCTCAACCTCTCTCTGTCAGCTCTTATATCGCTTGCCACCAATCACGCCCGCGCGCCTACGCAAGCGCGGCGCCGGGCCATCACACGAGGGGGAGAGAGAAAGGAGGGGGACGAGCATCGAGCGGGGGAGCGTAGCCTGTTCGAGGCGTAGCTTCGGATGCCAGTTGTGCCGCGTAGCCGCTTCCAGCGTCACATGTGGCCGTGGAGGCAAGCGATGCCGGCATCCCGAGGAGGCTGGCGAACAACTCCCGCGCGCCAGCGCCAAGGGCCTGCCGCCGTACCATCGACAACCGGCCAAGCAGTTTCGCCCGAATCGCCGTCGGCTGCATTTTCGCGGCCTTCAGCGCCGGACCATTCGGCCCAGCCGGCGCCGCCACACCCGGCGCCATCGGCGCCGCGCAGACCGCCGCCAGCAACAATAGGAACGAGCCGGCGGAACTCCATCCGCTCGCCCGCCGCCGGATTGTCGTATCGGAAGCTAAACTCAACCTACTATCAGCATAATACGCGCCAGCGCCGAAGGCGGAACGTGGCGTTCGGCTAGCCTAGGAGCCCGGTTGGCAAAGCGCTGCGCCCTCCTAACCCTCGCTCCCGGTAGCGGTTCCCATCGCCGTCACTCCGCGCGGACCCAATCGAGTGTTGCGAAACCTTGGGTAGCCAGCAGACGCCCGCCGTCGCCTCCAAGAATGGTCACCTGCACACCTTCGACTGCAATCGGCGCCACATCCATGGGAACGAGGTCGTTTTTCGCACGGTCCAGACGGAACACGCCGAACCGCGTCTTGCGGACCCCCTTCGGGTCGCTTTCCCTCGTGTTCAAATACACGTCGCCGTCGGGCGTCATCGCCCCCGAGTCGATCCTCATGCCGCGCGCTCCCCACTCCGCCTGCAGCCCCCATCGGCCGAGCAGCTTTCCGTCGGTGGGGGAAACCTCGACCCACTCGTTGGTTCCATTCGACAGAAACCCAACACGGTCCTTGGTCACGCGCAGGCAGGGGAACCACGCCGGATAGGTCGCATCCATGGGAAACGACTGCCGCGGAAGCGCCGAACCGATCGTCGTCCCCTCCGCGGAGTAGTGCTGCAGCATGTCGTAGCCGGCGATCTCGTTATCGTCGGCGTCGTGCTTTCGGACTAGCGCCCAGAGCGTCCCGTCCGGCGCGAACTCGACGCCGACGGCCGCAGCGTTTTCGAGCGGTTCCAGTTTCTGCGTGCGGCCCGCAGCGTCCAGCCAGGCAAGATACGCCCGCGATTCGCCCGTTTCCGCCACCACCCCGACCGCCGCCACAAATCCCCCGCCGGGAGCTTGGGTCACATCGGAAATGCGGACTCTCTGCGCTCCCGGCGGCCCCACCATAGCCTGAAGCTTCACCTGCCCATCCGCCCCGATCACGACGATCTTGCCGTCCTCGACGCCGTGGTCCAGCAGCACGCCCCGGTCCCACTTCGGCACCCCCTGGTGCGCGAAATTCCAGTTCACGACCACGGCTTTTTCCGGCCGGGAAAACCGCAGCGGCCCCTGGGCAAGCATCCACATTCCCCCCACCGCCGCAACGAGTGCGATTCCTACCGACGGCGTCCTACCCATCCATCCTCCGCAGCCTGATTATACGGCCAGCGGGGGGTATGCCGGCCAGGGATGGGACGGCTCGTCCTGCGACAGACTTACCGCACTGGAATCCAGGACAGGCGCTCGAAATTCTCCCCGGCCACCAGTCTGCCGTCCTCGCCGCCAAGAATTGAGAGCCAACCGTCGCCGGAGGGGACCGCGGAGAAATCAACCTGCGAGGCCACGCCTGTGTTCCGGTCTAAGCGATAGACGCCGAACTCCTGTTTCTCGCCTGGACGAAGCGCCCGTTTCGAGGTATTGAAATAAACCGCTTCGTCCGGCGTCATCGCCACGGAATCAATCCCCACCCGATGAGCCCGCAGCGTAGACGGGAGCCTCCAACGGAGAAGAAGTTTCCCGTTTTCAGGCGACACCTCGATCCACTCATTGGTGCGGTTCGAAAGAAAGCCCACGCGATCCGTGGTGACGGTCAAGCACGGAGACCACGCCGGATACGTGCCCCCGTAAGCGAAGGAACCGCGCGCCAGGGCAGCGCCCAACAACCTCCCGCCCGCCGAGTAATGCCGCAACATGTCGTAGTCCCGAAGTTCGTTGAAGCTATCATCATGAACCCTCACCAGAGCCCACAACGTCCCATCGGGAGCAAATGCCACGCCCACAGCCGCAGCAGGATTCAGCGTGACGTATTTCATCACGCGGCCGCCGCCATCCAACCAGGCCTTCGCATGCATCTTCATCTGTCCGCCGCGACCGACAACAACCACGTCGCCGTCCTCGGCGCCGTGACCCAGCAGCATACCCTGCTGCCATCTTGGAGTAGGTTGATCGCCGAAGTTCCAACTTACGGCAACCGTCTTCTCCGGCACAGGCAGGCGCTCTACCGAGACAGCGTCGGATCCGAGTAAGCACCCGGGCACACTGGCTAAGGCGATACAAATTGGGATCAGGTCTTTCATGGCGGACCTCCAGTCAGTGCCTGCTACAGAACTGTGTGCCGAATCATGCCGGATGTCAATGGATCCCGAAGAATGACAGTTCTATTAGACGTCCGGGACACACTGGGACGACGACTTCACTCCCCCAGCGCCCGGCGCCCTGCTTCGATCACCCGCAGGATCCTCTCGACGTCGTAGACGCAGCCGGCCCAGGATCCGCCGCTCGCCTGTTGGAGCGTCGCCCGGAGCCGTGTCGCTTCGGGTAGCGCTTCGTCGGCCCGCAGATCTTCGCGCGTCGGCTGCGCCTTGAGAACGCAGTGCGGTAAGACCTACGATGCAGGGGGCGGTCGAAGCGACGCGGACGATTTGCGAATGCGCCATGCTGCTCCACAACAGACGACACCCTCGACGAGCGTAACTGGCGCCAGCGTAAAGCTGGTCCAGACTTCGAG
>JAKAJI010000200.1 GCA_021813825.1 Acidobacteriota bacterium | reverse complement strand
CCAAAGGCAAAACCGTCGTCCTCGGCCTTGTCACTTCCAAAACTGGTGAACTGGAATCGAAAGACGAAATCATGCGCCGCATCGACCATGCCTCCCGCTACCTCGACCTCGATCAACTCTGTCTCAGTCCCCAATGCGGCTTCGCCAGCACCGAAGAAGGTAACTTACTCACCTACGACCAACAGTGGGCCAAACTCGCCCGCATCGTCGAAATCGCCAACGAGGTCTGGGGCTGAGCGTGTCAGGGAAATCCGCTTAGTCCAGCCTCTTCCGGAAGCGCAGCACGCTTAAGCCGAGAATTGCCACGCCGTAGACCAGGAGTGCGACCATGTTCTCCCACAACAGCGAAGCCCCGGAGCCCTTTAGGAAAATGCTTCGGACGATGTCCATAAAGTATCGTAGCGGGTCGAGGTAAGTCAGGTACTGAACCGGAAGCGGCATGTTGCGGATCGGAAATGCAAACCCGCTCAGCATGAATGCCGGCGCCGTAAAGAAAAACGTCGACAGCATGGCTTGTTGCTGGGTTCGTGAAATGGTGGAGATAAATAGTCCGGCGCCGAGCGTCGTCAACAGGAAGAGGACCGACGAGGCGAGCAATAGCAGAAGACTTCCGCGCAGCGGCGTCTGAAAGATCAGTTGCGCGGCGGAAACGACTAGGATGACGTCGGCCAACCCGAGCGCAGCGAAGGGTAGCGTCTTGCCCAGGATGATCTCAACCGGCCGAACCGGAGTCACCAGCAATTGCTCCATCGTCCCCAGTTCCTTCTCTCGCACGATCGCCTGCGCCGTCAGCGCCAGTGTGACGATCATAATGATGTTCACTACCACGCCCGGAATGAAATAGTTCCGGCTCTTGAGATCCGGATTGAACCACACGCGCGGGCGCGCCACAAGATTTGGAGCGGATACGTTCGGCGTTGCAGTTGCCGATTGCGACAGGATCCGCATGTTCTGCTGCTCCGCCATCACTTTGCCGGAATACGTAGCAATTACCGACGAGATGTAACTCGACAGGAGCGATCCGGTATTCGAATCCGAACCGTCCACCAGGACCTGAACCGGAGCAGGCTCCCCGCGCAGGATTCTCCGCTCGAATTCGGGCAACACCCGAACCACGGCCTGCGCATCGCCCGCATCGAGTAGCCGCTGTACTTCGTCTTCGCTGTCCGGTGTCGCCACAACACGAAACCGGGGAGAGCCCTGAAAGCTCGCCAACAGATCTCTGCTCGCCGGCGTTCGGTCCAGATCCATCCACGCGATCAGTCCGTGCTCGATGTCCATGTTCACCGTGTACCCGTAAATCAACAACTGCATGAGCGGCGGAAACAACAGCGTCGTGCGGAGCTTCCGGTCCCGGAACACTTCGATCAGCTCTTTGCGGATGATCTGCCGGATCCTTTCCCACATATCAGTCAAACCAGCTTCTGCCTGATCTTCCATGTGCTGAGCAGGAAAACCGCCAGGCCGAATACTGTCAGAAACAGCAGTTCGGTCCACAAAACTCCAACGCCGGTCCCCTTCAGGAAGATACCTTTCGTCAGCTTTATAAAGTAACTTGCAGGAACGAGATAGGTGATCATGCGCACCGGTGGAGGCATGTTCTCCACGGCATAAATGAACCCGGATAACTGCATCGCCGGAAGAAACGACGTGAGTAATCCGAGCTGGAACGCTACCGGCTGGCTCCGGGCTGCGGCCGATATGAAAATGCCCCAAAACAGCGCGCCGGCCAAAAACAGCCCGCTTGCGGCCGCCAGGAGAATGTAACTCCCTCTCATCGGTACCTGGAAGATCCCGATCCCCACAACAACGGCGATCACCGTGTCCGCCGTGCCGACGGCAAAATATGCCATCATCTTGCCCAGCACCAGTTCCTCCGGCCGCAACGGCGTCGACAGCAGTTGCTCCATCGTCCCCATCTCCCATTCCCGCGCAATCGTCAGCGATGTCAGCATCGACGCGATGATCATCAAAATGACCGCAATCAGGCCCGGCACGATGAAATTCTTCGACTGGAGCGAACTGTTGTACCAGACCCGCAGTTGCGCATCGATAGGGGAAGGCAACCGCAGACCCGATCTTTGATTCTGCCCTTCGCTCCGCAACGCAAAAGCGTACTGGCTGAGAATCGTATCCGCGTAGCCAAGCGCGATCGACGCCGTATTCGAGTCGCTACCGTCTAACAATAGCTGAACGTTTGTCTCCTGGCCCGAATGCAAGCGCCGCGCATAATTGCGCAGTATGGCGATGCCAACCAGCGCCCGATCGGTGTCGATGCTTCGCTCCACTTCGTGTTCGTCGCTCGCGAATCCTTCGATCTGGAAATACCGTGACGCGGCGAACCTCTGAATCAGGTCCCGGCTCTCCGGACTCTGGTCGGCGTCGTAGATCACCGTAGGGATCCGGTCCACGTCCAGGCTCAGCGCATAGCCGAACAGCACCAGGAACAATAGCGGAAGCGCCAGCGCCAGCAGCAGGCTCCGCGTGTCGCGGACGATGTGCCGCAGTTCCTTCTGCAGGATCGCGCGTAGCCGCCGCCCGCTCATGTCCCTTTCTTCTCCTCCGCTTCCACCACTGACACGAAGACGTCCTCCATCGACGGTGCGATCGAATCGAGCCTCCGTATCTGGATCCTGTTCGCCTCCAGTGCCTGCCGGATGCTAGCTGCGCCTGCGTCACCGTCGTCCGTCATCACGTGAAGTCCTGCTCCAAATACGGCCGCGTCGCGAATCCCCGGCCTTTTCTCGATGGCGCGCATCGTCCCCAGCAGATCCGATGTCTCCAGATACAACAGCCCCTGCGATTTCATGCCCCGCTTCAGTTCCGCGGGTGAGCCTAGCGCCACCAACCTTCCTGCGTACATGAGTCCCACACGGTGACAGTATTCCGCCTCGTCCATGTAGTGCGTCGTAACGAAAACCGTGTGCCCGGCCGAAGAGAGCCCGTAAATCAGGTCCCAGAACTTGCGCCTCGCCACCGGGTCCACCCCCGACGTTGGCTCGTCGAGGAAGAGTACCGGCGGCTCGTGCAATATCGCACACCCAAGCGCGAGCCGCTGTTTCCATCCTCCCGGCAGCAGACCGGTGCGTGAACCGGCGCGCTCGTCGAGGCCGGCCATGTGCAGGACGTAACTCTTCCGCTCCTGCCGCCGTTCTTTCTCCACCCCATAAATCCCGCTGAAGAAGTCGATGTTCTCCTCGACCGTCAGGCCGTCGTAAAGAGAGAACTTTTGCGACATGTAGCCGATTCGGTGCCGCACCTGCTCCGGTTCGCGCGCCACGTCGCACCCGGCTACGCGCGCGCTTCCGGAAGTCGGCGACAGCAGCCCGCACAACACCCGGATCAGCGTCGACTTCCCCGCGCCGTTGGGGCCGAGAAACCCAAAGATCTCTCCCCGCTCGACCGCCAGCGTCACATGATCCACAGCGACAAAACTACCGAAAGCCTTAACAAGGTCCTCAGTCTCTACCGCGGCGCTCATTGACCCTCCTGCCCCCGCACCACGGAGATGAACAGGTCTTCGAGCGTCGGCATCACCGCGCGGAACCGCCCCTCCGGCAGCGCCCGCTGCAGTTGCTCCGGCCCCACGCGCGGCGACGCGAGCACGTGCAGCATCGCCCCGTAAATCTCCACGCTCTCGACGCCCTCCTGCCGCCGCAACTGTTCCCGTGCCCCCATCGGATCCGCCGTCTCGACCTCGAAACACGTCTGCGGCAATTTCTCCCGGAGCCTCCGCGGCTCGTCGCAGTAAATCAGCCGCCCCTTATACATCAGCCCAACCCGGTTACAGCGCTCCGCTTCATCCAGATACGCCGTCGACACAACCACCGTAATTCCGTCTTTCACCAACTGATACAGAATCGCCCAGAAGTC
The DNA here is from genome assembly GCA_021813825.1 of Acidobacteriota bacterium. Lineage (GTDB taxonomy): Bacteria > Acidobacteriota > Terriglobia > Bryobacterales > Bryobacteraceae > JAJYKC01. The sequence goes on along the minus strand of JAKAJI010000200.1, from coordinate 4,598 downwards.
CCGCCGCGAAACCGGGTCGACGCCGTTCGTCGGCTCATCCAACAACAGGATCCGCGGCCGGTGCAGCAGCGTGCACATCAGCGCCAGCTTCTGTTTCATCCCGCCCGAAAGCATTCCCGCCTGACGTGCTCGAAACGCGTCCATGCGCGTCATCGGAAGCAGCCGCCGCTTCAGATCCTCCCGGTCTGCTCCCTCGATGCCAAACAAATCGGCATAGAAATCCATGTTCTCTTCCACCGTCAGGTCCTGGTACAAACCAAAACGCTGCGCCATGTAGCCGATCTGATCTTTCACCGCCGCGGACTCGCGGCTTGCGTCACGTCCAGCCAGACGCGCGCTCCCGCTCGAAGGATCAAGCAACCCGCTCAGCATCCGCAGTGTCGTCGTCTTCCCCGCGCCGTCCGGCCCCACCAGGCCGAACACCTCGACGGCCGCAATTTCGACATTCAACCCGTCCACCGCCGTCAGCGCGCCGAACCGGCGTGTCAGATTCCGGATTTCAATGATCGGCTCCATCGCGCCTGCTAGCGTCTCGCCTCGGATGTCGTAAAAATCTCCGCATCCACCGGCATGTTCAGCTTCAACTCCCGCTCCGGATTCGCCACTTCGATCTTGATTCGATACACCAGCTTCACCCGTTCTTCGAAGGTTTGAATCTGTTTCGGCGTGAACTCCGCTTGCGACGAAATGAAACTCACATAGCCCCAGTACGACTTCCCGGGAAACGAGTCCGTTGTAATCCGTGCTTTCGCCCCGAGTTTCACTCTCCCCAGGTCCCGCTCGTTGATGTAGCCGCGAAGCCACGGATGATCGATATCGCCAACGGTCACCACCGTCGAACCCGGCGCAAGCACTTCCCCAATTTCCGCCGCCTTCACCAGCACCACGCCGTCAACCGGCGACGTCGCGATCGTGTCGTCCAACTGCGACGCAACCACGCCCACCTGCGCGATCTGCCTCTTGACCTCCTCCCGCCGCGCCGCGACCTCCTGCCGCCGCCGCTGCACTTCAATTTCATTGGCTTCCGCCGCCTGTAGACCCGCCCGCGCCCGCTTCACCTGCGCCGCTGCGGCTGCAATCTGTTCCTCGCGCGGCCCGATCACAACCAGTTCCGATTTCTCTTTCGCCGACCGCAAACCTGCCTCCGCCGCCTCGTAGTTCCGCCGGTACTGGTCGAACTGCAGGGCCGAAATTTCATCCCGCTGATAGAGCATCTGCATCCGCTTCCAGTCGTTCGAAGCCCGTGCATACTCGGCCTGTGCGCTGTCTACCGCCGCCTTCGCGTCGCGGATCTCCTGTGGTCGCGACCCATGAATCAGTTCTTCGTACTGTGCCTCGTACGCCTTCAGATCCGCGCGCCGCTGCTCGATGTCCGCCTCGAGCGTCTTCTCCTGCCACTCCACCGAACTCAGCGCTTCCTCCAACTGTTGCCGGCTCGAACCGAGTCCGGCCTTCTCTCTTTCCTGCGTCCGTAAAAGCTGATCCCGATCGATGCGGGCGATGAGCATCCCTTTCTTCACGTTGTCGCCCTCATCCACCGTGCGCTCGATCAATTTCCCCGGAACCTTGAACGCGATGCTGATCTCCGTTAGTTCGATGTTTCCCGACAGCAGAATCCTGTCGTCCGGCCTCTCATTCACGCTGCGATAGATCAGCCACACCGCCACCGCCACCACGGCCGCTATCCCAATGACAATCCAGGCTCTCTTCATTCCCCGTCGCTCCACACACCTGCGGCTTCTCCTTCCGTCGTTGCACCCGCCTTGCCAATCCGCCGCACGCGCTTACGCCACAACCGCGTTCCGAGGCGAGCCCGGAACGCACGTTCCCTGCCGTATGTGTGTGATTTTGCTCAGCTTTGTGCCATTTCGCGCCGGAATGGTGGAAGTGTCAGGAAGGCCTTCTTACCCGAGGCCGCACGCGAACGTCCCCCATCCCCAGCGATACACTTAGAAAACACATGTCCCGACTCAGCCGCCACTCCCTCGTCTGCCGCCTTATCCTCGCGTTGGCCGTCACCGCCCTCCTCCACGCCCAGGCACCCGCGCCACCCCTCTACCAAAATCCCGACCTGCCTCCTGAACAGCGCGCCGCCGACCTCGTTTCGCACATGTCCCTCGAAGAAAAAGCCGGGCAGATGCAGAACACAGCCCCCGCAATTCCTCGCCTAGGCATCCCCGCCTACGATTGGTGGAACGAAGCTCTACATGGTGTCGCCCGCGCCGGCCTCGCCACCGTCTTCCCACAAGCCATCGGACTCGCCGCCACCTTCGATGCTCCTCTCCTCCATAACATCGCCACGATCATCTCCACCGAAGCGCGGGCGAAATACAACGACGCCATCGCCCACAACAACCACGGCCGTTACTACGGACTTACCTTCTGGTCGCCGAACATCAACATCTTTCGCGATCCCCGCTGGGGCCGCGGGCAGGAAACGTACGGCGAAGATCCTTACTTGACCGGCCGCCTCGCCGTCGCTTTCATCACCGGCCTCCAGGGTGATGATCCACACTATTTCAAAGTCATCGCGACCGCCAAGCACTACGCCGTCCACAGCGGCCCCGAACCCTCCCGGCACGAGTTTAACGTCGACCCAAGCCGCACGGATCTGGAGCAGACTTATCTTCCCGCCTTCCGCGCTGCCGTCGTCGAAGGTAAAGCCGATTCCGTCATGTGCGCCTACAACGCCGTCGACGGCATCCCCGCCTGCGCCAACGCAGACTTACTCACCAAACGGCTTCGTGAAACATGGGGCTTCCAGGGTTACATCGTCAGCGACTGCGGCGCCATCGGCGATATCTCCGGCGGCCACCACTATAAGAAGACTCTCGCCGAAGCCTCCGCCGTTGCCGTCCTCGCCGGTACGGACCTTTCCTGTGGAACCGAATACCGCACTCTCCCCGAAGCCGTTCAACAGGGCCTTATTAAGGAATCGGACATCGACCGGGCCCTCGTCCGCCTGTTCACTGCACGTTTCCGCCTGGGTATGTTCGACCCGCCCGAACGTGTCCCGTTCTCCTCCATTGGCCTCGACCAACTCGATTCCCCCGCCCACCGCCAGGCCGCTCTCGACGCCGCCCGCGAGTCCCTCGTCTTACTCAAGAACAATGGCGTACTTCCCTTCGGCCCCAACGTGCATAACATCGCCGTCATCGGTCCCGGCGCCAATGACCCCGACGCCATGCTGGGCAATTACAACGGATTCCCGTCCCACATCGTTACGCCGCTTGAAGGCATGGAGGCCCAGTTCGGCGACGCCGTCCACTTTGCCCAGGGCAGCATGTACACCACGCAATCCAGTGCGCTCGTCCCTCCCTCGGCGTTTACCGATCCCGAGGGCCACACCGGTCTTCATGCCGAGTACTTCGCCACCGCTGATCTTTCGGGGCCCGCTGCCGTCCACCGCACCGAGCAGCAGGTTTACTTTCTCCGCGACATGCACGACCCGGCCCTCGTGCAGGCGCTTCCCGCCGAAGCCTTTTCCGCTCGCTGGACCGGCAATCTCAAGGTAGCCCGCACCGGGACCTACCAGATCGGCTTTCTTCGTCTCCGCTGCGGCGACTGCAAAGGAACCGATTCCGCGCGACTCTATGTCGGCGATAACTTGGTCGCCGAGGATAAAGTCCCGACGCGCTGGAATCCCCGCCCGACCCAAGGCCCCGTGACTCTCCAGGCTGGCCGGACGTATCCGGTTCGCCTCGAATACTCCCAGCACGGCGGCGCCGGCGGCATCGAACTGATCTGGACTCCGCCCGCCGACACCCTCCTTGACGAAGCCGCCGAAGTCACTCGGGCATCCGACGCGGCAGTTGTATTCGTCGGCCTGAACTCCGATCTCGAAGGCGAGGAAATGCACAACAACATCCCCGGCTTCCTGGGCGGAGACCGCACATCCATCAGCCTGCCCGAGCCGCAGCAGAAACTCCTCACGACTCTCGAAGCTACAGGCAAACCGCTCGTCGTCGTTCTCATGAGCGGCAGCGCCGTCGAGTTGAACGATGCCCAGCAGCACGCCGCGGCCATCCTGGCCGCCTGGTACGGAGGACAGGCCGGAGGCGCCGCCATCGCCCGCGCCCTCGCCGGCATCGACAACCCCGGCGGACGCCTGCCGGTCACGTTTTACCGCTCGCTCAATCAACTTCCACCCTTCGACGACTACTCCATGAAGGGCCGCACCTATCGCTACCTCAGCTCAGATCCGCTCTACCCGTTCGGCTATGGTCTGAGTTATTCTAAGTTCACTTATTCGGTTCTCAAGATTCGCCACACCTCGCGCGGGTCGATCGAAGCTTCGGCGATGGTCACCAACCACTCCGGCCGCGCCGGCGACGAAGTCGCCCAACTCTACGTCTCCGGCCCGCAGGGTCCGGACGCACCTTACCGCGAGTTGAAAGGCTTCGAGCGCCTCCACCTCGCTCCCGGCGAAACCCGTACCGTAACCTTTACGATCCCGGCCCGTGAACTTCCCCGAGGCCGTCTGCGCATCACCATCGGCGGAGGGCAGCCGCTGCCGGAATTCCCCGCCATCTCCTACGTCCAGGGAATGTTGTAAACCGACCGGCGTTCTAAGTAAGGCTCCGGATCGCCTCGCCCGC
>JAKAJI010000199.1 GCA_021813825.1 Acidobacteriota bacterium | reverse complement strand
GATCCCTCGATGCGAGCACCGCCGGCGTCACGTTCGGAACCCCGGCCACCACGTTGCAGTCCGGCGCCACCGCAACATTTTATGCCGAATTTGTTCCGGCAGCCGCGGCCTCGCTTCACTACACCACCTCCGCCGGCGCCCAAACTACGCCGTTCACAATTCCCGCCGGAGGCGCCCACGCGTCGCTCATCAAGCCGGCGCCGCTCGTCTATCGCGTCCAGACCGCCGCCGCCGCCGTCCCCACTCTCGACCTCGCCGCCGGCTCCCTGATCTCGATCTACGGCTCCGGGCTGAATTCCCTTACCGCTTCGTCTTCTTCGGCCACGCTGCCGCTGCAACTGGGAAATGTGACTGTCTCGGCCGGCGGAAGCGACATCCCACTCCTTTACGTAAGCCCAACGCAGATCAACGCCTTCCTGCCGGCGGATCTGTCCGGCCTCGTCTCGCTCGAAGTAAAAAACCCGGACGGAGCGGCAACGCTGAACCTTCTCCTCGATCCCGCCGTCCCGGCCATATTCACGCAAGACGCCAGCGGTGCGGGCCCCGCCGCCGCGCTCCACAACAGTTCGGCACTCCCGGTCACCGCCTCCAACCCCGCCGCCTCCGGCGAGTATGTTCAGCTATACTGCACCGGCCTCGGCGCCACACACGCCTCCGCGGGACTCGATGTCACAACCCTGGCCGTACAACTGTTTCTTGGCTCTCCGGCGGTTCCCGTGCCCGTCGTCTTCTCGGGTCTGGCGCCCGGGTTCACCGGACTCTATCAAGTGAACTTCCAGATCCCCACCGGCACAGCTTCGGGATCCGCCTTGCCGCTCTATATCGTCGCGGGCGCCCGCACCAGCAACGCCGTCACTCTCGCCGTCCGGTAGCGGCCTTAACGCCGCTTCGTCTTGATAACGATCGGAGTGCCTTCGAAGCCGAACCGCTTTCGTAGCTGGTTCGCCAAAAACCGCTCGGCCGAAAAGTGCAGCGGACGGTCGGTAAAGGCCACAAACGTCGGCGGGCGGATCGAGGCCTGCGTGATGTACTTGATCTTCACATCCGTCTCGAAGTGAAGCATTTCGGCAAACCGGTTCAGTTCCCCCGTCGGCACGCGCGTGGACGCCGAATCGTACGCGCGCCGGATCAGCGAAAACAGCCGCTTCACCCCTCGCCCCGTCTTCGCGGAAAGGAACAGGATCTGGGCGTATTCAAGAAACTTGAACTGGTCGCGCACCTGCTGCTCGAACTTGCTCCGGTCCTGGTCCTTTCGTGTGTCCCACTTATTCACGCAAAGCACCACGGCGCGCCCGTCTTCGTGCGCATACCCGCCGATCGTTGCATCGGTCGCGGTGACGCCTTCGGTCGCGTCCACCAGCAGCAGAACCACGTGCGCCATCCGGATGTGACGCCTCGCCATCACCACGCTCAGCTTCTCCGCCATCTGCCGCGTCTTCCCCTTGCGCCGAATGCCGGCCGTGTCGACGAACTCGAATACCGTCCCCTCCGCTTCCACGCGTTCGTCCACCGCATCCCGCGTCGTCCCTGCTTCCGGAGACACGATGGAGCGCTCTGAGCCGGTAAGCGCATTCAACAGCGTCGACTTGCCTACGTTCGGGCGCCCGATGATCGCGACGCGAATGACGTTCCCGGGTTCCCTGGCTTCCTGCTCGCTCACCGGAAACTCCCTCGTCACGTGGTCGAGCAGGTCTTCAATGCCCAGCCGGTGCTCGGCCGATACCGGCATCACAGGTTCAAAGCCAAGTGCGTGAAACTCGTGCGTCAGGTCCTCCCGGCGGGCACTGTCGATCTTGTTCACCGCGAGCGTGACCGGTTTGCCCAACCTGCGCAGCATCTGCGCAAGGTCGCGGTCGGCCGCCGTGATCTCGCTTCGCCCGTCAATGAGAAAAACAATCTGGCTCGCCCGATCCAGCGCTACGCGCGCCTGGCGCAGGATTTCGCTGGGAATCAGTTCCTCGTCGTTGGGGATGATCCCGCCGGTATCGATCAACTCGAACCGCCGGCCGCGGTACACCGCCTCACCGTGTATGCGGTCCCGCGTTATCCCGGGCTCATCGCCGACAATGGAGCGGCGCGTCCCGGTTATCGCGTTAAACAGGGTGGATTTGCCCACGTTGGGCCGTCCGACGATGACCACAACGGGCACTTCCGGCATCTAAAGTTCATGATAACAACCGCGATCGCGTTTGCTGCACGACGCTCGGTTTCCCTCAGCCGCGAACTTCGATGCGGCTGCTGCGAAAGGTGAGGCGGATGCGCCCGTAGGTCGGTTGGCCGAACGAAGTGCCGGGGTTGAACGTCGTGAACAGCAGCGTGTTCTCAATGCTCCGCCGCAGCGCGTCCTTCGATGCGCCGTCTTCGCTGACAATCTCGTAATCGACGATCCTGCCGCTTCCGTCCACCGTCAGGTCCACTACCGCTTCCCCCGCGCCGAACCCGAGCGGAGGCATGCTTCGCACGCTCGCCGGCGTGGACAGGTTCGTCGGTACGTCCGGCGACGTGCCGCGAGCCAGCGTGAACGTCGGCAACACCATGCTGAACAGCAACACCGCCGAGCACACGCCGCCCGCAAACGGCAGGGCCAGAGGCTTCATCTCGTTCCGGAATGCGAGCCGCTGCCGCGATAACCAACTCCCCCAACGCGAACCCGAACTTCCAGGCCGCCGCGCCAAAGTCAGCTCCCGCGCCGCGGCAGACCGCAGCTTCCAGGAAAGCTCCACCGGCGCCGTGACCCGCGGCAGACTGCCCAGAGCCCGGCGGATCCGCAGATGCTCTTCCAGTTGCCGGCCACACTCCAGACACTGCCGTACGTGGGCTTCGATCACTTCCCGGCTTGCCGCATCCCCGCGAGACCCATCGCGGTCGCCCACTTCGACTTCCCGATCGAGCAGGGCGCGCATCGCCGTCTTGCAATCCATAAAATCTAATCCACCGTCTTCGCAAGCCCCAGGCCCCGATGAACCCAGGCTGACTGAGCCTCGTTTTCGAATTCCGCGGTCAGCAGGCGGCGTAGCGCTTCCCGCCCCCGAAGAATCCGCGATTTCACCGTTCCCAGCGATACCTCCAGAATCGCCGCAATCTCGTCGTAGCTGAGGTCCTCGATGTCGCGTAATACCACCGCCGCCCGGAAATTCGGGTTCAGCAGCGTAAGGGCGCGCTCCAGCTTCGCCCGCATCTCCTGCCCCGCCGCCAGTTCAAACGGGCTCGGACCATTCGCCTGCCATGCCGTCCCCGGCCCGTCCGGCTCGGCCGGGTCCGTGCTGATCTCCTGCCGGTGATGCCGGCTGAACCAACGCTTGTAGTTGTACGCCTCGTTCACCGCGATCCGGTAGATCCACGTGCGCAGGCTGCTGTGCTCCCGGAACGTACCGATGTTCCGAAAGATCTTCAAGAAAACTTCCTGCGTGACATCCGCCGATTCCGTCGCGTCTCCCAACAGCCGGTAAATCAGGCCATACACCGGATGTTGATACTCGGCGATCAGCGTCTCGTAGGCCTGCTCCCGGCCGGCGCGCAATTCCGCGATCAATTCGCGCTCCTGCTCCAGGGCGGACTGCTGGTTCACATCCGCACCGTCACTCAAGGTTTCTGATATAAGCCCACGCACAGCAGCGGCCATGAAATTCATTCTCTGGACATCCTGAAACGCCCAGACACCATCTGTCAACAGTTTAGACCCTCTTTCGGCAGGAAAAGTTCCCGCTGCCCCGAGCGCCTCGATTCCCGCCTCCGCCCTCGGGCGCCATCGGTGCCTTCAACCGGACGGCTCAAGCCATATCTCTTGGAAAATCATGGAATCAAGGGATACCCGCAAACGCAACTCATCTGTAACGTATGGATATATGCGTCGAAATCTGTTTGTTTGTGGCTTTTTGCTCGCTGCCACGGTCGCCTATGGGCAAAGCAGCGACGACTTCCACAAGTACAACCTCTGGTTGGGACTCGGGCCAGCCATCCCGACCGGCAACTCAACGAATTACCTGAGCGCGGCTCCGTTATTCGGATTCGGCTTTGGCTACCGGTTTGATAAATATTTCCAGGCCGACGCCGGTATGCAGATCGCGTTCGGCGCGGCGAACAACTCCTCCGCCGTGCAGACGAATTTGGGTCCCGTGCAGGGCGGGGACCACGAATACATGGTCCCGCTGGGCGGGCGCGTCTACCTTCCTCTTCCATCGGACCGGTTTTCCGTCTCCGTCGGCGGCGGCGCGGCCTATCTGCACTACTCGGAAACCGCTCCATCGGGCGGATACTACTCCACACAGTGCTACACCTGTACGGCGCGGGGCGGGTGGGGCGGCTATGGACTCGCCGAAGCCGACTATTACCTGGACTCCAACCACAACTTCAAAGTCGGTACGATCGTGCAGTACATCGCCGGTACGACCAACGGACCGGCGGTGGGCAACGTCCCGGCCAATTCAACCAAGGATCATTGGCTTAACGTGATGTTCGACTTCGGGTTCAGTTTCTAAACCGCCCCGTGCGACAAGGCTAACGCGGCCGCCCCCAGGACACCGCCGTGGTAGCCGAGCGCCGAACAGCTCACGCGAAGCCGCCGAAGATCCCACGCCGGGACGAGTCCTTTGACCTCCGCCTCGACTTCCTTCGCCAGCAAAAGATTGTTCTGCGCCGGGCCACCAGACAAGACGATTGCTTGTGGATCCAGCAAGTTAGCCACCGTCGCACAAGCTCGCGCCAAGTGGCGCGCCGTCTCCCGAATGGCGCTCTGCGCCTTCGCCTCGCCTGCATTTGCAGCCGCCACGAGGCCCTCGGTGTTCGGGTACGCGTTTCCTGCGTAGCCGAGCATCGCTGCGCCGCTCGCGTACGTTTCCAGACATCCGCGCTGTCCGCAAATGCAGACCGGGCCCGCCGGGTCGATGCTCAAATGGCCGATCGCATTGCCGATGAAGTGCGCCCCGCGCCGCAGCCGTCCTCCCACCACGCACCCTCCGCCTACACCGGTCCCGAGCGTGATCACAACGAAGTCGCTCAACCCGCGGCCGTCTCCGAAACGCTGTTCCGCCAGAGCCAGGGCGTTGGCGTCGTTCTCGATGTACACGGGAATCTGCAGGGCTTCGCTGAGCGGCCCGGTCACCGCCGTGCCCGTCCAGCCCGGCAGCGTGTCCGTCGCGTACACTACCACCCCGCGGTTTGTGTCCACCCATCCCGCCGTGGCAATTCCCAGCGCGCTCACCTCGGCTCCACGGGCGCGCGCCTGCTCGACGATTCGTCCCGCCGCGCGTTGCAAGTGTTCCATCAGTCCGCGGGCGCCTGAGCCGGCGGGCGTCGGCTCCGTCGCCGACCAATGCATCTCTCCCGCGCTCGACACCAGTCCGAACTTCGTGTTCGTGCCCCCCATGTCGATCGCCGCCACAGAGCCTCCACCGCGCCGGGCCCGATACTCCTCCTCCACCGCGGCGGCGAAACGTTGGGCGATGTCGTGTGGGCGAGTGATCGAGGTGCCCACAACCACCGCGTACGCTCCCGCCGCGATCGCGGCGCGGGCATCGGCCGGCGAGTCGATCCGTCCCTCGGCGATCACCGGCACACGCAGCCTCGCCGTCAGCCGCTCAATGAAGAACGGATCGAATCCGTTCACACCCGCGGTCTCAGCCGTGTATCCCCGCATCGTCGAAAGCACCGCGTCCGCCCCGGCCGCCTGCGCGGCCTCCGCTTCTTCTTCCGTCGCGATGTCGGCGAGCACGGGCACCCGCAACTCCTCCCGGATCCGCCGCATCCGGTCGAGCGCACCCCAGGCTTGCCCTCGCACCGTGCAATCCAGCGCAATCATGTCCGCGCCCGCTTCCACCAGCGCCTTCGCGGCTTCAAACGACGAGGTGATCAGAATCGCCCCGTCTGGCATGGTGGCTTTCTCGATGCCGATCAGCGGCAGCTTCACGGCCTTGCGAATCGCCTGCGTGTCCTCAACGCCGTTCACCCGGATGCCCGCGGCGCCGGCCAACTCCGCCGCCCGCGCAAACCGCGCCATCGAGCCGGAATCGCGGAACGGATCGCCCTCGAACGCCTGACAGGAAACGATCAGCCTTCCCTCGAGACCGGTGAGCGCGCTCATTGGGTGAACCCCGCCGCTGCGCAGAACACAATCGCGCCGCCCAGCCAGCCAAGGCCGGCCCACATCAGCCGCACGGCGCTCCCTCCGGCGCCGCGCCATTCCTTCAGCCACACCCCCATCAGGTTCGCCGTCACCAGCCCCGCAGCCAGGCTGATCGGCCATCCGAGCGCCGGACCAAACTTGCCAAGCAACGGCGCAGCCGCGCCATAGAGGAAGATGCTGCCGCCCCAAAGTAGCCCCATCAGGGCCGCGCGTCCCCAACTCGCCGCCGTGCCCGGCGCGGCCAGCAGCGACGCGCTGCGCCCGCGTTGAATCAGCATCCCGCAGTAGACCAGATTCGGCACGGCTCCGGCGCCGAGCATCAGCAGCCAGATCCGGTTCGCCGCCGGAAACGGTGCATCACCCAGCCGCTCTCCGGCCGCTGCCAACGGCAGAGCCAGCGTATACCCGATGTTAAAAATCGCCGACATCAGTCCCGAGGTAAGCGCCAACAGATAGCCCGTCGCCGTCGAGGTGCCCGTCTGCGAGCGGTCCCGCAGCACGCCCGCGCGCCCGCACGACGCGACGCCCAGCACAAACGCCAGGATCCCCAGGTACAGCCACATTTGGCTCTCGCCGAAGCCGAGCGAGTGACGTAGCGCAAGAGGAGTTATCGAGCCGACCGCCGAACTCACCCCGAGCACAAGGCTGTTCGCCATCGAAACGCCGATATGCTTCACCGAAAGGCCGAAGCAGATCGCGCCAAATCCCCACAGGAAGCCAAAGCCCACCGCCCAGCCCGCCGCCCCCGGCGCCGCCTCGATCACCGCGCGGACGCCGCCGCCCGCCGCCACCACCATCGTCACCGGCATCACCAGGCACGCGGTGACGATGAAGATCGCCCACGTGTGCTCCCAACGCCAGCGGCGTTCGAGCTTCAGCGGTGTGGTGAACAGGCCGTTCGCCAGGCCCGAAGCAAGCGCAAGGATGAGTCCGGAAGCAGGTAGTGCGTTGTCCAAACGATAGAGTATCGTTCCCGGCCCCCGAATTGATATCCTGCCTCTGGTTTCTCCGATGAATCGCAGACGCTTCTTAACGCTCGCCGGCAGTTCGCTTGCCTCCTTCTACGCGCTTGGCCAGGAGCGCGAACTGCACGCCGATGTCGTTGTCATCGGCGGCGGCGTCGGTGGTGTCGCGGCGGCCTTGGCCGCGGCCCGCTCCGGCTACCGCGTGCTTCTGACAGAGGAGACACGATGGATCGGCGGCCAGTTCACCTCTCAGGCGGTTCCTCCCGACGAACATCCCTGGATCGAGATGTTTGGCTGCACGCGCTCCTACCGCGATTACCGCAACGGCGTCCGCCGCTACTACCGCGAGCACTTCCCGCTTACCGCCACAGCCCGCGCCAACCCCACGCTCAACCCCGGCAACGGCTCCGTGTCCCGCCTCACCCACGACCCGCGCGTGTCGCTCGCTGTCCTCGAAGCCATGCTCGCTCCCTACGCCGCCAACGGGCAGTTGCGCATTCTGCTCGAGCATCGCGCCGTCGCGGCCGACGCCCACGACGGCCATGTCCGCTCGGTCGAAGTCCAGCCCACGGCCGGCGGAGTCTCCCGCGTTCTGCACGGCGGCTACTTCCTCGATGCCACCGAACTCGGCGACCTGCTGCCGCTCGCCCGCATCGAGTATTTCCTCGGCTCGGAATCTTCCCGCTCCACCGGTGAGCCGCACGCGCCAACCGAAGCCCGTCCCGGCGACATCCAGGGCATCACGTACTGCTTCGCCATGGAATATCGCCCCGGCGAGGACCACACCATCGAGCGCCCGCGCGACTACGCGTTCTGGCGCGATTATGTGCCCGCGCTCCGCCCGCCGTGGCCCGGCAAACTGCTCAGTTGGACCGCCGCCGAACCTCGTACCCTCAAGCCGCGCACCCACGCTTTCGATCCGCTCGTCAATGAGCATGGCGGAGACGGCGGCCTCTGGACCTACCGCCGCATCCTCGATCCCCGGAACTTCACACCCGGCTACTCGCCCGCCGGAATCACGCTCGTCAACTGGCCGCAGAACGACTACTGGCTGAAATCCATCGTCGACGTACCGCCCGAGGCGGCCGCCAGCGCGCGCGAAGAAGCCAGACAGTTGAGCTTCTCGCTGCTCTACTGGCTGCAAACCGAAGCCCCGCGCCCGGACGGCGGCGCCGGTTGGAAAGGCTTGCGCCTGCGCGCCGATGTCGTGGGCAGCGAAGACGGCCTCGCGCTCTATCCCTACATCCGCGAGGGCCGCCGCATCCTCGCCGAATTCACCATCCTCGAACAACACGTCGGCACCGATGCCCGCGCCGCGCTCACCGGCAAGCCGCGCGAGGAGTTGACTGCGGAGGTTTTCCCGGATTCGGTCGGCATCGGCAGCTATCGCATCGACCTCCATCCCTCCACCG
>JAKAJI010000010.1 GCA_021813825.1 Acidobacteriota bacterium | reverse complement strand
CAGCGCCCGGCGCCCTGCTTCGATCACCCGCAGGATCCTCTCGATGTCGTAGACGCAGCCGGCCCAGGATCCGCCGCTCGCCTGTTGGAGCGCCGCCCAGAGCCGTGTCGCTTCGGGTAGCGCTTCGTCGGCCCGCAGACCTTCGCGCGTCGGCTGCGCCTTGAGAACGCAGTGCGGTAAGACCTACGATGCAGGGGGCGGTCGAAGCGACGCGGACGATTCGCGAATGCGCCATGCTGCTCCACAGCAGACGACACCCTCGACGAGCGTAACTGGCGCCAGCGTAAAGCTGGTCCAGACTTCGAGTAGCAGGACCATCCCTGCCAGAAGGATCATCCCCGGTTTAAGAGCTATCGCGCCCGCGGCCGCGAGCGCCGCCGCTAAGATCAGGCCTCCGTTTACCAGCACCAGCAACATCCACGCCCCCTGTCTTTGTGGGGACGTTAGCATATTGGGTCCGGCGAGATCCAGCAAGCGAGAAAGTCCGGATGGAATTGCGGTGAGCGCAACCGCCGCCGCAACCAGGAGGGTGAGGGCGCGTTCCGGTAGATAAGCGATTTGGCGCCGCCGGTCACTCCCCCACTTCATGGCGCTAGCCTCCGGCGGTGACGGTGCGCCACGCGCCAGCTCTCGAGGCTGGATGATGGTGACCTGGATTCGATACCGCGGCTCGGGCCGATCAAGCCCCAGGCTGCCACTGGTTCCGCGGCGCGGCGGGCGGTTATTGGCACGAGATAGAAGTCCTATATGCTTTCACATTAGGCGTAAGGAGGTCCACGCAGTACGGGACGGAGCCCACCAAATACCAGGCAAAGTTGTAGTATATGTTCCCGAAATTATCTCCATACATGTTCAAAGGGGTGTAATACGCGTACACGGGGCCGACGCAGGTTGGGAAACTGTCATCCTCCCAGGTCGCGTAGTCATTGGCGCCTGCGCCGCCCGTTACGTTCGGCGGATTTGTAGGCGTGCAGAACGTGAAGGCGCTCTGGCTAACTAAAGTCGTGTACCATCCCGGGGCCGACGCCGGAACGCTCCGAGAGTACGACACGAGTCCCGGGCACACAGTGGGGCGGTTGTTGAAGCCCCAGGTGATATTGAGCTGTTCTGAATTGACCCAAAGCTGGATGGGGTCTGGGTAGTAAGCTCCCCCGTAAGCCGAGCCGTGCAGTACACACCAACGACATAGGGGCTGGACAGGTTGCGGGCGGCCCGGGCCCTGCCAGCCACCGTCTGCGGCGGTAGAGCGCTATCTGGAGGTGTTCCCACCTCGAACTCCCCTTCGCAGGTACCGTCCGGATTGAAGCGCGGCTGCGTCGAAGGGAGTCCCCTAACTTCCTTCGCCCACTCGTTTGGTGCGAGGCTGATGGTGAACTCGCAGACCTGCGACTGCGTGTTTCCTCGCTTCGGCATGTTCGGGGCTTCGCCGACGGTTCGTCCCGTGCCGGTCAATGTCACGATGTGACTATTTAGCAGCGGGTAGTTGCTGCTTATCTGGTTCGACTGACGCCGGGGGGCCGCAAGTGCGGACGTTGTGGCCAGGATCAGCAAACTTCGCGTCATCCTCATTGACGCGACCTCGTGGTACAGAACTATACTCCGAAGCTAGGTCTGTGTCAATAGCTATTCCAAACGTAATGTTTCGGTACTAAGCCGACCGACTTATTCAGTAACTTACGTTAAGAATCCGCGTACTAACTCCCCGCTACTCCCCCAGCGCCCGGCGCCCTGCTTCGATCACCCGCAGGATCTTCTCCACATCGTACACACAACCGGCCCAGGGTCCGCCGCTTGCCTGCTGCAGCGCGGCCCAGAGCCGCGTCGCATCAGGCAGCGCCTCGTCGGCCCGCAGGTCGTCGCGCATCGGTCGTGACGCGAGCAGGCGCGTTCCTTCTTCGGCCCCGAACACGCGCCCGCCCGAGCCGACTAAGTTCACGCTTCCCTCGAGACGGACGCGGTCCACGATGATCTCAATTACGTCGCCGTCCACTAACTTACCCACTGGCCCACCGGCGAGCGCCTCCGGCGACACGTGCCCGATGCATGCCCCGGTAGAAACGCCGCTGAACCGTGCGTCGGTGATCAGCGATACGTGTTTACCGAACTCCAGATGCTTCAGAGCCGAGGTTACCTGGTAAGTCTCCTCCATCCCCGAGCCCAGCGGTCCTCGGCAGATCAGCACCATCACGTCTCCGGACCGGATCTCGCCACGCTTGATCGCCCCGATCGCCGCCGCCTCGGTCAAGAACACCCGTGCTGGACCGGTCATGCGGTACACGCCATCCGGGTCCACCACCGAAGGATCGATCGCCGTGCTCTTGATCACCGAACCTTCCGGCGCCAGGTTCCCCACGGGAAAACAAACGGTTGACGTGAGCCCGCTTGCCGCGGCGCGATCGGGGGAAAAGATCACCTCATCGGGATCCACGCCGTCCCGCTCGCGCAGCAAAGCCCGCAGCCTGGCGCGCCGTTCCGATTTCTCCCACCAATCGAGCGCTTCGCCGACGGTGACGCCCGCCGCCGTCATCGCCCGCGTCTCGAGCAGTCCGGCGCGGCGCAGATGCAGCATCACCTCGGGCACGCCGCCGGCCAGGAACACGCGGACGGTCGGATGATTCCGCGGGCCGTTCGGCAGCGCGTCCACTAACCGCGGCACGCTCCGGTTCACCCGCTCCCAATCTTCCCTGGCCGGCCGACGAAGTCCCGCGGCATGCGCCACAGCCGTCAAATGAAGAAGCAGGTTCGTCGATCCGCCGAACGCCGCGTGCACCGCCATCGCGTTGTGTAGCGCGCCTTCCGTCAACACATCGTGCATTTGAAGGCCCCGTGCGACGAGAGCCCGCAATGCCCGCGCCGATCGTTTGGCCATGTCGAGCCAGATCGGTTCGCCGGAAGGCGCCAGCGCCGAATGTGGCAACGCCATGCCCAAACCTTCGGCCACGACCTGAGATGTCGCCGCGGTGCCGAGGAACTGACACCCTCCGCCTGGCGTGCCGCATGCCCGGCAGCCCATGTCCGCCGCGTAGTCGAGCGTGATCTTCCCGTGCGCGAAGCGCGCTCCGATCGTCTGCACCGTTCCGGCATCCTCGGCGCCCTCGGCCGGCAGCGTTACACCGCCGGGCACAAGCACGCACGGCAGATCGCGCGCGCCGGCCAGCGCCATCATCATCGCCGGCAATCCCTTGTCACAGGTCGCCACGCCCAGCACGCCGCGCCGCGTAGGCAGCGAACGGATCAGCCGCCCGAGCACCATCGCCGCGTCGTTGCGGTAGGGCAGGCTGTCGAACATTCCGACCGTTCCTTGCGTCCGCCCGTCGCAGGGATCCGTGCAATAGGCCGCAAAGGGCATGCCGCCCGCGGCGCTCAACTCCCGCGCTGCCTCTTCTACGAGCAGGTTCACTTCCCAGTGCCCTGTGTGAAGACCCAGCGCCACCGGCGTCCCATCGGGCGCACGCACGCCGCCGTGCGTGCTCAAGATCAGCGTCTCGTCGCCTGTCAGCCGCGACGGGCTCCAGCCCATGCCGACGTCCTGCGTCAGTCCGAACAGATCGCCGGACGGCCGCTCCCGCAGCATCTTCTCCGTCAGCGGCAGCGTGCCTTGCGGGCCCACCGCGGCCGACCGCACGGAGTAAATGGATTCGTCACCGCTATCGGCGATGACCTCGAACGACGGTATCTCTGCCATGTTTTACTATGCGCTCCCAATCAGAATGCCCGTCAAGAACACAAGCACGCCGCCTACGATCACCTGCATCGCCGCGCTCAAGAACGGCGTGTCCATGTAACGATGCCGCACCCAACTGATGATTGCCAGTTCAATCGCCACGATCCCCACTGCAACTGAAGTCGCTACACGAAAATCGGGAATCAGATACGGCAGTGTGTGCCCGATGCCGCCGGCGGTAGTCATCAGTCCGCATACCGCCCCGCGCACCCAGGGATGCCCGCGCCCGGTGAGCGAACCGTCATCGGACAGGGCCTCGGCAAAGCCCATCGAGATGCCTGCGCCAACGGAAGCCGCAATGCCCACCAGAAACGCGTCCCAGCTATTGCGCGTGGCGAACGCCGCTGCGAAAACCGGCGCGAGCGTCGACACGGAGCCGTCCATCAGCCCGGCCAGGCCCGGTTGCACGATCTGCAGCACAAACAGCCGCCGCGCCACGTCCTCTTCCTGTTGTTTGGTGTCTGCCGTCAGCCGTTCTTCCATCGCACCGGCTGTCGCGATGTGCCTTTGCTCGATCTCAACGAGGTCGCCGAGCAGTTTTCGCACCGAAGCGTCGCTCACCTTCGTGATCGCGCGCTCGTAGAACTGGCGGGTTTCGCTTTCCATCGTCGCCGCCGCCCGCCGGGCAGCCTTTACCCCCAGAGGCTTGTAGAGCCACACTGGTCTGCGCTCGACAAAACCTTTCACATCCTGGCGCCGGACTAAGGGAATGTGCTCGCCGAATCTCTGCCGGTATGTTTCGATCAGCCAGGCCCGATGCTGGGACTCCTCGGCCTGCATCTCCTCGAACATCTGCGCCGTGGCCGGGTAACCAGCGCGCAACGCCTCGGCAAAATCGCCGTAAATCCGCCCGTCTTCTTCCTCGAGCGAGATCGCCAGTGCGAGGATTTCCTGCTCTGTAAGATCTTTGAAATTTTTCGCCATGGTAAGCGGGACCGCCTCGCGTCCCCGCTTGAGAGGAACTCCTCACGCGGTGGCCGCTCGACTCATCGTATCGGGTTCCGCCCCGCCGCGAAACTTTGCCCCCAGACCCCGTCCACCGACCACGCGCCCGAACCGCCAATCATCACCGCTGCCGTGATGGCGAGCACGAGCAGGTGATACTCAATGCCCTCGCCCTTTTGCGTTCCGCTCCAGTTCATAAACAGACCGTTCTTGATGTGGACTGTAAAGATTGCTACCAGCATGTTCACCGCGATGCCGAATGCCGCCACACGCCCCAACAGACCGAGAACAAGCCCGAGACCGCCAAAGAACTCGGCTGCGATCGCCAGAAACGCCAGTGGCGCAGGAATTCCCATGCCACGTTCGAAGAATCCCATCGTCGCGCTGAATCCAGAGCCGCCGAACAGTCCGAGCATCTTCTGCGAGCCATGAGCCAGGAAGACAATACCCAGCACCAGGCGCGCGATCGCCAACCCGTGATCGTTCTTGGTGCGAATGAGTTTTTCTAGCATGGCTATATCCTTCCTGTTGGGCGCTTGCTTCCGCCGGCCGCGTTGTCTCCCAACTTTTTTAGCAAACGGCGCAGAAAAAATCGGATCGCCCCGCGAAGGGCGATCCGATTTTCAGTGTACGGGTTGAGGTAACTGTCAGAACACGATCCGGACCGAGGCCTGCAGGTCGCGGTTGTCGTTCACCGTCGACGTGATTACACCGACCGTGGGTGAGCCGATGTTTGCGTTCGGGAATCCGAAGTTTGGAGTATTGAACGCATTGAAGAAGTCCATACGCAATTCCATGCTGATGCGCTCCCAGATTGGAATATGACGGAGCATGGACAGGTCCCAGTTCGACGTCGTCGGGCCATAGAGCACACCGCGCGCCGAGTTTCCGTACGTGTTCGGTGGCGGCGCTTTGAACGCGGCCGGATTGAACCACAGCGACTGCTGCGGATTCGACAAAGTGCCGGAAGCGATGCGGTTCGGCCAGCTCGGCGCGCCGAAATTGACGCCGCTGTTGAGATACACAGTGAACGGAAGTCCGCTAGCGAATGTCACGATGCCGTCCACTTCCCAACCACCCAGGATGTAGGAAGCGATACCTTGCTGGAGCCACTTCCTTCCCTTCCCGAACGGAAGTTCATACGTGTAGCTGCCGACAAAACGGTGCATCTGGTCGAAGCCCGACGGTCCGTAGCCCGCCGCGAGGTTGGTGATCGTCTGCGGATTGCCCACCGCGCCGCCACCGCTAGCCGCCGACCCGCCGTAGTCGAGCGAACGGCTGTAAGTGTAACTCAGCAATGCCGACATGCCGTGGGAGTAATGTTTCGTCACTTTTACCTGCAGCCCGTGATAGTTCGACATATTCCGCTCGTCGCACTGGGTCATGTTCGACACGTTGTTCAGCGGCTGAATGATGCGGCGTGAAGCCAGCGAACTGGCCGAATCCACACCGGGCGTACCCGGCAGAACCTCGTTCGGGTTGTAGCAGTAAGTGAGGTGGACACCGCGGCTCCCCGCATAGGCGACTTCGAGCATCGTGCTCGAAGAGATCTGATGCTCAATGTCGATGTTCCAGCTCTCCATGTAGGGAGTCAGGTTATTGAACTGGTGTCCGATCACGGCCGGGGAAGCGGCATTCAGCTCTGCCGTGTTCATGGGCTGAATCGGCGCGATCGGCGGGAACAGGTTCTGAATCTGCGGAACGTTAGTGAAGCTTAACGGATAGGTGTTCACCGCGTAGTTCTGCGAAATCGTATAGGGAACCTGCTGTCCGAGTTCGTTCGAACCGGAGAACGGGCCAGGGAAGTACGAGATCGCAAACCCGCCGCGTAGGATCGTCGTCTGCTTTCCGGTCAAATCGTAAGCAAAGCCGAACCGTGGCGCAAGGTCGTTATACCGGGTCTGCACGCCCGCGGTGTCTGAGGTTCCATTCACGCCCGCATACACCAGGCTGAGCGTATTGAAATTGAAATTGACCAGCCGGTTCCGGATTTCCACATCCGGCGTGAACACGTCGTACCGGAGACCGAGGTTGAAGGTAAGCCGCGACGTCGCCTTCCAGTCGTCCTGGAAGAATCCGGCAAACTCCTGGTTCGTCATGTAATACGGCGTAATCAGGAATCCCCGCGATCCGCCGGTCGAATAGCCGAGCAGCAGTGTGGCGATGCCAGAGCCTCCAACGGCATTCACCGGATTGTTCGTGAAGTTGTCGTTGAAGCTGATCGTGCCGCGCGTGTTCGTGTTGGTAAACGGCGTAACCAACTCGCGGATATAGCGGAAGCCAAACTTCATCTGGTGCGTGCCCTTGGTCCAGGAGAGGTTGTCCTCAAACTGGATGTTGGTCTGCTTCGGGTTTGCCGGCAGGAACGCGGCGCCGCTGGCGATGCCCGTAAAGTCCTGAATGTTCAGGTTCGGCAGGCCGCTAGTGAAATGAGAGATGTTGATGCCCTGGATTCCCAGCGACGTTGCCGACGCGAGGCCGTAGCCGGAAGGCACCGTGTAGGGATTGGTTCGGGCGAATCCCATGCGATATTCGTTGAGCAGCGTCGGGCTGAAGATGTGGGTTTCGTTCAGGGCAGCCCCCTGCGCAGCCAGGTTCGTGGTCTGCGGGCCCGCGACGTAGGGTCCGAGTTGGAACTGCTGCGCGGCCGAGGCCGGAGTTGGAAGACAGCAGGCGCCCTGTCCTGACGCGGGATTCGTGAAGCTGAAGTACTCGTACGAGTAGCGGAAGAACATCGAGTCTTTGTCGCTGATGCGATAGTCGAGCCGCGAATTGCCTCCGTTGTCATCGGTGATCTGATTCGCTGCGGATGTGTAGTTATTGAAGCTTCCCGGTAGTGTCGGCAGGGGATAAATGCTCGCCACGTTGAAGCCCACCGGATTGATGAGATTCGCTGGAATAACGTTATTCGGGAAAGGCTGCCGCGTGATCTGATTGCCTACCTGCTGCGTCGTGAACGGATTGTAGATCGTGATCAGATTCCCCTTCGAGTTGAAGTAGTTGCTGAAGTCGCCCGTACGCTCGGCCGCGGTTGGCACGCTATTGACGAACGTGATGCCTTTCAGCGCGCGGATCGCGTAGTAATCGGCGAAGAAGAACAGCTTGTCCTTGATGATGCGGCCGCCGACCGCCGCGCCGAACTGGTTCCGGCGGAACTCCGGTTGCCTCTGCGTGGTCGGATTGAAGTAATTCCGGGCATCCATGTAGCTGTTGCGAAGATATTCGAACAACTCGCCGTGGTAATCGTTCGCGCCGGACCGCGTCGAAACGCTCACTACGCCGGCGCCCCGGCCGAACTCCGCGGAAAACGTCCCCGTCAACACTTTGAACTCGCCGATCGACTCGACTGACGGCTGCACCATTACGGTGTTGAACGTGTACTCGTTGTCGTCGATGCCGTCTACCAGCCACGCGTTCGCGTTGGCCTGGCTGCCTAGGGCGTTAAAGTCGGAAGCGGCACGCGGATTGAACGAACTCGCGCCCGACAGATTCTCGCCGACCTGGCCGGGCGTTACGCCCGGCACCAGGTACACGAGCTGCGCAAAGTTCCGGCCGTTCAGCGGCAGCATCTGCACGGAGCGCTGCGTAACCACGTCACCCAACTCCGCGCTGTCGGCCCGGACCAGAGGCGCCGTGGCGACGACTTCCATCGTCTGGGTGAGTTCACCAACCTCGAGCGCGAAATCCAGACGTGCCTTCTGGTCAACGTCCAAAATCACGTTATCTGTCTCGGCGCGCTTGAATCCTTGCGCTTCGACAACAACCTTGTAAGTGCCTGGAATCAGGAACGGAGCGTTGTAAGTTCCAGTCTGATCCGTCGCATAACTCGTGACGGTTCCCTTGTTAATGTCGGTGATCGTCACCTTCGCCGCCGCAACAGGCGCCCCGCTGGAGTCTCGTACGGTACCGAGAATAGTCCCGGTTGTAACCTGTCCGGCCACCGGCAAACAGAATACGGATGCAATCAGCGCCGTGACAGACAGCGCCGACAATTTCTTCGACATAGACGCAAAAGCCCCCTTTGCTTTTAGAACTGCTTCCACCAAAACAATTCCAACCACTTCCCCGACTAACGTCTGTCGTCCACCTCGGCAGACGCACCCCGGGAAACTCTCCCCGGGGCGCTTCCCCGCTACACCTCTACGTCCGGATCCGAGGGCCGCCCGAACCGGCTCCACAGCCAGTCGCCCGACCGCTCATGATTCCACTGCGGGGTCGGCTCGAAGTAGCCGGTCCCCGGCATCAGATGCTGCTTAGCGACTTCATCGTTGAGCGTCACGCCCAACCCGGGCTTGTCCGGAACCTTGATGAAGCCTTTGTTGATGATCGGCTTCTCGATGCCTTCCACCAGATCCTGCCACCACGGCACATCGAGCGAGTGGTTTTCACAGGCCAGGAAGTTCTCCGTCGCCGCCGCCACGTGTACCGAGGCCATTGCGCCGATCGGTGTTCCGGCGTAGTGCATCGCCATCGGAACGCCATACTCCCAGGCGGCATCGCCGATTTTATGCGTCTCCAGAATGCCGCCGGACGTCGAGATGTCCGGGTGAATTTTGCTTACCGCGTGCGCCTGGCAGAGCTTGATGAAGCCCTCCTTCAGATAAATGTCTTCGCCTGTAATCAGCGGCGTCGGACTTTCCATCGTAATGCGCTGTAGTAATTCGGTGTACTGCCACGGGATCACGTCTTCGATCCATTCGAGGTTGTACTTCTCGTAGGCCTTGCCGAGGCGAATAATGGAATTCACGCCGAGATGGCCCAGGTGATCCATCGAAAGCGGAATCTCGTAGCCGACTGCGCCGCGGACCGCCGCCACGTACTCGCACAACTTGTCGATGCCCTTGTCGGTGATTTCCATCGCAGTGAAGGGATGCGGAAGGTTGCGCATCTCCCACTGGCTCATCCCCGAGGGTTGCATCACGGTTCCGGGGACCTTGGAGATCAGGTTGATGTTGAGATCCATCTTGAGCCAGGTCAGCCCCATCTCTTCCTTGCGAGCCTTCTCCCGCGCCGCGTACACGGCCGGATCTTCGGACTCGGTAGTGTCCGCGTAGATGCGGACGCTATCGCGGAACTTGCCGCCCAACATCTGGTAAATCGGAATTCCGTACACTTTGCCCGCGATGTCCCACAACGCCTCTTCGACGGATACGACGCCGCCCGCCTGCCGCCCGTGGTAGCCGAACTGCTTGATCTTCTGCCAGATCTTGTTGATGTTGAGAGGATTCTCCCCCACCACGCGGCTTTTCAGGAACAGCGCATACGTCGCGCTAGCGCCATCGCGCACTTCGCCCAACCCGTAGACGCCCTGATTCGTATCCAGGCGCACGATCGTGCAGGGACTCGGCCCCGGCTTCACGATGGTGGCAATGCGCATGTCGGTGATCTTCAACGTCGATGGACTCGAGTTCGTGTTGACGTTCCGGAACGGCGCTTCCTGCGCTTCCAATTCCCTCTCGATCATCTTTGCGGTCAGCAGGCCGCCTGAAGTCTTCAGGAGTGCCCGCCGGCCGAATTTCCCACTGAGTATGTTTGCCATATGAATTCGTCTCCGATTCCGTCTGCTATTGCTGCTTCACGGGCAAGCGCAGTTTCGAGCCCTTGCTTTCGAGGTATTTGTTGAACTCTTCGATCATTTGCGGAGACCACTGCCCGTCCACCTGCCCCGGCGCGTACTTGCCTTCGCGCAGCATCTCGTGGCCCCAGTCGTCGCGGTAGTGCGTCAGTTCGGAATCGTCAGCCACCTTCTCGGCCAGTTGCGCGGGAATGAAGGTAATTCCATCCGGGTCGCTCAGAACGATGTCGCCTGGCAGCACCGTCGCCTGACCGATACGGATCGGCACGTTCATCCCCATCAGCGTCACCTCGGCGATCGCTGAGGGGTGAAAGGCCCGGGCGAACACATGGAAACCCTTGATCTCGGATATCCCGGTTGGGTCGCGAACTGCCCCGTTCACTACCAGGCCCGTTCCGGTCTTTGTCATGATCGACGTTCCCAGGTTGTCGCCAATGATGGTGCCGCCGTCCACCTTGCCGAACAGGTCGACCACCATGACGTCGCGATGCACCAGCGTGTCGATCACCCAGGAATTCTGTCCGTGCCCGACGCGGCCCTCCTTCTTGCCCTCTCCGTTGATGTAAGCGTTAATGTCCGGACGGTAGGGCATGAACACCGCCGTGACCGCGCGGCCGATCAACCGCTCGCCCGGGTTGATCTCCTTCCAGTTGCCTTCAAACTGCAACCGGTACCCGGCGTGTCGCAGCGTACTCCAGGCCTCCTCGGCCGTGGTGTCCTTCAACCGGTCGAGAACGGAATCGGGAACCTTCGGGCGCCCGTCCGGGAACCGATCCCCCTTCCATTCACTCGTCAGGGCAATCAACTGCTCCTTGCTGAACATGCCGATTTGTGCGGCCAGCGGAATGGTGAGCGCAGCGGTCAACAAAATCCCCCTCACGACGTGTGAGGCCCCTACTTTCAGCGTCATGGCTGTGACTCCTGTTTTCTAATTACGCCCCCAAGCGCGGCTCGCCTACAGTGCACGAGCGACCGATGAACAGCACGTTGTTGACAACCTAATCCGGGTGGAGAAAAAAAGCAAGGAGAAACGCAGTCACTTCCCGTCGCGTCACGGTTACGCAACGTCATCTGCTTTTGTTTGGAATAAGTTGGGAGCGTCTGCTAGCAGCATCCGTTTACTCCAGTAACGTCGGGTGTGAGACGACAGCGTGCGTCTGGTAAGTCCAACTGAATGCCAGCGTACCATCCAAAAGGCAGTGCACCACTACTTGGTAGGAAGGAGGAAAGTGTTGGATACCCTGGGCGGCGAGACGAGCCTTCAGAACGCGCAAGCTCGCCGGTGAGGCGAAGAACTCCATAGCGGCCTGCGGGCCCGCCGACGTGATCCCCGAAAACACCGCCAGCCGCGCGCCAGCACTCGAGCCGGACGAAACAGGGAGCACCGTCAACAGTCCGTAGACTTCCTTGAGTTGACCGTTCTCGTCGTAAACCGGACGAAATATATGTTTCGGATTAGAGTCCGGCGGAGCGTCGGCGACGACCTCCTGCTTCGCCGCCGCATCATAGTACACTGAGTACGGCATATTGCTCAGGATGCGCGCCGCAAGGTGGCTGTAACTGGGCGAACCGATGATGAGCGCATTCCGTCCGCGTAGGGCCATGGGCCGCATGCCGTTCTCCGGCAGCACCTGCGCCCGTTGCCCGGCGCTCGCCAACACGCGCACGCCGGCCGACGCCGCCAGCGCGTCCCCCAGTAGCGCATCGTTCACCGTGGATTGCAAATACACTCCTCCGCCGCGATTCGGGTGAAGCGCCCGAAAAAATGCCGCAGCCTCCGGGGGTGCCGGCCCGATGCCTTCCACCGGAGGGACGCCGCCTTCCGGGTAATTCATCAACAGCATCACCGGCGGCGAAGGAATCGTAATCATCGCGTTGCCATCCGGCGCCAGCATCGGCCCCCAGGCTTCCCGCAGAACGGAGTCGGGCAGGTTTCGCCGCGAACCGGCCATCCATCCGGCCAACGCAGCAATCAAACTCAATGCCACCGCACCCACCGTAAGACGGACATTGAACCGCCGCGCCTGTTCCGGCGCCGGAGTCATCCGCTCCACCGACGATTCGGTCTGGCTCACGAACGACGGTGTGTATGATCCCTTGCGCAGTTCAACCCGCAGCTCGGCGCCCGGGTTTTCCTTCTCGTAATACTCCTGCAGTTTCTGTCGCAGCGCATACGCCCGGCTGCGGACCGAAGAATCATCATGCGGCGTGTAGCCCGGGGGCCGGCCGAGCGCTTCGATGCCAATTGTGTACTCGCTGATCTCCTGCGCCCGGCCGGCAATTTCCATCTCGCAAATATAACGAAGGAAACGCTTTAGCTGATCGCTTCGTGCGAATGCCTGGCTCCTCAGTACGCCTTCGAGCGCCGCGCGCTTTTCCTCCGCGCCAATCGTGACTTCCTGCGTGGTCACCGCCCCTCCCACGTCCGGAATCCTATCATAGGCCCACTCGGGCCGTCCGCCGGCCGATCCCGCGCGTATGATGGGGAATCATGAAACTCGTCTCGAGAATGGCCACGCTGATTCTCACGGCACTGATCGCTGTCTCCGTTGTCGGCGCAGAAACAGTGCCTACGCTCGCGATCGGTTCTCCGGCCCCGGATTTTCACCTGCCGGGCATCGATGGCAAAATGCACTCGCTGGCCGACTACAACTCGGCCAAGATCCTCGTCGTCGTTTTCACGTGTGACCACTGCCCCACCGCGCAGCTTTACGAAGGCCGCATCAAGCAACTCGCCGCCGATTATCAGGACAAGGGCGTGGCGCTTGTGGCCATCCAGCCGAACGACCCGAAAGCCGTCCGGCTCGATGAGATGGGTTATACCGATGTGGGCGATTCTCTCGATGAGATGAAGATCCGCGCCGCCTACCGGCAGTTCAACTTTCCCTATCTATATGACGGCGCCACACAGAGCGTAGCCCGTGCGTATGGCCCGGTTTCGACGCCGCACGTGTTCATCTTTGACGCTCAGCGCAGGCTGCGCTACCAGGGCCGTGTCGACTCGAGCATGCGCGAGAACCTCGCCCGAATTCACGACGCTCGCGACGCCATCGACGCCTTGCTCGCCGGTAAACCCGTGGCAAACCCCGTTCGCCCCACCATGGGCTGCTCCATCAAATGGTCAACGAAAGGCGGCCAAGCTGAAGAACTCCTCAAGATCAACGCCCAACCGGTGAAGCTCGACATGGCTTCCGCCGCAGAACTTAGCGCGTTACGCGGGAACACCTCCGCCAAAGTGGTGCTTGTCGATTTCTGGACAACCTGGTGCGGGCCCTGCGTCGAAGAGTTCCCCGAGTTCGAGAAGATGTACCGAATGTACGGCAAGCGGGCGTTCGACCTGGTCACGGTCGCCGCCCAGTTCCCTGATGAACGTAAAGGCGTCTTCGCCTTTCTCGAGCGACAGCACGCCACCAGCCGCAATCTCCTTTTCTCAAGCGACGACACATACGCCATGATGGCGGCCTTCGACCCGAAGTGGAACGGCGGGGTCCCGTACACCGTGCTTCTCGGGCCCGGCGGCGCGGTCTTATTTTCCACCCAAGGCGCCGCCGACCCCTTGGAACTCCGCCGGTTGATTCTCCGTCATCTGCCCGACGATGATTACATCGGCCAGCAGGCCTATTGGAATTCGCGCTAGCGCTGAACTGCGGCCCCCGGCCCAACCAGAGGAGGGTTCCGGTCCGAAGCCGTCTGGCGCTGGTGCCAGTAGGGATAAACCGGCGTCACATCGCTAGCCGCATCCAGTTTCGATATCTGCTCCGGCGTGAGTTTCCATCCCGCCGCGCCCAGGTTGTCGCGCAACTGCTGCTCATTGCGCGCTCCCATGATGACGGAGGAGACCGTAGGCCGCTGGATCAGCCAGTTCAGCGCGATCTGCGGGATCGATTTTCCGGTCTCCTTCGCCACTTCATCAAGCGCGTCAACCACGTTGAACAGCAGGTTCTCATCCACCGGCGGTCCGTACTGTGCGGTCTTGGGCAGGCGTCCGGAGCCGGGCGCAGGTTGGCCGCGGCGGATCTTGCCCGTCAGCCGGCTCCAGCCAAGCGGACTCCAGATCAGCGCTCCCACGCCTTGATCGTGCCCGAGCGGCATCAGTTCCCATTCATACTCGCGACCGATCAGCGAATAGTAAACCTGGTGCGCGACGTAGCGCGACCATCCGTAGCGGTCGCTGGTCATGAGCGACTTCATCATGTGCCAGCCCGAGAAATTCGACGCGCCGATGTAGCGCACCTTCCCGGCGGTCACCAGGTCGTCCAACGCGCGAAGTGTTTCCTCCACCGGAGGCATCGCGTCGAAGCAGTGCATCTGGTAAAGGTCGATGTAATCGGTTCGTAACCGCTTCAGGCTCGCTTCGCAGGCGGCGATCAGGTGATAGCGCGAAGTTCCACCTTCGTTTGGATGCTCGCCCATCCGGAAGAAGGCCTTCGTAGCAATCAGAAGTTGATGCCGCCGCCCCTGAACCGCTTCGCCGAGGATCTCCTCCGAGCGTCCCGCCGAATAAGCGTTCGCCGTATCAAACAGGTTGACGCCGGCGTCGAGACAGATGCCCACGAATCGCCGGGCCTCCTCCACCTCGGTGGCGCCCCAGGCTTGGAATAGCTCACCGCGCCCGCCGAAGGTGCCGGTACCGAAGGAGAGAACCGGGACCATCAGCCCGGACTTGCCAAGTTGCCGTAGTTCCATAGAAGTTATTGGCCCGCCTAGAGGGGCAGAATCTCTTCCCGCTGCGGGTCGAACTGAATGCGCCGCTTCTGCTCGTATGCCAGGTTGCCCAGATGCGATGCCTGCGCGCTGCGGTGACCGATGTACACGTCGCCGTTGGGCCGTTGGCGGCTGCGCATGCAGGCCAGGAAATTCTCCACGTGGTCGATGGTCAACTCGCGCGCCGCCTTCACTTCCGTAGGCTGCGCCCCGCGGTCGGCGGGCGTGAAAACGAACTTCGACCGGTCGATATATAGGTTTCCTTCGGTACCGCACATCTGAATCGCCGCGCCCTTGATCCCGGGTGCGAGCGTCGCTTCAAACGTCGCGGTCCACTTGGCGGGATACTCCAGCAGGATGTCGATCGTGTCCGGCGCCGTGCGCCCATCGGGATACGCATAGATGCCGCCCGCCGCCACGGCGCTGATGGGGTCGTCCTGCAGCATAAACATATGCACCGCGTCGATCCAGTGGGTGAACAGGTCCGTCACCTGCCCGCCGCCGAAATCGAGGTAAGCCCGGAAATTCCAGTACTGTTGCGGATCCCAGTCGCGCCACTTCACCGGGCCGAGGAACATATCCCAATCGAGGTTCGCCGGCTTCTGCGCCAGCGTGGCGGGCGCCTTGCGCAGGTGCCACGCGTTGCCGTGCCACCAGGTGCGCGCCAGCGTGATTTTTCCCAACTTTCCCGCCTGGATATACTCGTCCCGTGCCTGCATATAATGCGGTCCGGAGCGCTGCTGCATGCCGGTCTGAAATACGCGGTTGTTTTCGCGCGCCGCTTTGACGACCTTCGGGCCTTCCTCGATTGTCAGTGTCAGCGGCTTCTCGCAGTAAACGTCCTTGCCGGCTTGCACGGCGGCGATCGAGATGCGCGAGTGCCAGTGGTCCGGCGTGGCGATGAGAACCGCATCCAGGTCTTTGCCTTCTTCGAGAAGTTTGCGGTAATCGCCGTACTTCCTCGCGTCGGGTGCTTTCTGGGCGGCCTCGTCCACGCGGTCGCCCCAGACGTCGCAGAGCGCAGCGACATGAACCGCCGGATTCTTCTGAAATATCCCCATGTCATACTGGCCGCGCGAGCCGCAGCCGATCAGACCGAGTTGAACGCGGTCGTTGGCGCCCAGTACGCGCGAGTAACTGGCGGCGGTAACGGCGATTGCGCCCGTGGCGGCCGTGCGAAGCACGCTTCGGCGGTTGACGTCTTGGTCCGGCATAATCTGCCAGTATATCCTCGGAGACTCCGCCGGGTCCGATATCCTGAGAGCAAGTGCGAATTGCGATTTTAGGCGGCGGATTAGCGGGTGTCGAGGCGGCCTTGCAAGTCGCTCGTGCGGGCCTCGATTGCACTCTCCATGAGATGCGTCCTCTCATGAGCACATCCGCGCATAAGACGGACCGTTTCGCCGAACTGGTCTGCAGTAACTCGCTGAAGAGTGAAAGCGCCGATACCGCACCTTGGCTGCTCAAAGAAGAATTGCGGCGCATGGGTTCGGCCCTGCTCGATGCCGCCGCGCGGGCGCGTGTCCCCGGCGGGCAGGCGCTCACCGTCGATCGCGACATCTTCGCCGAAGAAGCCACGCGAGCAGTCACGGGCAACCCGCGCATTGACGTCGTTCGTGGCGAAGTTCGTGAAATCCCGCGCGAGGGAATCGTCATCGTCGCCACCGGTCCGCTCACCTCCGGCGCGCTCGCCGAAGACATCAGCCGCCTCACGGGAACCAACCGCCTGTTTTTCTACGACAGCATCAGCCCGATCGTGGATGCGTCCACCATCGACCGCGGCATCGTCTTCGCCGCCTCTCGCTATGGCAAGTCGATCGACGGCTCCGACGATTACCTGAATTGCCCGCTCAACCGCGAAGAATACGAGCGGTTCGTTGATGAGGTGCTAGCCGCGCGGAGCGCGCCGTCGCATATCCCCGAAGACCACCCAAAATTCTTCGAAGCCTGCCTGCCGATTGAAGAACTCGCCCGCCGCGGACGCGACACGCTGCGCTTTGGTCCCATGAAGCCAATGGGGCTGACCGACCCGCGCACCGGACGCCGGCCGTACGCCGTGGTGCAGTTGCGCCAGGAGAACCTGCGCGCGGAAAGCTACAACTTGGTCGGCTTCCAGAACCACATTCGCTTCGAGGAACAGCAGCGCGTGTTCCGCCTGATCCCAGGCCTGGAACAGGCCGTGTTCCTGCGCTACGGCCAGGTGCATCGCAACACGTATATCAACGCGCCCTCGCTGCTCAAGCCCACGCTGCAACTGCGCTCCCGGCCGGAGATCTTCTTCGCCGGCCAGATCTCCGGCGTCGAAGGGTACGTCGAATCCATCGCCACCGGACTCATCGCCGGGCGGAGCGCGGCGGCACTCGCGCAGGAGGAACCGGTGGTTCCCTTTCCGCGCGAAACCGCTCTCGGCTCGCTGTGCGCTTATGTCTCGGGTGCAGACCCATCGAACTATCAGCCCGCCAACATCACCTTTGACCTGCTGCCACCGCTCGAAGAGGCGGAGCGGATCCGACTCGGACGAGACCGGCGCGCACGCCACGCCGCCATTTGCCGGAGGGCGCTCGAAAGCCTCGACGCGATGCTTTCCGCCGAAGTCCGATGAGCCCGCTGGGCGAAGCCATTGACGCTTATCTCGACGAACTCCGGCGGCGCAACGCTTCCGCCCACACGGTGCGCAATTACGGCGCCGACCTGCGCGAGTTTCTGACCTACTTTTCTCCGCCCGAGGGCGCGCCACCGGCGCCGGCCGCCTTCGGCACGCTCGAATTTCGCGAGTGGATGGGTAACCTCTACGCCCAGAGCCTAAGCGCCATCACCATCCGCCGCAAGCTTGCCGCCGTGCGGGGTCTCTTCGGCTTCCTCCATCGCCGCGGCGAGGTTCCCGCGAACGCGGCAAAGAGAGTGCGGACGCCCCGCGCGCCCAAACTCGCTCCCAGCGTGCCGAACGCCGAAACCACCAATCAACTCATCGATGCGGTATCCACAAACAAACTCGAACGCCCGTTCCCTGCCCGCGACCGGCTGCTGTTCGAGTTACTGTATGGCTGCGGGCTGCGAATCAGCGAGTTGGTCGGCCTGAAACTCGAAGACTTCGACCGCGACGAGCGTTGGCTGCGCGTCCGTGGCAAAGGAAGCAAGGAGCGCGAGGTTCCTTACGGCGCGAAGGTCGAGGAAGCCCTGGTGCGATACCTGGAGAACCGGTTGCCGCGTGACCCCGCCGAGCGGGCCCTGTTTTTGAACGCGCGCGGCGGTAAACTCACAGATCGCGGCGCCCGCGGAATCGTAAAGCTCTACGCGATTGCCCTCAGTGGCGACTCCTCGCTCCATCCGCACAGCTTTCGCCACGCCTACGCGACACACTTGCTCGCCGACGGCGCCGATTTACGCGCCATTCAGGAGCTACTCGGCCATGCGAGTCTGTCCACTACCCAGCGCTACACCCAACTCTCGCTCACCGACCTGATGGCCGAGTACGACCGGGCGCATCCCAAGGCTTAACTTCTCCGCGGCCACTTGGTCGAGCAGGGGTTCCATGTCACGCGGATGGAAACCGAACGGCCCGGGCTTGCTCCGGAATACAATCCGCCCTTGCGCGTCGATCAAGTAGAGCCGGTCCGGCCAACCCTTGTACTCTGCTTCCACGCGGTTATCCATGCCGTCGAGTAACGCGGGAATCGCGATGTGCAGCTTGCGCACACAGCTTCCCGCCACCGCTTCCCGGGCAACGAGCGTCGTCGGATTCCGGAAAATCACTCCTTGCCGGATGTTGTCCGGCATCTGCCAGAAGTCGCTCGCATGCGCCTCCTGAATGTAGACGATGTAGAACGCCACGCGGTCCTTGTACTTCCGATACATCTCGTTCAGGACGGGAACCTCCCGCCGGAAAGGCGGTCAAGTGTAGCTCCCAAAAACCAGCACAACCGGACGTACGCCGCGCAGGGAGGCAAGATGAACCGGCTGTCCGCCGCGGACCGGCGTGAGCGTAAAATCGGGCGCCATCGTGTCCACCGAGGCGTTGCCCGCCCGCGCCTGCGTCCACAAGGTTTCGAACGGGAGCACAAGGAACACCAAGCCGGGCATCTTCGCCATAAAAGACGCAAAAACTCCGGGCGGCTGAAGCATCTGATGGTAGATGAGCGCCACGAAGCACACCCACAGCGCGAGGAGGACGGTAAGAGTTGCCCTAACAAATCGCATCAGAAACAGATTACTTCTTCTTGCGGCGCCGCGCGGACGGGGGAGGGACGACGGCAAACGTGAGCTTGTGGTCGATCGGATCGATTCGGTCCAGCCGCACCGTCACGCGGTCCCCGGCCGAATAGGTTACCCGGCTGCGCGAGCCGACGATCTTCCGCGTCGCCTCGTGAAAATGAAACCGCTCGTCCGGCAGCGTGTCGATCGGAACCAGGCCCTCGATGAACAGATCCTGCAATTCAACAAAGAACCCGAATTTCGCCGTGTTCAGGATCATCGCGGGAAACTCCTCACCAACGCGGTCTTCCATGAACCGCGCCTTCTTCCATTCGACAAGATCCCGCTCAGCTTCCGCGGCGCGGCGTTCAGCCTCGGACGACTCCTGGGCGATCGCGCGGAGATCGAACAGCGCGTACGGCTCGTCGGCGAGATCGAGGGCCGCGGTGAGCGCGCGATGCACGATCAGGTCCGGATAACGCCGGATCGGCGAGGTGAAATGCGTGTAGCTTGCGGCGGCGAGTGCGAAGTGGCCGCGGTTCTGCTCGCTGTAACGGGCTTGCTTCAGAGACCGGAGCATCAGATAGCTTAGGATGCGCTCTTCCGGTTTGCCCTCGAACTTGCGAATCAGCCTCTGATAAGTCCGCGACGTCACTTCGCCTCCGGAAGGCTCGCGCTGCGGCGGACCCCGGCGGCGCGGTGCGGACCTGAAACCAAGCGAATAGCCGAACTGCGCGGCGGCTTCGTCAAACTCCGCCACGCGCCGCGGGTCGGGCTGCTCGTGGATGCGGAACAGCAGCGCGCGGCCGAGATGTTCCAGGTGGCTGGCCACGGCTTCATTCGCGGCCAGCATGAACTCCTCGATGATGCGGTGCGCGATGTTGCGCGGACCGCGAATGACGCCGGTCATCTCGCCGAACTCGTCGAATTCGATCAGCGGCTCCGGCAAGTCAAAGTCAATTGAACCCCGCCGCGTTCGCTTACGGTTCAACGCCAACGCCAATTCGCGCATCAGCTCGAACCGCGGAGCCAGCGCAGCGTATTGTTCGCGCAGTGACGCATCGCCTTCGAGCAGCGCGTGAACGGCTGTGTACGTCATTCGTGCCGCGCTTCGGATGATGCCCCGCGTGAATTCCTGCGCGACGAGGTCGCCGTGGGGGTCGATCTCGAGCAATGCGGAAACCACAAGCCGGTCGACCATCGGCTTGAGCGAGCAGATTCCAGTCGACAGCTCGACCGGAAGCATCGGCACGGCGCGGTCCGGGAAATAGACGCTCGTGCCGCGCAAACGCGCTTCGCGGTCAATCGCCGATCCGGGTGCGACATAGTGGCTGACATCCGCGATATGGACGTGAAGTTCGAAGTTCCCGTTGGGCAGGCGGTCTACCCATACTGCGTCGTCGAAATCCCGCGCCGTCTCTCCGTCGATGGTCACAATGTCGAAGGCACGAAAATCGCGCCGGTCCTGCACCTCGGCTTCGACGACTTCAGCCGGCGCCGCCGCGGCTTCGGCGAGCACGTCATGCGGAAACCGGTGGGGAATATGGTGCTTGCGAATTATGATCTCGACGTCGACGCCAAATTCGTCCGGAAACCCGAGGAATTCGATCACTCGCCCCACGCCGGGTTCGCCATCTTCCGGGAACTCCAGGATCTCGACGTTAACGATCGCGCCATCGAGACCCGCGGGCTCCGTGGGTACGGTGGTTGCCGCGCCGACCCTGTCCGCCGAAAGCGTTTCGCGCGGCAGTTCCAGCCCCTCGGGAATGCGGATCCACTGCCGGATGCGATCGTCGTGCGGCGCAACCGCGCACCCGCGCCGCGTGACGCGAAATTCGCCAACCACGGTGGCGTGCGCGCGGGTCAGCACCTTGACGATGGAGCCCGACGCGCGGCCGTCACTTTCGATGCGCCCAAGCCGCACCAGTACGCGGTCACCGTGCATGGCGCGCGTCGCGTCCTCGCGCGAAATGTAGATGTCCCCTTCAATACCTGCTGGCGGATGGTCCGCAATGACGAAGCCGAATCCGTCGCGGTGCATTCGAAGGCGGCCGGCGATGTATTCCGTGCTTTGGGCGGGCGAAAGGTATTGGCCGGGCCGTGGCTCGACCAGTTCGCCCCGCGCCGTCAACCGCGCCAGAGCGAGATCGAGGTCGCGCCGCTCCGTGCCTCGTGCGCCGAGTTCGCGGTAAAGCTGCTTCAGCGACGCACGGCCGTGCGGCTGCTTCGAAATGTGGGCCAGAATGGCTGCCTCGAGATTGGCGCCCAAGTCCGTTCCCTTCGAGGCTAGCACGCGAGCCGTGCCAGTGACCCGGCACGTTCTACACTTTCAAATAGGAGGGCCTCGTGAGTCCGATTCGTATTCTCGCCGGGTGCGCCGGCGCGATCCTCTTCATTCCGTCGGTGTGGGCCGACGATGCGACGAAAAGCGCCAAGATCGACGAGATCTTCCGCCTGACGAAGGTCGACCAGGTGCAAAAACAGATGATGGACCAGATGAAGGCGGTGCTGCCTTCGGTCGAGCAGCAGATGGGCGTGCCAGGCGATCCGCATGAGATGAGCGACGAACTGCAGACGCGGATTCTCGACTATCTGTCCTCCCGGCTGAGCTGGGAAAAAATGAAGCCCGGCTTCACCAAGCTCTACTCCGACGCCTTCACGGAAGAAGAGATCGACGGCATGCTGCGTTTCTACAAGTCGCCCGCAGGTCAAGCGATGCTCACCAAAATGCCGGTACTCGCCTCTAAGAGTATGGCCCTGGCGCAGCAGCAGATGGCGGGCGTGTATCCGGAGTTGCGGCGCATCGTGCAGGAGTACACGATCGAACATTCAAAACCAGCGCAGACCGCGCCGCCCGCGCAGGACAATCTGCAGAAGCAGCAGTAATCACGCGCCTGTAACGGCCTCGATCGGCAGCGCGCGGAGGTCCGGCACCAGCAGATCCGGCGAGTGTGCCGCGAGTTCGGCGAGGCTGAGGACGCCGGTGGCGACCGCGATCGCCTGGACGCCACTCAACCGCGCCGCCCGAATGTCGTTGGCGTGATCGCCGATGAGAGAGACACGCGCGCCTGGCGAGGCCAGGCCAAGCCGCCGCGCTTCGCGCATCGCGATGCGGACCAGTCCCGCACGGTCGCGCGCCATCTCCGAAAATGCACCGAGCGAGAACGCGTCGCGCAGTCCTGAGCGCTCCATCTTCTTCCATCCGATGCGGCTGAGGTTGCCGGTCACCAGGCCGAGCACCGCCCCCGAACGGTGCAGCCTTCGCAACAGCGGGCGCACGCCGGGACAGACCTTGCCTCGAAGATCCGGGCAGCGCCGCACATAGAGCCGTTGCGCCGCCGCGGCAATTGCCGGCATATCTTCCCGAATCCGCCGCGCACTGGCGCCGTGAGCCCGCATCATCGCGGTAATGATGTCCCGGTCCAGCATGCCCGCCACCGGCACATCCGCCGTGCTGACCCGTAGCCCCGACACGCGATATACGGCGTCCTCCAGCGCGGCACGGTGATGCCCACCGGCCTTACGGATCAGAGTCCCGTCGATGTCGAAAAGTACCAGCGCTCGGGCGGGGTTCAAGCTTTCAGTGTACCGGGCGGCCCGTGCGATCAGCAGCGTCAGGTCATCGGAGAGCTCGCCGGCGCCAAACTCCTGCACGCGGGCGAGAATACGTTCCACCATCTCGCCGGCCGGACAACTGACTCCACGCTGAACACAGCGGGCAAGTGCCCCCGGAGCCATTCGTACTCCTCCGCTATCGCATGCCCACCGTTCGAGCACACCGGTCACAGTCGAAGTGGCAACGGGGCAGGAGGGCACGAAGCCCGCTGTGCAACGTCACAGCGGCAGGAGACTCGCGGGAGCCGTCAGTCGTAAATGCCGAGCGGAACCGAAACCACAATCGGGGGACCAGTATAAGTTCCGGCGATGTAAGGCGAAACGACGTGGTAGGTGTAGCCCGAGATCGTAACCACAAGCCGGTTATTGTTCGTCCCGGTATCGGGGTTACTTACTGAGACGTTCGATGCGGTCAGATTGAAGTAACTCGACGTGCCTTCCTGCGGCGCAGTGGCCTGGTCGTAGAGGACCATATTCGTGATCGACGTCGAGTCCGTCGCGTTGTTAATCGCGCCCCAGCGGGCGGCGTAGCGCGCGCGCTCCACCAGCGCCTGCTGGATGAAGAGAAACTGGCCGAAGTCGAATGCGCCGATCAGCATCATTACAAACGCCAGCAGCACGAGCGATGTCTCGATGAGCGTGCTTCCCTTACTTCTCGCCCTGCGGCGCGCTGAGACTTGAGCAGACGTGAAGTTCATCATACAGGTGACCACACTCCCTGATAAGCGTACGTGACCCTTGGTTTCAGACTCAGGGTCGTGGCTGCGAAGATCGAGTTGATGGTGTAGCCGGTGATCGACACCGTCATGGCGCTCGGGACACCGTTCGTAAAAGTCACAGTCAAGTTGACGTTGGAGGCGGTGAGGCCGGGTAGAACCGGTGTTGTACCACCGTTCGGGTTTCCGTAAAGCACCACGTTCTGGACCGCCGTCTGGAAGTCCGAAGCAGGACTCGTCGTCGCTGAATCGTAGGGGATGAGCGATGCATACCGCGCACCGCGCGCCACCGCGTTTTCGAGGTTGTTGTACTGCAGAAACGTGTAGCCGAACTGGAACGTGCCGCCAAAGGCGGCGATCAGCAGGCTCGAACCGATCGCGAACTCGAGCAACGCGTTTCCGTCCCGCCCGCCCCGGCAGCGCGATGCCAACTTCAGCCTGCGCCTCACTGCATTAACCTCACATATGTCGCACCGTTCTGCCCGCCGGTGCCTACCCCGCCGCCCGCATTGTACGGCCCGGCATATATCGCGCAGAACGGTGAGTTCCCGTTCGTATTGCTCGTGTAGTAGTTACTGGGCAGACCATTTGTGTAAAGCAGAAACGAACCATATCCAAGCACCGTCGTACTCGTCGTGCTCGTCGGATCGACAATTGGCACCGCGATCAGCCGCCGGAGGTTGTTCGGATCGGCGAAGTATCCGGTCACGGTGTTATCGGTGCCGTTGATGTCCTGGCTGGCGCGCTGATCCAGATAGATCGCTTCGCTGTTCTTGTTCCCATTTGTCAGCACCGGCGCGATATTCGTCCCCGTACTCACCGTCTCCATCTGAATGTTATCGAGTAACTCCTGGGCAATCACGCTGTTTGAGTTACTGCCCCAGTAGCCGTTGTTCGAGCTTCCCCAATCCGTGACCACAGCCATCTGCGATGAGACCGAATCGCCCGAGCACGGCGGTGAGTTGAAGCAGCGGCTTGGATTGCTCGGGCCGCACCCGCCGCGCGATCCGTTAAATTGCGGCCACTGAATGTCATAGGAGTTTCCCACCACTAAGCCGAAGTTCGGTCCCGTAGGGTTCGTACTCACCGCCGAATAGGGCGCCAGCCCTTGTGGAATCGTATTCGTCGAAACCTGCGCCGCAATCGCGTGTGCCGTGATGTTGGACGTGCTCTGGGCCACGACCATCGGCAAGAAGAGGAGACCCAGCGGCACGCTGGCACTCACCTGGACATATGTGTAACCGGTTGCTGGGTTCGGACTTGACACCCACGGCCCCGAAATCGAAGTGCCGAACTGGATCGTCGGACTACTGACGCTAGTTGAATTCAGGTTCCACTTGTCGGGGACGTTTTGCGCCGCCGTCGTCGCGTTGGCAATGCCGGTCGTCGTGCCATCGAGCTTCAAAGCCGCCGCCAGGGCCGCCGCGTCGCAGTAAGCCTGGGTCTCATTCTTGGCGATAAACATCCGCCCAACATCGACCGCGAGACCGAGCACCGCAATCAGCGCGATGGCCGAAGCGGCCATCGTAATCAGCACGAAGCCCGCCTCACGGCGCCGGCTACTCGCAGTCTGCCCAAGGCCCAGACGGCGCGGTCCCAAGGCGGCCGCGGTTCGAGCCCCCCTCTTCTCAGGCAATGCGGTTCCAGCCATTCGACTGCACCCCCAGACTCCATGACATCACCGCAATGCGCACTGCGAAATTGAACGTTTCCCCGAGAAACCGTCCGAAAACGCCTTAGGTAGAACCGCCCTCCCGGAACAGCCACCCGCCAACGGTAGAATAGGTGTTTATGCAGGTCGTCCAGGCCGGTGATCATAAATTCCTGCTCCTCGAGCTCGACCACGAACTCGTGTCCAACGCCGTCAAGCAGGCCGGCTTCGAGTTCCGTATCGACGAGTTGAGCCGCAGCCTCAGCCTCGACCTCGCCGTGCCGGACCGCAAGACCCCGCTCCTGCTATTTGACGCCGCCGATCCGGCCAACCTGGGTTGGTTCTCGCGCTGCCAGTTCTACGTGGACGGCCGCAGTGGAGCCGTGCTGCAAACGCCGATGGCGTTGTCCAACGTGAAGGACCGTTCGGGCCGCGTACTTCCCTACGCCATCCGGGTGCAGATCTCGAAGGAGCTTCCCTCCACCTTCCGCCTTCCCGGAAAGCAGCCGATGAGCGAGCAAACCGTGTACTCGGTGCTCTTCAATTTCTTAAATGCGCTGCTCAACACCGGTGTCGGTGTCTGCGGCGCCGTGTCCATCCGCCCGCTCGCCGGGCGCACCGACGCTAAACGCTGATCTTGCCCAGCAGTACCGCTCTCCGCGCACCGGTCGCCGACGGCACATTCGCGGGACGCCCACACCACCGCTCGTAAGCCAGCAGCGCGAACAGCACGGCCTCTTTTGCATCGATATCGACACCGTATTCCTCCGACGTCACGATGCGGGCCGGAACCAGCGCCCGCAACCGCTCCAGCAGATAGCCGTTGTGCGCGCCCCCTCCGCTGACAATCATCTCGCCGATTCCATCGAACCGCCGCACACCCATTGCGATGGTGCGCGCCGTCAACTCGCACGCCGTCGAAATATCGATGCCTGTGTCGCGGACAAACTCCGCGCCGTACTGCTCCCGGCCCGCGCTCTTCGGCGGCCGACGATGGTAGAACGGGTCGCTCAGCAACCGATCGAGCAGCGCTTCATTCACCGTGCTCCCGCGCGCCCGCGCCCCGTCGCGGTCAAAGGGCGGGACAAGCGCGTCCATCACCATGTTCCCCGGACCGGTGTCAAACGCTACCACGTCGTCGAGCCGTGCTCCCGCCGGAAGAATGGTCACATTCGCGATGCCGCCGATGTTCAGTGCCGCACGCCCTTCGGTCTCCGAGCGGAACAGCCGGAAATCGAGAAACGGGACTAGAGGTGCGCCCTGCCCGCCGGCGGCAACGTCGGCCGAACGGAAATCGCTCACGACCGGGATCCCGGTCCGCTCGCGAAGTACCGCCGCCTCGCCGATCTGCAGCGTCGCCGCAACCATGCGCCCATGGAACGGAGCCGGATCGCCCTGGTGGTACACAGTCTGGCCGTGCGAGCCGATCAGCTCAATGGAAGCTATCGGGATCCCATGCGCCCGGCAGACTTCAACCAGAGCTTCGGCGAAAATGTCCCCCAGCAACACATTGAGCCGCGCCAACTCCGCCGTATGAGTGACCGCATTCGAAGCGCCGAAAATCGCCTCGCGCACATCCGAGGCATACGGAACCACCCCGTGCGTTACTGTCCGCAGCGCGGCGCCGTCTATATCCACGATCGCGACATCCACCCCGTCCGCGGACGTCCCGCTCAACAACCCCGCGACTCTCACGACTGCTTCAACTCCGCCTGCAGCTGATGCAGAAGCTGCAACGCGTCAATCGGCCGAAGCTCGTCGATCTTCAGATTGCGGATCCTCTCGGCCAAATCGTGATGTAGCGGCTCGAACAGCCGGATCTGGACCGGACCACCCGGCTGCGGAATCAACTCCGTCGTCACTTCTTCCTCGCTCTTCTCGTGCAGTTTCAGCACCTCGCGCGCCCGATCGATCACCGTCAGCGGAAGCCCCGCCAGCCGCGCCACCTCGATGCCGTAACTGCGGTCCGCCGGACCTGGCTCGACGCGCCGCAGAAACACCACCTGGTCGCCGGACTCTTTCACCGATACATGCAGATTCCGCACGCCGCCGAACTGCCCCGCCATTGCCGTGAGCTCATGGTAGTGAGTTGCGAACAGCGTGCGCGCGCGGATGCGCTCGTGAATGAACTCCACCACCGCCCAGGCCAGAGCGAGCCCGTCATACGTCGACGTGCCGCGGCCGATCTCATCCAGAACGATCAAGCTGTTCGCTGTGGCGGTGTTCAGGATCACGGCGGTCTCCGTCATCTCTACCATGAATGTCGACCGCCCGCGCGCCAGGTTGTCCGCCGCGCCGATTCGCGTGAACACTCGATCAAGGATCGGCAGCCTCGCCGAGGCGGCGGGTACGAAACACCCCGCCTGCGCGAGGATCGCGATGAGAGCCGCCTGCCGCAGGTACGTCGACTTGCCGCCCATGTTCGGCCCGGTAATGACCGCGATGAACCCTCCTTCGCTCGCTTCTCCGGCCCCTGGCGGCGCGAAGTATAGGTCATTCGGAATGAACCGCCCCCCATCGCGCGCCGACAATTGCTCGATCACCGGATGCCGCCCCGCTTCGATGCGCATTTCGCCATCGGCACTGAACACCGGCCGCGTATACCGCTGCGCCGCCGCGGTCTGCGCGCACGCGGCCGCCACATCGAGTTCAGCCACGGCGGACGACATCGCCCGCAGCCGCCCCGCATGGCTCGCCGCAAGCGACCGCAACTGCTCGAAAATCGTCCGCTCCAGCTCGAGGATCTTCTCCTCGGCCGCCAGAATCTTGCTCTCGAGTTCCTTCAGCTCCGGCGTCGTGAACCGCTCAGCGTTCACCAGTGTCTGCTTCCGCTCGTAGTCGGCGGGGACCAAGGGCAGGTTCGGCTTCGACACCTCGATGTAGTAGCCGAAGACATTGTTGAACCGCACTTTCAGCGACTGAATCGTCGTCCGCGCCCGTTCCCGCGTCTCGATCTGCGCCAGATACTGCCTGCTGTTCCGGCTGATGTCGCGCAGCTCATCCAGTTCCTGGTTGTAGCCGTCGCGGATCGTTCCCCCGTCGGCAAGATGGGCCGGCGGCTCATCGGCCACCGCCTCGAGGATCACGTCTCGCACTTCGGCCAATTCATCCAGGCGCTCGTGCACGCTCATCAGACGCGCCGAGCGCAGTTCCGCCGTGTATTTCTTGATATTCGGAATCAGAGCCAGCGACTTGCCCAGAGCCAGCATCTCGCGCGGGCCCGCGGCGCCTAACGCCAGCCGTCCGATTAACCGCTCCGTGTCGAGCACGCGTTCGAGCAGCGCGCGGATCTCCGTGCGCGCGATCGTCGAGCCCAGCAACTCCGCCACCGCATCCAATCGCGCCTCGATTTCCTCGCGCGAAAGGCTGGGTCGAAGCAGCCTTTGCCGCAGCATGCGCCCGCCCATCGCCGTCCTGGTCTCGTCGATCGCGTTAATCAACGTCGACTCGCGCGACTCGCCCGCAAACAGGGGATCGAGCAGTTCGAGATTCCGCACCGTCACCGCGTCCAGAATCATCGCATCCGAGCGGTCGTAGTACGCCGGGCGGTCCAGGTGTTCGAGCGCGCTCTTCTGCGTCTCCTGCAGGTAATGCAGAACGGCGCCGGCGGCGGAGGTGGCCAGCGGACGCCCAGCCAGTCCGCAGCCATCGAGCGTGAGCAGCCGGAAATGGCTCATCAACGACTGCGCCGCATGAACCGGTTCGAAGATCCAGTCCTCCAGTGGCGTGCGCAGCCCGGGCAACTCCGGCGCCGAAGCCGCCGTCAACACTTCCCGAACGTTCAACCCTTCCAGCAGCGCCGCCGCCTCGTTCGCGGCCGCTTCCGTGCAGCGGAACTCACCGGTTGAAACATCCACGTGCGCAAGCCCCGCGCGCGGCCCTTCGAAAACCGCCGCGGCGAGATAGTTGTTCTCCTTGGCGCGGAGCACCGGCAGGCCCGCGACGGTGCCGGGCGTCACCACCCGCGTGATCT
This sequence comes from Acidobacteriota bacterium, assembly GCA_021813825.1. Lineage (GTDB taxonomy): Bacteria > Acidobacteriota > Terriglobia > Bryobacterales > Bryobacteraceae > JAJYKC01. The sequence goes on along the minus strand of JAKAJI010000010.1, from coordinate 8,235 downwards.
CGCGCCGGACGAGTTTTTTCCCCGGTCCCGGCTCCTCCATCTGCTCGCAGATGGCCACCCGGTAGCCCTTCTGAATCAGCCGCGCAATGTAGCTTTCCGCCGCGTGATACGGCACGCCGCACATCGGAATCGGCTGTCCCTGCTCCTTGTTGCGCGAGGTGAGCGTAATCTCGAGTTCGCGCGCCCCCGTGATCGCGTCCTCGTAGAACAACTCGTAGAAATCGCCCATGCGAAACAGCAGGAGCGCATGCGGCACCTGCTGTTTCACCGCGTGATACTGCCGCATCAGCGGCGTACCGGCGCTAGAGGACATAAGACAACGCCGGCCCGATTGGAATAACGCGGCCCGCGCCGCGCCCGCTCATGCGTACAGGCCGCGCATGCGGATGGCCGAACCGACGCGGTCGAGCGCGACCATGTAGGCCGCCGTGCGGTTGTGCACGCCGTGCTTCTCCGCGTAACTCACCACGTCGCGGAAGCTGTTCACCATGATCTCTTCGAGCCGCCCGTTCACCAGCGCCTCGTTCCAGAAATAGCCTTGCCGGTCCTGAACCCACTCGAAATAGGATACGGTGACACCACCCGCGTTGGCCAGGATGTCCGGAATCACGAACACCCGGTTGTCGGCCAGAATGCGGTCGGCCACAAACGTCGTCGGACCGTTGGCACCCTCGCACAGGATCCGCGCGCGGATCCGGGCCGCGTTTTCCGACGTAATCACGTTCTCCTTCGCCGCAGGCAACAGCACTTCACACTCCAGGAACATCGCTTCGTCGCGGTCGATCGGCTCCGACTCGGGAAAACCGACAATGGAGCCGGTGTCCTTCCGGAACTTCATCAGCGCTTCGATATCGAGCCCGTGGCGGTTATACACCGCGCCGTCGTATTCGGCGATGCAAACAATCCGGAACCCGGCTCGCGCCATCAGCCGCGCGGCCATCCCGCCGACGTTGCCGAAACCTTGAATCACCACCCGCGCCGACGACGGATCCAGCCCCAACTTGCGCAACGCCTGTGCGGTGACGATCATGCAGCCCCGGCCTGTGGCCTCCGGACGTCCTCGCGACCCGCCCAATTCGAGCGGCTTGCCCGTCACCACCGCCGTGCTCGTATGCCGCACATGCATCGAGTACGTGTCCATGATCCACGCCATCGTCTGCTCGTTCGTATTCATGTCCGGTGCCGGCACGTCGCGCTCCGGCCCGAGAATTTCAACGATCTCGGCGGTGTAACGCCGCGTGATCCGCTCCAGTTCTCCCTGGCTGAGCAACGACGGATCGCAGATAATGCCGCCCTTCGCGCCGCCGAACGGAATGTTCACCACCGCGCACTTCCACGTCATCCACGCGGCCAGCGCGCGCACCTCGTCCAGCGTCACGTCCGGGGCGTAGCGGATCCCGCCCTTGCCCGGACCGCGGGCGATCGAATGCTGTACGCGATACCCGGTGAAGACCTCAATCCGGCCATCATCAAGAATCACGGGAATATGAACGGTAACTTCTTTGGCCGCCAGACGCAGGACCTTCTGCAAACCCTCGTCCAACCCGAGCTTGGCTGCAGCTTCGTCAAACCGCGCGGCGGCGGAAATCCATGGGTTTGTCTCCACGGACGCGACTGAGGGAGTCGCCTCGGCAATCATCGGCATCAGATGCCTCCGCCCCTATTGTACTCGCGCTTTGATGCCCCGCCCGCACCGGGAAGGGCCGGTAGTGGGAACGGCTGTCCCAGCCCGTTTCGGCCGCTCCGTCCTACCGCGTGTGCGGCAACGGCGGGTTTCGTTCGGCAGCGAACCTCCGCTGATGCCAGTAGGGATAGGGAAGCGGCAAGGCGCTCACCTCGTCAAGCTGCTCCATCTCGGAGTTGCTGAGGGTCCAGGTTGCCGCCGCCAGGTTGTCCCGAAGCTGCCGCTCGTTCCGGGCGCCGATGATCACCGTGTCCACGCCCGGCTTCCGCATCGCCCAGTTCAGAGCCACCTGCACGACGGAGACGCCCCGCTGGGACGCGATCCCGTCCATCGCCTCCACAATCCGGTACACCCGCTCCATATCCACCGTGCCGGCGGTCTCCAGCGTGTTCAACCGGGATTCGGCGGGCCGCCCCTCCCCGCGCCGGAATTTACCGGAAAGAAGCCCGCCTTGCAGCGGGCTCCACGCCATGATCCCCGTCTTCTGGTCCAGCCCCAAGGGCACCAGTTCGTGTTCGGCGTCACGCGCCACCAGGGAGTAGTTGATCTGCTGCGAGATGTAGCGCGAAGTCCCCAATTTGTCGGAGATCGAGAGCGCCTTCATCAGTTGCCAGCCCGAGTAGTTGGAGCAGCCCGCGTAGCGAATCTTCCCCGCCCGGATCAGATCATCGAAAGCCCGCAGCGTTTCATCGAGGGGCGTCAGCGAATCGAAGTTGTGCGCCTGGTAAAGGTCGATGTAGTCCGTCCCGAGCCGGCGCAGGCTCGCTTCGCAGGCCTCGACGATATGCCTCCGCGAAAGTCCCGCCTTGTTCGTTCCGGGCTCGATCCGCACGAAGACTTTCGTCGCCAGCACAATTTCCTTGCGCCGCGATCCCAGCGCCTTGCCCAGAACCTCTTCGGACTTTCCCGCCGAGTACATGTCCGCCGTGTCGTACAGGTTTACGCCGGCTTCGAGGCACAGATCCACAAACCGCCGCGCCTCGTCCACCTGTACGTTCCCCATCGCGGCAAACCGCCCTTCGCCGCCCAGCGTCATCGTGCCGAAACTCAGCACCGAAACTTCCAGCCCGCTCGCACCCAAGAGTCTGTATTCCACGTTTTCTCCTCACGCCAGCATATCGAATGCGTCCGGAATCCCGGCGAGGAAGCGCTTGCCTCTAGGCAGGCTATCGGACGTGCGGCTCCGGCGAAGCATCTTCGGGATCACCATAGAATGGCTCCCGCTCCCGGCGCAGAAACTCCTCCCCGCCACCCAATTCCCGAAAGACTTCCTTGCCGAGGCCCCGAAGCAAGTAGAAAAAGGATGGCGTCCGATGCGACTCCTCACACTTCGACTCTTCTCGGACGATCCGCCCCCACTTTACGGCATCGGCTCGGCCGGAACGCGCCAGCGGCCGGCGGCCAGTTCGAGGTTGAAGTTCTCGCCCAGGTACACCCGGCGAACCTCGGCATCGTTGCCAAGTTGCTCAGGGGTTCCGGCGCGGAAAATCTTCCCCTCGTTGATGATGTAGGCCCGGTCGGTCACCGCAAGAGTTTCCCGCACGTTGTGGTCGGTAATTAGAATGCCGATCCCGCTGTTGCGCAACTCGAAGATGATCTTTTGCAGCTCCAGCACCTGAATCGGATCGATCCCCGAAAACGGCTCGTCCAGCAGCAGGAAGTCGGGATCGATCACCAGCGATCGGGCTATCTCCACCCTCCGCCGTTCGCCGCCGCTGAGCGCATAGCCTTTGTTGTGCCGGACGGTCTCCAGACCCATCTGCCGGATCCGCCGGTCCATCCTGTCCCGCCTCTCGGCCCCGCTCAGAGGCAGTGTCTGAAGGATGGCCATCAGGTTGTCCTCGACACTGAGCTTGCGGAATACCGAAGGCTCCTGTGGCAGGTAGCTCACTCCTCGCCGGGCCCGCTGGTACATCGGCATCTCGGTGATGTCGAGGTCCTCCAGCAACACCTTCCCCGCATCCGGGCTCACCAGCCCCACGATCATGTAGAACGAGGTCGTCTTCCCCGCGCCGTTCGGGCCCAGGAGTCCCACCACTTCACCCTGCTGCACCCGCAGGCTGACGCTGTCCACCACCTTGCGGCCCCGGTAGGACTTCAATAATTCTTTGGTTTGGAGCGACTTTACAGGCATCCAGCGATTACTTGCGGCGAAGCAGGCTGCTCGCGGGCTGACTGGCCGTGCCGCTCACCAGCAGCCTATCATTGTTGGCAAACCAGGTCAATCGCTCGCCGCTCGTCGTCCCTTTCAGGCTATCCACCAGCTTCGGCTTACCCTGTTCGAGCACCACTTTCCCGTCGTCCACGGAATACTCGGCTACCTCGGACGTTCCCACCCGCTTGCGGGCCGTCGTCGTCGACACAATCTCGACAGCCCCCTTCGCCAGCGCATGATCGAGCGACGATCCGTTATCCGCTGCCGGCGCATTCGCCGCCGGAGGCTTCGCCCCCTTGTTGTCCGAAGCCCGCAGATACGCAAACACCTCGCGCCCCGTCACCGTCAGCCCCGGCCGGTCCAGGGTCACGCCGCCCGTATAATGTGCCAGTTTCTCGCGATCGTTATAAGTCAAGTCCTGCGCCCGCACCACCGTAAACACCGGACTCTTCGCCGCACCTTTCCCCGAGCTGTCTTTCTTGTCGATTAACTCGCTCACCACCCCGCCATGCGCCTCCAGGCTCGCGTGCACGCGGTCGATCTGAATCACGGGCGCCTGCAGCCGGTTGGCGTCCTGCCAGGCCACCGCATGGCCCCGGTACGTGATCTCCCGGTTGCGGTCCCGGCTCTGCATATGGTCCGCCCGCGCGTGCATCGGCTCATTCGCCGACAGCATGCCCGAAGAGGAACCGTTGCTGTCCGGCAGCCGGACCGAGTTCACCGAACCATCCGCCGTAAAGTCGCTGTCCTTCTCATTCAGCACAATCTTGTCCGCCGACGTCGATCCCGTCGAATCCCACACCCTTGCCTGCCCGTTCAGCGTCATTAGGTTCTTCTGCTGCTCGAGCACCGCGCTCTCCGCCGTCGCTCGCCGGTCACCGGACTCATAATGGAAATCGCCCCACTGCTCGAGCTGCGCAAGCTGATCCGTCTTCGGATCGAAGATCGCGTTCAGGTCCTTGCTCGAGGTGATCGCCGGAGGTGGCGCGCTCTTTGCCCCCGGCGGCCGTGGATTTTCGGTCCGCGTCGTGACGTTCGACGCTCGCACGGATTGAATCTGATTGGCCGCCGCGTAAGCGATCTGCAGCCGCTCGCCGGTCATGAACCGGTGCGGACGGTTCGTCTGCGTGGGCTGAAATTCCAGCGTCCCCGGCGCGTCCGTCGTCACCGTCTCCAACTCTTTCCCACCCGGACGCATCTTCATCGTGATCGCGTCGCTTTTCAGGATTCTCGTCTCCGGATTCGCCGCTTTCGTATCCGGAGCGGGCTGCGACACTATGACGCCATGCCCCTGCGCCACCGCCTCGGTCAACTGGCTCTCGGAAACCGTGCCCTGCCGCACCACGGCGAAGCGCAGATCAATATGGTCGGTGTGAATCGTCGTTTTGCCGCTCTTCGACTCCGATACAAGCTGGGCATCGGGCTGGCCGGAAATATGGTCGATCTCGCCGCTGTCGTCGAAGTTCAATATCAGGTGGGCCGCCGAAAAGTCCAACTTCCGGTCGGTCCGGGCTTCCGTTCCATGCCCACTATCCGCCTCGACAAGCGAAATCGCCCCGCCGGACAGCGTCACGACCGTCGGGCCGCCGTTCATCGTCAGCGTATCGCGCTCCAGCTTCGCCCACGGCGACAAATACACCTTTCCCTCGCTCTCCTTATAAATGAGATCGCCGGTTTCAATGTGCATCGGCGGCGCCTTCGGATTGTTCCCGCGCCATAGCAGGTGAATCTGGCTGAGCAGGTGCAACTCATGCGTCTGCGGATCGTAATCGGCGCCCACCGAGTCCCCACTGCCCCGGTCGAACAAGAAACTCGCCGATCGCTCCGTCGTCGCGCGTCCGGTCTTCGTCTCGAAATGCACGCCCGAGGAGCGGATCACCATCAACTTCCCACTCGGCGGCTCATCCGCCGGTACGTTCATCGTGATCTCTACCGACCCGTCGCTGAACAGTACACCGGTGCCGATGTCGAAACTGGCCTTGGCGCATTTCACCAGGTCGTAGCTGGTCGCGTCCCGGCTAAACAGGTGCAATTCCACGCCCTGCAATTCGAACTCGTTCGGCTGCCGCACCTGCCGGAAATCATGCGCCCGGATCTCGACTGTCGTCTTTCCGTTCGCTGTCTGCCGCCAGCTCCAGTCCTGCGCTGTGGACGCGGTATTGTCGGGCAAAATGGAGGGGGTCTTCGGAGCGGCCCGGCTGCGGGTTCGCACCTGGTTCAGGTAGGAAAAGCCGACGGCGGCGATGATGGCGGCCATGGCCAGCAGCAGGAGCGGGCGAGTGCGCCACATCGGGATAAAGTTCTCTCTCCTTAGTGTAAGCCACCCGCACCGGCGCTCGTCTGCAGCGTGTAAGCCCTCTTGAATGTTATCCGGTCCACACTACGGGACCAGCCTTGAGTGCCCGATTGTCAAGAACAATTTCCTGCCTGTTTTCTTACTATTACCGACAAAAACTAGCACTCCTCGGGGAACTGTGCTAATAAGATAGCTGTAGCTCAAAAACGCAACCGAGCCGCGATCTCTCGCGGCCGAACGAGCAAACAGTTCACCCTACGTTCCTTTAGGAGGTTCCGAAGCGATGAATATTCGACCGCTCCACGACCGCATTGTGGTCAAGCGCATTGAAGAATCCGAGACCAAGCACGGGTCTCTTTATATTCCAGATTCCGCGAAAGAGAAGCCGCAGGAAGGCGAAGTGGTTGCTGTCGGCAACGGCAAGCGCCTCGAAGACGGCAAAGTTGCTCCGCTCGATGTGAAGCCGGGCGACCGCATCCTGTTTGGCAAGTATTCGGGCAGCGACATCAAGCTCGATGGGGAAGAGTACCTGATCATGCGCGAGGACGAAGTGCTCGCCGTGATTGAGGGCGGCAGCAAGAAGACCAAGGCCGCCTAAGCGATTTTCTGAGAGCAATTCAGCAAGGGAGATTTGAACAATGGCAGCAAAGCAGATTGTTTACAGCGAGAATTCCCGTCAGGCGATTCTGCGCGGCGTTAACCAGCTTGCCGACGCGGTGAAGGTAACCCTCGGCCCCAAGGGCCGGAACGTGGTTCTCGAGAAGAAGTTCGGCGGCCCCACGATCACCAAGGACGGCGTGACCGTGGCCAAGGAAATCGAGCTCAAGGATCCGCTCGAGAACATGGGTGCCCAGATGGTCCGCGAAGTCGCGTCGAAGACCTCCGACGTGGCCGGTGACGGCACCACCACCGCCACCATCCTGGCCCAGAGCATCTTCCGCGAAGGCGTGAAGAGCGTCGCGGCCGGCGCCAACCCGATGGCGCTGAAGCGTGGCATCGAGAAGGCCGTGGAAGCGGTCGTCGAGGAAGTCAAGAAGCTTTCGGCGAAGGTCGAAAACGACGAAAAGATCGCGCAGGTCGGCACCATCTCGGCCAACGGCGACAGGGAAATCGGCAACACCATCGCCGACGCGATGAAGAAGGTGGGCAAGGACGGCGTAATCACCGTCGAAGAGTCCAAGACCATGAGCACCGAGCTGCAGACCGTTGACGGCATGCAGTTCGACCGCGGCTACCTCTCGCCCTACTTCATCACCGATCCGGACCGCATGGAAGCTGTGATCGAGGACCCCTATATCCTCATCCACGAGAAGAAGATCAGCAACATGAAGGACCTTCTCCCGCTGCTCGAGCAGATCGCCCGTTCCGGCAAGCCGCTTCTGGTCATCGCCGAGGAAGTGGAAGGCGAAGCGCTTGCCACCCTCGTCGTCAACAAGCTCCGCGGCACGCTGAACGCCTGCGCCGTCAAGGCCCCAGGCTTCGGTGACCGCCGCAAGGCCATGCTCGAGGACATCGCTATCCTCACCGGCGGCAAGGCCATCATGGAAGAGACCGGCATCAAGCTCGAAGGCGTACGGCTCGAAGACCTCGGCCGGGCCAAGCGCGTCACCGTCGACAAGGACAACACCACCATCGTCGACGGCGCCGGTTCGCAGAAGAACATCGAGGGCCGCATCAAGCAGCTCCGCGCCCAGATCGAAGAGACCACCTCGGACTATGACCGCGAGAAACTGCAGGAGCGGCTGGCCAAGCTCGCCGGCGGCGTTGCGGTGATCAAGGTCGGCGCCGCGACCGAGACGGAAATGAAGGAAAAGAAGGCTCGTGTCGAGGATGCGCTGCACGCCACCCGCGCCGCGGTCGAGGAAGGCATCGTTCCGGGCGGCGGCGTCGCCCTGCTCCGCGCTTCCAAGGTCCTCAGCGGCCTGAAGGTCGAAGGCGACGAGCAAATCGGCGTCGACATCATCCGTCGGGCTTGCGAAGAGCCGGTCCGCCAGATCGTCGGCAACGCCGGCTTCGAAGGCGCCATCGTGATCGAGAAGATCCGCAGCCACGAGAACGCCAACTACGGCTTCAACGCCGCCACAGGCGCCTACGAGGACA
>JAKAJI010000009.1 GCA_021813825.1 Acidobacteriota bacterium | reverse complement strand
TGACTTCGGAGACGGGCAGACCGGTGTCGCGCTGTCGCCGACATTCACCAAGCAACTCGTGCCGGCCCCCACGACGGTAACGGCGCTTACGACGGCGCCTCCGAATGCCGCGGTCGTGTCATCGGTCCAAGTCAACGGAACCACTTACCTGCTCACCATTGGCGGCGAGGGTGAATATACCCTGAGCGTGGTATCGCCGGCAGGCGTCATCTCCCCGGTGGACACCAATTCGATGGGTCAGCTACCCCAGGCAGCGACCGGCTACACGCTGAACCATCAGGCACACTTTGCGTTGTTGATGAACGGCACGCTGATCGATTACGTCATCGGATCCAACAACCGGATGAGCGCCGACTGGTCGCAACCCGGGGTGAGCGGGGACGCCGCTATCCTGTTCGAGCCCGAAGGAGACTCAGGCGTGCGTTACCTGGCCGTTGACAACTCGATGGACGCATCGGTGATGGATATCTACCAGATCAATGCCTCGTCGGTAAGCCTGGAGGCGAGCCTTCCGGCCAAGCCGATCGCGGCGCCGGTGCTGATGCCTTACTCGTTCGGACCCGGGGCGTTTGGACTGCTGCGCATGCAGCCCTCGGTCGGCGCGGTGGAGTACGATGTGCTCACGCTTGCACCAACAAATTTCAGCCTGACCGACTACGCCGAGGAGTACTGGCCGAAGAGCTTTCAGGCCGTGTCCGCGCCGATGGAGAACGGCAGCACCCAGATTTTCGTAGCGTCGGCGCCGTGCACCGAGTACGACGCCACGGGTGTCTGTGTGACATTGAGCCACGACAGCCCGTTCTACATCCGGACGGTGCTCCCCGACAATCAGGGCACGGAAGTATCGTGGCGCGGGCTGCCGGCGACGATGCCGATGGCGGCGCCGAGCACGATGATTCCGCTGAGCGTGTCCAATGGATTTCCGGTCATCGGCCTGTATTTCCGGACCGGGCTCTTCTACGAGGTCGCGCTGACGCCCGGCGCACCACGGCACTGAGCGGGCGAGCGGCGTTATTGCGGCTCGACCTCGATCTCGCCCTTGCCCCAGACCGCCTGGCGTCCCACCCCGGTATATTGGGCGGCGCGAAGGAAGGGGAGGAATTCGGCGAGGTCGCCGGAATAAGTGACCTCGCCGGTGAAGCCGCCGAGGGGGTGGACTTCGCCGGTACGGCTGCTGCGGCGGGTCTGGGAAACATGCTCGAGCCGGCTGGAGACGAGCCGAACGGCGGCAGCGCGATGGCCGAGACCACGGAAGTCGATTTCAAGGGGGCCGCTACCGTAGAGTGTGCTCAAGTTTGAGATACGGTCCCGGACGCGGGAGAACAGTTGCGCAAAGGTTGGTACGGCCGGGAGTTGGCCGGCCGCCTTCAGTTCGGTGTTCGAGACGAAGCGGACGCGGATTTGGGAGACGGGTTCGGGAGTGGAGAGGTCCACCGAACAGGCGGAGGAGACGACTGCGACGAGATCGGAGGGGGCGCGGACGGGGCCGAGTCCCTCACCGGCCATGCGATAGACCGCAAAAACGATGGAATCAACGATGGTTTGATTTGTTTCAAACACATTCATCCCGAAGCGCCAAGGCTCACCGGAGACGGCTCCCTGCGGGCAGGCGCGAGCGCGGAGAACAAACGGCCGGGGCGGGTGGCGGAGCCCGCTGGGCCCGGCGGGGCGGGGTTCGAAAATGCGCTCATAAACCTCGGGCGGCGCGGTGCGGCGCAAGGCAAGGCCGAGGGCTCCCCGGAGGACGTTCGCCGCGCCGGAGGGAGGGAAGCGCAGTTCCCCGCGGGCGCGAAGCTCAAAGCAGAGGCGGTAGAAGCGGAAGTCCAACGCCTGCAGTATAGCGGGCGCGCGGGTTGCTAGGCGCGAGGCAGGGCTTCGGCATGCACGCCGGCGTCGTTGAAGCTGTAGCCGAAGCCGCGCACGGCACGGATGAGGCGCGGATTGGCCGGATCCGGCTCGAGCTTCTGGCGGAGGCGGAGAACATACACATCGACGGTGCGGCCGGTTACCGCGCGGTCGCTGCCCCAGACGGCGTCAAGGAGTTGATCGCGCGTGAAGACGATGCCGGCGCGGCTCATGAGGAAATCGAGAAGACGAAGTTCGGTGGCTGTCAGTTGCACTTCGTTGCCATCGAGGAAGACCCGGCAGCGAGCGCGGTCGAGTTCGATGCCGGAAACGCTGAGCACCTTCGCCCGGTCGCCGGGACTGCGGAGCTGGACTTTGACGCGAGCGATTACCTCGCGAAGGAAGAAGGGTTTGACGATGTAATCGTTGGCGCCTAATTCGAGGCCCAGAATGCGGTCGGTTTCCGAGGCGCGCGCGGTGAGGAACATCAGGGGAGTAGCGACAAACAGGGCATGCGTGCGGAGACGGCGGCAGATTTCAAGACCGTCAGAGTCCGGCAGCATGATGTCCAGGATGATCAGGTCGGGCCTCTCGCGCAGACAGAGATCCACCGCTCCCCGGCCGGTGTGCGCGCCGGCCACGGCGTAGCCTTCCTTCTCGAGGTTGTATTGCAGAAGCGAAAAAAGATCCCTGTCATCCTCGATGAGAACGATTTTCTTCATGGGGTGACCTCTCCAGGGCACGACGAGACGCCCTGCCTGAAGATAGCCTCCTGCGCGTCACGGCACGATTACAGACGGATGACGGTTGCGCAAATTCCGCGCGGCGGATCAGGACTCCGCGCTGGTGGGCGCGCTTTCGAGCAGGTCTTCCCGCCGGTGTCGAACATCGATGCCGCTGCGGAGGAAGATGATGTCCTCGGCGATGTTGGTGGCGTGGTCCGCGATGCGTTCGAGGTTGCGGGCGATGAACATCGTGGCCAGAGCGCGGCGAACCTTCGAGGGATCCCGTTCCATCACCCTGGTGAGAGTTTCGTAGATTTCGTTACGGGTCTGGTCGACAACATCGTCGGACAGAAGCACGCCACGCGCAAGCTCGGTGTCTTCCTTCACGAAGGCATCGAGGCAGCGGAGAACCATGTTTTCTACCTGAGCACCCATACCTTCAATGTTGACGGTGACGTCGAGATCAGGCTGATGAATCAGCGTGAGGGCGCGGGCCACGATATTGACGGCGAGGTCCCCCATGCGTTCGAGGTCGGTACTGATTTTGAGTGCGACGACCAGCATCCGCATGTCGCGGGCGACGGGCTGATTGAGGGTGAGCAGCGTAGTGGTGATGTCGTCGATTTGCATCTCCATCTGGTTGATCATCGACTCGTTGCGCAGCACTTGCTGGCCGTGATCTTCGTTATGCTGCGTCAGGCACAGCACGCTTTTATGGATGGAGGAGGCGACGAGCGCGCCCATTTCGCGCAAACGTTCGTGCAGGTCGCGTAGCTCTTGTTGGAAGTGAACCATGGGGCGGGCCTCAGCCGAACCGGCCGGTGATGTAGTCTTCTGTCTCTTTCTGCGCCGGCGTGCGGAAGATGACCCCGGTCTTGTTAAATTCGATGAGCCGGCCGAGAAGGAAAAAGCCGGTGTAGTCGGAGACGCGGCCAGCCTGCTGCATGTTGTGCGTGACGATGACGATGGTGCACTGGTCTTTCAGAGTGAACAGGAGGTCTTCAATTTTTCCGGTGGCGATGGGGTCGAGCGCCGAACAGGGTTCGTCGAGCAGCAGCACCTGCGGATCGACAGCCAGGGCGCGAGCGATGCAAAGGCGCTGCTGCTGGCCGCCGGAAAGAGCGTAGGCGGACTTGTGTAGCTGGTCCTTGACTTCGTCCCAGAGAGCGGCGCGGCGCAGGCTCTTTTCCACCGTTTCTTCGAGCGCGCGTTTGCCGCGGGCCAAGCCGTTGATCTTCACGCCGTAAGCGACATTATCGAAAATCGATTTCGGAAACGGATTCGGACGTTGGAACACCATGCCGACCCGGCGGCGAAGCTGCGTCACATCGATACCGAGGATGTTCTCTCCATCGAGCAAAATCTCGCCTTCGCACCGCGCGCCCCGGATCGTCTCATTGATGCGGTTCAGATTGCGGATAAACGTCGACTTTCCGCAGCCGGACGGGCCGATCAGCGCCGTGATCCGGTTTTCGAAGAACTCGATGGAAACGTCGAACAGGGCCTGGAAGGCGCCGTAAAAGAAGTTGATTCCCGTCGCTTTCAGCTTGACGGCCGGTAAATCCGTTTGCACGCCGTCGGAAGCCTGCGGCAGAATTTGGGCCGGAATGGCGGTTTTCACTCTGCTCTCCGGTGTCGAGCTCATGAAGTCCTCGGATCAGCTGCGCTGTGCATTCGCTCCTCGCGAAAGGATGAGGCGTGCGGCGATATTTGCCAGCAACACGAGGGCCAGAAGAACGAGTCCCGCGGCCCATGCCTGACGATGCCAGTCCTCATACGGGGAGATGGCATGAGTATAAATCATTACAGGGAGCGACGCGATTGGGGCGCTCCAACCCTTGGCCCAGAATTGATTGTTGAGGGCAGTAAAAAGCAGCGGTGCGGTTTCGCCGGCGATGCGGGCGACGCCCAGAATCAGGCCGGTGAGAATGCCGGTGCGAGCCGCGGGAACCACTACGGTGGCCACCGCCCGCCACTTGCTCGCGCCGAGGGCGAGCGCGCCTTCCCGCATGGAGACCGGCACGTCCTTCAGAAACTGTTCCGTGGTACGAACGGTGATGGGGATCAGCATCAAGGCGAGGGCAAGGCCTCCGGAAAGCGCGGAGAAATGCTTCATGGGGACGACGACGACGCCCCAGGCGAAGATGCCAACGACGATGGAAGGCACACCATTGAGAAGGTCCGCTGTGTATCGGACGAGAAAGGAGAAGACGCTATTGGGGTTGAATTCGGCGAGGTAGATGCCCGCGGCGACGCCGACCGGAATGCCCACAGCCGCAGCCAGCAGCAGGATCTGGAACGAACCGACGATGGCGTTCGCCATGCCGCCACCGGTTTCCCCGGGACTGAGCGGCAACTTGGTGAAGAAATCCCAATCAATCGCGCTCGCGCCGTTCCAGACGAGATAACCGAGGATGACGAACAGCGTGGAAGTGGTGACGGCGGTGCAGAGGCCGGTGAGCGCCAGCATCACCGCGTTGATAACCTTCCGGCGCAGAAGTCGTGCGTTCACGTTGCGCTCCCTTGGCGCGTGGTGGCGAGGATGAGCAGTCTGGCGCCCGCGTTGATGATGATCGTGATGAGAAACAGAACAAGGCCCAGCAGGATGAGAGAGGCGAGATGGAGATTGCTGGTGGCCTCAGTGAATTCATTGGCGATGACCGATGCGATGGTGTAGCCGGGCGCCAGAAGCGAGGGCGTGATTTTGGGATCGTTCCCGATCACCATCGTAACGGCCATGGTCTCGCCGAGGGCGCGCGCAAGACTGAGGAAGATGGATCCGAGAATGCCCAGACGGGCGAACGGGATGATGGCGTCCCACGTGGCTTCCCACTTGGTGGCGCCGAGCGCGAGCGCCGCCTCCCGCTGTTCGCGGGGGACGGCGAGCAAGGCTTCGCGCGAGATGGAGATGACGAAGGGGAACGTCATGACGGCGAGGATCAGACCCGCGGTGAGGACGCCGACGCCATAGGACGGTCCGGCGAAGAACGGAAATACACCCGACGTTTTATCGAGCGCCGGTCCAATCACGTCGCGGACGAGCGGCACGAGCGTGAATATGGCAAGCAGTCCGAAGATCACGCTGGGTACGGCAGCCAGAAGTTCGACCAGGAACGTAAGAACCGCAGAAAGCCCCGGCTGCGCGAGTTCGGAAAGAAAGATCGCCGCGCCGACGCCGAGCGGGACGCTGATTGCAAGCGCGAGCGCGGAGGTAACGAGGGTTCCGTAGATGAACGGCAGCGCGCCGAACTTTTCGGCGTTCGGGTCCCATTCGCTCGACCAAAGGAACCCGAAGCCGAAAGCGTGGATCGCCGGCGTCGATTGCATCCAAAGCTGAGCAACCAGCCAAACGGTCACCAGCAAAACGCTGGCGGCGGCCAGCCACGTGATCGCGTGGGCGATCGGGTCCCCGCCCTTGAGCCGCTGGAGAAACAGGCCGTCGGGCTTCCTTTCGGTCACTCCGATGCTGGCTGGCGCGGACATAGAGGGGCGAGGTTAGTGAATCTGGTCAATCAGCTTCAATTCTTTCGCCACGACTTGCTTGGGCAGCGGGGCGTAGGCGAGCGCGGCGCAATAGCCTTGTCCCGAAGTGAGCATCCAGTGAAGAAAATTCTTCAGGTCGGCCCGCTTGGCGGCATTGGGAATCGAGTCCGGAACAAGCAGCCAGGTAAAGCTGGAGATCGGATAAGAATCCTTACCCGGGGGATTCGTAATCGAGACGCGGAAGTCGTCGGGCATATTATTTGCGGCGCCGGCTGCGGCAGCGGTCACACTGGCCAGATCCGCATTGACATAGGCGCCCGCGGAATTTCGCACCAAACCGTATCCCATGTGATTTTGAATCGCGAAGATCAATTCCACGTACCCGATCGAGTTGGGAGTCTGTTTGATCAGTCCTGCCACTCCTTCATTGCCCTTGGCGCCCAACCCAACTGGCCAGTTTACCGAAGTGTTGGCTCCGACGCGCTGCTTCCATTCCGGGCTGACCTTCGACAGATAGTCGGTCCAGACAAATGTCGTGCCGCTGCCGTCAGACCGGTGGATCACCATGATCGCGGTCGAGGGAAGATTCACGCCCGGATTTTCCGCCTTGATCCGCCCGTCATTCCAACGCGTGATCTTGCCAAGGAAAATGCCGGCTAAGGTTTCGGGGCTGAACTTGAGCTGCTGTTTCACGCCAGAGAGGTTGTAGCTCGGCACGTCCGCACCGAGGACAGTGGGAAAGTGCAAAACCTTCGCGTTCTTGACCTGAGACATCTGCTCGTTGGTCATTGGCATATCCGTCGCGCCGAAATCGACCGTCCCGGAGATTAACTGACGGATGCCGCCCCCGGAACCGATCGATTGATAGTTGATCTGAACCGACGGGTGCGAGGCTTTGAATTGCTCGGCCCATTTTTGATAGATCGGCGCGCCAAAAGTCGAACCCGCGCCATTGAGGTCGGTCGCCCAGGCGGTCCCCCCCGTAAGCGTGGCTAGCGCCAGAAGCCCTGTGATGATCTCTTTCAAAAGTTTCTCCTCGTTTCGCGTCTCTCTGGGCGGTTAGATCCGCCAGATGACTGGCTTGCGTCTGCGGCCATGATCCGGTTTGGCCACCCCCAGAGAATACCCACGAGCGAATGAGTCTATGATGACTAGAATGTTAACAATCGATGAAACGGTTCTGAACTAACTCAATCCATTCCCATTTTGCCACACGGAAGGCCGCAGGTTCCGAAACGCCTGTCATGCGCCGTGGACAAACGGAAGCGCAAAGGCAGCCGGGAGCGTGTCGAAGGGCAAGGTGTCAGGGAAAGGTACGGCGAGGTACAATAACGGCAATGGCTTCAACCGTGCTCCCGTCCGCCCGGCAATCCACGGCGGCGGCCTCGTACTTTGCGCTCACGAAGCCGCGCATTACGTGGCTGATCCTGATGACGACCGGGGTGGGGTATTATTTCGGCGCCCGCGGGGTGAGCATCGCATGGCTGAGCCTGTTTCACACCATCTTGGGCACAGGTCTGATTGCCAGCGGCACGGCTGCACTGAACCAGGTTTGGGAGCGCGAGGCCGACGCCAAGATGCGGCGCACGCAGGCGCGGCCGCTGCCCGCCGGGCTGTTGAGCGCCCGGAGTGCGGTAATTTTCGCCATCGTGATTTCGGCGCTCGGCTTTTTTGAGCTTACCTTCGGCGTGAACTTCCTGGCCGGCGCGATAGGCATGTTCACGCTCCTCAGTTATCTGTTTGTGTACACGCCGCTGAAGAGCCGGTCGTTTCATTCGACGACCATCGGGGCGGTTCCCGGCGCCATGCCGCCGCTGATCGGTTACGCGGCCGCGCATGGGACCATCACTGCCGAGGCGTGGATCATATTTCTGATCATCTTCCTCTGGCAATTCCCGCACTTTTACGCGATTGCGTGGATGTACCGGGAAGATTACCAGCGCGCGGGCATCCGCATGCTTCCGGTGATTGACGGCGACGGAGAGGCGACAGCCTGGCACATTTTGCTTTTTGCCGGCGTGTTGATTCCCGTGAGCCTTTTGCCGAAGTTCTGGATGATGACCGGGAACCTATACGTTTTCGGCGCGTTGGTGTTTGGTTCGATGTTTTTCTACTCAAGCGTCCGCGCGGCCCTGAGCCGCACGCGCCAGAGCGCCCGCCAGGTGTTGCTTGCATCCGTGCTGTATCTCCCCGCGCTTCTTGTGCTCATGATGCTTGACCGTCCGGCATGAGACGTACTTTATTCCTCGCATTGATTCTTCCGCTGGCGGCCTGTCACAAGTCCGCCCCTGCGTTTGACGATTTCGGCGTTGTGCCTCCGTTCGTCCTTACCGCGCAAGACGGGCGCCCCTTCGACGCGACAAGCCTGGACGGGCACGTGTGGGTCGCGGACTTCATCTATACATCCTGCGCCGGCGTCTGCCCCCGCATGACCAGCCAGATGCACGAAGTGCAAACGGCGCTGAAACAGCAGCCCGGCGTCCAACTGGTGTCCTTCACCGTCGATCCCGCCAACGACACGCCGCCGAGGCTCGCCGAGTACGCGCGCGAGCATGACGCCAACACCGCGGTGTGGCATTTTCTCACCGGACCGCAACCGGCTTTGCAAAAGCTCGACCGCGATGTCTTCAAGCTGGGGAACGTGGACGGAAGCATGCAGCACAGCTCACGTTTCGTGCTTTGTGATCAGCACCGCCACATTCGCCGATACTACGACACGTCGGAAAGCGATGCCATCACCCGCCTTCTCGTCGACATCCAACGTTTAGAAGGCTCGAAGGGTTGATGGCAGCTCCCGCACTGGCGACAGTCAACGCGACGTTAAATGCCACGGCGACGGTGCTCCTGCTGCGCGGCTACTCGCTCATCCGGCAGAAGCGGCGCGAGCAGCACCGGGCGACGATGCTGGCGGCATTTGGCGTTTCGATCGCCTTTCTCGTCTGCTACGTCATTTATCATCTGCGCGCCGGGACAGTGTATTATCACGGCGCCTTCCCTGCCCTGTATTTTCCGATCCTGATCACACACGTCGTGCTCGCGGCGGCCGTGCCGGTGCTGGCGGTGATTACAATTCGCCGGGCCTGGCGCGGGAGCTTCGACAAGCACCGCGCTATCGCGCGCTGGACGTTTCCTATCTGGCTGTACGTCAGCGTGACGGGCGTGCTGGTTTATCTGATGCTATATATTCTGTAGCCGGATTCTATCCGGCTTCCTCGCCCGAGGCTTCGTTCTCAAGCGCCTCGAGAGTTTCCTCGGCCGCGCGGGCGTGACGCCGCAGGGCGCGAATGGAATTCGACGCTGAGAATCCCGCGGTGCGGAGACGGCGAAACGCGGAGGCAAGGTTTTTCTCGACGCTTAAGAACTCGCGAAGGTTCTTGCCGCTGTATTTTCGTTCGAGCCAGGATTCGATGAGCGTGCTTTCGTCCGACCCGCAGTAGGCTTCTTCGACGGCCTTCTCGGCGACGGCGGGAGCGACACGGCGGGCTCGCAGCGTGCGCATGACGCGGCTCTTGCCGACGCCGTCGTTGTCCCGGCGAAGCGCAGCGTACTCCTTTGCAAAGCGCTCGTCGTCGAGGTAGCCCAGTTCTTTTAGACGCGCCATAGCCGTGGGGACGTCCGCGGCGTTTTGCGCCTTGCGGCGGAGTTTTTCGCGCATCTCACCGAACGTGTATGCGCGGCCGCTGAGGAGGCGAGCGGCGTAGTCCACCAGCGCCGGCCCTTCCAGAAGTTTCGGTTTCCGCACAGCCATCTGTTTGACACACTAGCAAACCGCGGCGATGCCGTACCGCGCCCGGTTGAATCGCTCAGCCGGCGCAAGGGCCGGAAACGGGAAACGTGAGCCGGAACGTGGCGCCGCGGTCCGAGGACGACACCAGCTTCAACATTCCGCCGTGGGCCTTGGCGATCCAGGAAGCGATGGGGAGGCCGAGGCCTGCGCCACCGGAATGCTTGGCACGGCGGGAGCGGGCTTTGTCGAGCCGGAAAAAACGCTCGAAGATCTGCGCCTGGGCTTCCGGCGGGATGCCGGGTCCGGTGTCGGACACGGTGATGTCGTAGAACTCCTGGGCGGGAGTGCCGGCGGTGGATTTCGAGAGAGCCACATGGACGCGGGCGCCGTCTCCGGAATGCCGTATGGCGTTATCGAGCAGGATCATGACCGCCTGCCGGAGGAGGGACTCGTCACCGCAACAGGGGGATTCCGTCCACGGATCGGCTTCGATGACAGTTTGCCGCGTGTTGGCGAGTACGCGCGCTGCGCGCAGGCACTCGTCGAGCACCTCGTCGAGATAGAACTTCGTGCGTTCGATGGGCACGGCCGCCGAGTCCACGCGGGAGAGCAGGAACATATCGTGGACGATGCGGCTCATGCGCTGCATCTGCGCTTCAATTACTTCCAGCGCGTCGCGGTATTCGGATTCATCCCGGTGCGTCGCGTCGAGAGTCACCTGGGCGGCCGTGTGCGCGACCGAGACTGGCGTGCGAAGTTCGTGGGAGGCGTCGGCCATGAACTGGCGCTGCTGTTCGAACGAGCCTTCCAGGCGAGCCAGGAGATGGTTAAAGGTGCGCGCGAGGCGGGCAAGTTCGTCTTCCGATTTCGGTTCCGGTAGGCGGCGGTTGAGGGCGCTCGCCGTGATGCCTTCGACGGCGTCCATCATCAGGTTCACCTTGGCAAAGCTTTTCCGGGCGAGCCACCATCCACCGGCGGCGGAAAGAAGCAACGGGAAAGGAAGGCTCCAGAGAAAGGCGTTGCGGATCGCGAGGGCCTCCTGGGCGGCTTCGCGCTCGGGCATGCCGCCGAGGAAGAGATAAGAGTGGCCGCGATCGATTTCGATGCGCATCGCCGCATACCGCCAGCCGTTTCCGGACCAATTCAACATTTGGGTCCGAAGACCCGCGCGGAGTTCCGGCGCCGATTCGGCTTTCGCGAAGGCAGCGGCCGGGATGCGAATGCCGTCGGAGTCCGCCTTTTCGGCCACGATGTTTCCATCGCGCGCGACAGCCAGGGAGAGATCGGGAAAGGTGAGGTGGTGAATCGTCACCAGCACGCCGCGGAAGGAAGCCTCGCCGGCCGGGTCTCCTGCGTGTTCCTGAATTTCGTGTTCGAGTGAAGCGGCGATGACATGGATGGCCACGTCGAGACGGGCCTCGATGCGTTCGTAGCGGCTCCGGGAAAGCAGCCCGTAAACAATGACGGCGCATACGACCAGCGTCACCGTTTGCACCGCGAGGTACCAAAGCGTGAGACGCGTGCGGATGGAGCTAGGAAACATCGTCTTCGCCGCCGAGAATGTAGCCTTCGCCGCGCCGCGTGCGGATCAGGGGAAGTTCGCCGGGTTGGTCGATTTTGCGGCGAAGGCGCTGAACATAGACCTCGATAAGGTTGGAAAACGGGTCGTAGGTTTCGTCCCAGACGTGTTCGGAAATTTCCGCACGTCCGACAACTTCGCCGCGGCGGCGGGCGAGGTATTCGAGCAAAGCGTATTCCTTGGCGGTGAGTTCGATTACACGGTCGCCTCGCCGCGCCGTGTGATCGCGGGTGTCGATGTTGAGGCCGTCGACGCGAATGATCGGGTCTTCGAGCGCGGGCCCGCGGCGGAGCAACGCACGGATACGGGCCAGCAGTTCCTGGAAGTCGAACGGCTTGCAGAGGTAGTCGTCGGCGCCGGAGTCGAGGCCCGAGATGCGGGCGCTGACGGCGTCGCGGGCAGTGAGCATGAGCACCGGCAGAACGGCACCTTCGCGGCGGATCTGGCGGCAGACGTCGAGACCATCCATGCCGGGCAGCATCAGGTCAAGCAGCACGAGATCGTAGGTGTTCTCGTGAATCTTTTCAAGCGCGCTCGGACCATCCTCGGCGATATCGACGGCAAAGGAATGTTCGCGCAGACCCTTGGCGAGCATCAGCGCCGCGTCGCGTTCGTCTTCGACCAGCAGAACTCTCATAGGCGCGACAGGCTTCCTCCGGCCAATTGCGGCTCTTCGCTCGGAGCCGCTCCCGCCGCCGGTCCGCCGAACCAGGGAAAGACGACGGGCAGGACGAGAAGTGTGAGCATTGTGGAACTGAAGAGGCCGCCGATGACGACGGTGGCGAGCGGGCGCTGCACTTCGGCGCCGGCCGACTGCGAGAGCGCCATCGGGATGAAGCCGAGGCTGGCGACCATCGCGGTCATCATCACCGGCCGCAGACGCAGAAGCGCGCCCTCGCGCACGGCGGCCCGCATCGGGCGGCCCGCCCCAATCAGTTCGTTGATGCAACTGACCATAACGATGCCATTCAGCACCGCGACACCAAACAGAGCGATGAAACCAACCATGGCCGAGAGATTCAGCGTGAGTCCCCGCACCCATAATGCGCCAATTCCGCCCACAAGAGCGAACGGGACGGCGCTAAAGATCAGCAGGGCCTGGCGGACGGAATGGAAGGTGGCGTAGAGCAGGCCGAAGATGATGAGGATCGACACCGGCAGCACGATCATCAGCCGGCGAGTGGCGCGCTGCTGGTTCTCGAACTGGCCGCCCCAGGCGACCGAGTAACCGGGCGGGAGAACGATGGCGCCGCTCATGCGCCGCTGCGCCTCCGCGACAAAGGAGCCGAGATCGCGTCCGCGCACGTTGCTCTGCACAACGATCCGGCGCTGGGCGCTTTCGCGATTGATGACTTCCGGACCCTGGGCGATGGAAATGGACGCGATCTGGTTCAGACGGACGCGCTCGCCCGACACCGACTGCAGTTGCAGATCGCCGAGAGCGCCGAGGTCGTTGCGATATCGCTCCGGCAGGCGGACTACGATGGGGAAACGGCGTTCGCCGTCGATGAGATCGCTGACGGTGACCCCGCCGGTGGTCGAGTCAAGCAGGTCGCGGACATCGCGGATGTCGAGTCCGTAACGCGCCAGCGCTTCGCGGTCTACCGACACGCGCAGTTCGGGAATGCCGGTGAGGATTTCCGCCTGCGCGTCGGCCGAGCCGCGGACCGACGAGAGGACCTTCAGCGCCCGGTCGCCGAGCGACTCGAGCGTGGAGATTTCCGGGCCGAAGATTTTCACCGCGACGTCGGCCTTCACGCCGGACACGACTTCGTCCAGCCGCATGGCCATTGGTTGCGTGAAGTTACACAGCAGACCCGGGATGCGGCCCAGACGGTCCGCCATCTGCGAGATGAGCGCTTCTTTGTCGAGCCCGCGGCGCCACGCCGAGTGGGGCTTGAGCAGCACGTAGACATCGGCTTCGTATACGCCCATGGCTTCTGTGGCGACGTCGGGGCGGCCCAGTTTTGTAACGACGCCCGTCACCTCGGGGAACTCCATCACGGCCTTCTCGACTCGCGTGGAAATGGAAGTCGATTCGGGCAGGCTGATGCCGGGCATTTTTCGCGTCTGCACGAGAATGGAGCCTTCGTCGAGGCGGGGCATGAACTCGGTGCCGATGTAGCGCAGGGAGCCGAGGGCGGCGGCGAGAAGAATGACTGCGAGCGCGACGATCTTCATCGAGTGGCGCATGGCGTAGTCGAGGACGTTGCCGTAGTGGTGCTGGATGGCTTCAAACCACCGGGCGTGGCTTTCCCGGTCCGACGGGCGCAACACATACGAACCGAGAACGGGGACGGCGGTGAGCGCCATGACGAGTGCGCCGACCAGGGCCGAGCACACGGTGATGGCCATGGGACGGAACATTCGCCCTTCGAGGCCTTCCAGCGTGAGGATTGGCAGATAGACGGCGATGATAATTGCGACACCGAACGCGATGGGACGGGCGACCTCGGCCGCGGCCTCCCGCATCGTAGAACGGACCGGCGCGCCGCGGCTTTCCCCGATCCGGCGGACCGAGTTCTCCACCATCACCACGGCGCCGTCGACGATCATGCCGAAGTCGATCGCGCCGAGGCTCATCAAGTTCGCCGAGACGCCGAACAGCGCCATGCCCATGAAGCCGAACAGCAGCGACACCGGGATGGCAAGAGCAACGAGGACGGCTGCGCGAAAATTGCCGAGGAAGAGAAGCAGCACGGCAATCACAAGCACACCGGCTTCAAAGAGATTCTTTTTGACGGTGTGGATGGTTCCGTAAATCACCTCGGACTGATCGTAGAACGGCACAATCCGAAGCCCGCGCGGAAGATGGAGCGAGGCGATCTTTTCCTTGGCGCGTTCGATGACATCCAGACCGTTGGCGCCCTTGAGAGCGATGACCATGCCGGATACGGTTTCGCCTTTGCCGTCGCGGAGCACCGCGCCCTGCCGGGGCATCGCGCCTTCGCGAAGCACGGCGACATCGCGGAGGAGCACCGGAACGCCGGCCCGGGCCAGCAGGACGGTCTTGCCCAGGTCGTCCAGGTTGGCGGCGCGGCCGCTGCCGTAAACGGTGTACTGCTGCTCGCTGTGTTGGATGAAACCGCCACCGAAGTTTTCGTTGTTCTGCTGGACCCGCTGGAAGACGTCGCGCAAGGTGAGGCCATAGCGCTGGAGGTTATCCGGATCGGCTTCAATGACGTACTGTTTCGTTTCCCCGCCCCAGCTATTGACTTCGTTGACGCCTCGCACGGAACGAAGTTGGTAACGGATGCTCCAGTCGTGGAGGGTCTTGCGATCCATGAGAGACGTTCCGCTGCCTTCGACGGTGTACTGCAATACTTCGCCGAACGCCGTGGCCACCGGGCCGAGCGAGGGTTCGAGGCCGCCCGGCAAACGGCTCCGGACTTCCTGGACGCGTTCATTCACCAGTTGGCGGGCGAAGTAGGTGTCAACGGCGTCTTCAAAAATGACGGTCACCATGGACAGGCCGAGCTTCGACGTGGAGCGGATTTCCAGTGTCCGGGGAAGGCCCATCATCGCCGATTCAATCGGGAACGTGACGCGGCTCTCGACTTCGAGTGGAGGCATGGCCGGGCACTCGGTGATGACAACCACCTGGTTGTTTGTAAGATCCGGAAAGGCGTCGATGGGAAGCCGGAGCATGACGCCGATGCCGAGGGCGACAACGGCGAGAAGGCCGCCGAGAACAAGCAAGCGGTGGGAGAGCGCGGATTCGACGATCTTCAGCAGCACGCGGCTAATCTCCCTGAAGCCGGCTTTTCAGCATTTCGCTTTTGAGAATGAACGCGCCCTTGGTGACCACTTTCTCGCCGGCCGTAACGCCACTGACGACTTCGACGAGACCGGCGGTAGCGGGCGCCGTCTTGACGGTCCGAGGTTCGAAAGAATCCGCCGACGTCTGGACGAAGACAACGCGTTCGCCGTCGATGTCTTCGAGCGACGTCTCGGGCAGATGGATCGCCGGGCGGCCGCCGGCGCCGTCGATTTCAACCTGGGCAAACATTTCGGGTTTCAATTCTTCCGACGGCGAAGCGACGGCGATGCGAACTTTGAGCGACCGCGTGGCCGGGTCCATCTCTTCGCCGAGTTGGAGCACGCGCCCGGCGAAGGTCCGGTTCGGATAGGCGCGGACAGAAATTCGCGCGGCCACGCCCGGATGCACGGCCGCAAGGTCGGCTTCATTGACGGCAGCGATGAGCCAGAGGCTGCTGAGATTCGAAATCGTATAAGCTTCCTGGCCGACCGAGAGAACCGAACCGGAGCTGACGAGGCGCCGGATGACGGTCCCCGACGATGGGGCTTTGATCGGGACGGAGTCCGCTTCCGGAGATTCGGCGGCGGCGTGCGGCGTGTCGGGATTCACTTCGAGGAACTCGATCAGGTGGCGGCGCTCTTTTTCGACATCGGCGGCGGCTTTCTCGACACCGGTTTCCGCGGCCCGGAGGTCGTTGTTGGCGCTATCGACCTGTTCCTGCGAGACCGCCTGAAGACGGAACAGGCGATCGGCACGAGCGGCGCTGCGGCGGGCAAGTTCGCGGGCGGCTTTGGCGCGGTCCAGTTCGGCGAGAGCCTGCGCGTACGCAGCGCGGGTTTCATGGACCGCGTGGCTGTGGACCAGAGCCAGCACCTGTCCTTTCCGGACGCGATCGCCGGCGTTGGCCCTCACCTCGGTCACCTTTCCCTCCACCAGTGAGCCGACATGCCAGGTTTCGTTCTCATTGAGCACGAGTTGACCGTTGGCCTGGATCGTGGAGCGTTCCGTACGAGGAGACAATACGGTGAGTTGAATGCCTGCCTCCTGCTGCGCCGCGGCGGACAACACGATCCTCGACCGTGGCCGGGCCGCGGCGGGAGGCGCGGTTTCCTGCGGTGCGGGCGGAGCAGGCGGTTCACCCGGCTTTGACAGGACGATGTAGGCAACCAACGCCGCCACGGCGACGGCGAGGCCGACGACCATCATCTGGAGGCGCGCCGTCTCGTCGGAAAAGATGTTCTTCTGGGTCATGGGTTCGCTCCCGTGGCGATGGTTAACTGGAGTGCGCTTTGTTGGAAGTCGACGAGCGCCCGGGCATACTGCAGTTCGACATCAATGCGCACGCGCTCGGCGTCGAGCCACCGGAGGATGTCGGCTCCGCCTTCTTTCCACGCGGCCGTGACGATGCGGGCCGACTCGGCGGCGTTGCGGCGCATCTCAGGAAACGCTTCGGTAACCAGCGCCCGTTTTACGTTGTAATCAGCCACGGCGGCGCTCACTTCGGTTTCCACCTGGACCGTCATCGCGCGGAGATTCTCTTCGGCGCCGCGCACCTCCGCCTCGGCCGAGGCAATGTTGCCCTGATTCCGGTTTCGCCAGGGAAGGTTGAACTGCACGCCTCCGATGAGCGTGTCGACTCCGGCGGTGCGTTTGTAACCACCGAGCACCTCGACGTCCGGCGTGGCCACCGCGCGCTGCAGTTTGACGTTCGCCTTCGCGGTGTCCGCGGCGCGCCGCAGCGCTCGCACTTCGGGACGTTGCTCGAGCACTTGCGCGGTGTCGGGAACCACGGGGACGCGAATGGACTCCAGGTCTTCGCTGAGCGTCACGTCGTCGCGCGCTGGAATGCCCATCGCTTCGAAAAGCATCGCCCGGGTGCGCACGGCGTCTGCCTCCGCCGTAGAAAGCAAGGCGGAAACGCGCTGCTGTTCCAGGCGCATTCTCATAAGGTCCACGCCGGCGGCGGCGCCTTCCTTCACACGCACCTCGGTGTAGCTGAGGGTCTGCATGATGTTCTGCTCCTGCTGCCGGAGCAACCGTCGCATGCGGTCGGCGCCGGCAGCGGCCCAGTAAGCCGCCGCCACACGGGCCGAGATCTGAAACTTCAGGACATCCTGCTCGGCCTTGGCGCCGTTCAGGCCGGCCGAGGCGGTTTCGACGCGATGCCCCCGCTTGTTGGCGGTTTCAATCACCTGGCTGACGTAGGCATAGGTGTCGGTGTCCTGCCAATACCCGTACAAAGGCGAGCCCCAGAGGCGAATGTTTTCGTGTTGGAAGATGAAGCGCGGATTCGGCGCAAGGCCGGCCTGGGTCTTGGCGCCTTCGGCCGCGTGGACGCGTTGTACACCGGCGGCGACCAGAGCGTTCTGTGCCAGCGCGGTGTCGATCGCCTGGTGGAGGGAGAGCGTGTCTTGCGCGGCCCCGGGGCCGGGCGCGGCAATTGCGGCCACAGCGCACAGCAGGCCTACGCCCACGTATGGCTTTCGAAAGTTCACTCAACCGCAGTATGCGCCGCCGCGGTTAAACGTACGCTAAATCCAGGCAGCATCCGGCCGAAGGACGCCATTTCTGCCGCCAACTATCTAAAGGTCCCGGCGACAGGGTATAGTGTCATACATGAAGCTCAAGTCCCTCCTCCTCGTTCTACTGTTTGCCCTAGCGGTCTTCTCGCGCCCGCTGCGCGAACCCTGGAAGGACTCCGACCTGCTACAGCCCTCGGCGCTTTCAATCCGTCTGGGCGCCGGCGAGAAACCGGTGATCCTGATGGTGGGATTCAATGTCCTGTACCGGGCCAAGCACATCCCGAAAGCGATTTACGCCGGCCCGGCGTCGCAACCCGACGGTATCGCTCTGTTGAAGAACGGAGTCAAGGGCGTAGATCCGAAAGCCGAGATCGTCATCTACTGCGGATGCTGCCCGATGAAGGACTGCCCGAACCTGCGGCCGGCCTTCAAGACGCTCGCCGACATGGGCTACCACAACGTCAAGGTGCTTGAACTGGACGATAACTTCAGCGCGGATTGGATCGAGCAGGGTTATCCGGTAGAGAAGGGATCGTCTAAGTAAGGCGTCCTTCGCCCTCCGGGGTCGTTCGATAGCTGGTGTGAGCCGCATAGATCCGCCATCCTTCCTCCCCTCTGGCTAAAACCAGTGTTGACAGTGCGTCGGTTGGTCTGACCCCGTATTGTTCCGGGATCAGGCACACGAGCGCATCCACCACCACCACTTGCGGCGCAAGGAATTCGATGCGGTTCGCGGTAAGTTTCAACTGCATGCCTCGCAGGGGCCCTGCCTGGGCGTTTTCCTGTGCGCGTTCAATTTCGTTGCGGCCCCGCAGCATGACGTTGTCTCGGGTGATGTAGCCGGCTTCGGGGGCAAATAGCGCGGTGAAAGCCTGGAGATCATGCCGGTTCCAGGCGTCTTCCGCCGCGCGCAGAACGGCCCGTACCTGGCGTTCCTCCGGGTTCTCCGGCGTCGTGCGCGGCGCGGTCAACGGCATGCGCAGAGCTTATCACTTCAGGCCGCAAGAGGCCCGGCACAGCAGTCGCGCTGCGTGCGATCGTTCTACGGCACGCGGATAACCGGCTCTTTGGGGGAGATGCCGTCCGGGTCGTTGACGACGGCCCCGTGCGGCGCCTCGACTGGACCTCGAAGCAGAGGGTCGTTGGTGGCGTGCATCCAGCCATCGAGGCGACCGCGCATTTCATCCGCCGCCCCGGCCGAGTTAGCCGCGGCGATCAGGTTATTTTCTTCGCCGGGATCGAAGACCAGATCGTATAACTCCTCTTCGGGCACCGGCCGGTTCTTCCATCCATATTCGAGCCAAACTGACTTGCTGAGGCCATCGTCACAGTTGGGCAGAACTGGAGTCCTGCGGCCGCCGAAGCGCCGGATGTACTTATAGCGCTGCGTGCGGACGGCACGCATCGGCTCGTAAGCGGCGTGGTAGTTGACCTCGGCGAAGATCTGTTCGTTGATCTGCCGGTTTTCGCCGCGCAACAGAGGGAGGAACGACTTCCCTTCCAGCCATGCCGGATGCTCAATCCCAAGCAAGTCGCACAACGTGGGATAGACATCGAGTTGGCTGATCATCGCGTCGATCGTGCGGCCGCCCGGGAACAGACCGGGACCGCGCAGAATCATCGAAACGCCCCAACCGTCGTCGGTGAGGTTGCATTTCATGCGCGGGAAGGAGATGCCGTGGTCGGTTGTGGAGAGAACCAGCGTATTGGAGCCGTAGCCGTTGCGTTCGAGGGCGTCGAGCACCTGGCCAACGCCTTGGTCGAGGATGCGCGCGCTTGCATGAAAGGCGGCCATATCGGCACGGGTTTCCGGACGGTCGGGAACCGTACGCGGAGGCTGGGTGAAGCGGGGTTGATCGTCAGGCGTTGGCGCAGCGTACTCGCGGTGGGTTTCGAAGAAGCCGACGTCGAGGAAGAAAGGCTCCTTGGGGCGCGAATCGAGGAAGGCGGCAGCGGCGGGAGCCACGTCGGCAACGTGCTGCGTCCGGTAATGCAGAATCTCGTCGTAGCCGATGGTTTCCGGCTTTGCGGCAATATGCTGGACACCGCCGAGAATCGAGCGGTAGCCGGCGGCGCGCAACGGATAAAGCATGTGGTGACGGTAGTCGTATAGGGAAAAGCCGCGGTGCGCCAGGCCGAGCATTCCGTTCTGGTGAGCGCATTGGCCCGTAAGCAGTGAGGCGCGGCTGGGCGAGCAGGTCGGCGCGGCGCTGAAAGCGGACCGGAACAGAACGCCCTGGCCGGCCAGTTTCTGGAGGTTCGGCGTGGGAATGTCGTGGCCGTAGGGCGAGAGGTAGCGCCCCGTGTCGTGGGAATGGATGTAGAGAATGTTAGGGCGGGATGGGTTGGCTGGTTGCGCCGCGGCTCGGGAAGCAGCGGCAGTAGCAAGGGCGCCTGCGAGTAAGTCGCGGCGGGTCGGTGAAGATAGGTTCGAGTTAGTAACTGGCATAGGTCAGTGAATCAATCAAGACATGGATATCTCGGTCGGAGTGTACCATGCGAAGAGCTTTTGCTTCATTTCGGCGGCCCGTTGCTTGCCGCCCGGCTCCAGAGCAAGATTGCGCATTTCCTCCGGGTCGGAGGACAAGTCGAAAAGTTCCTCTTCGTCATGAGTGCGGAACGTGTACTTGAGGCTGCCCTGGCGGATCATATATTTTGCGCCGCGCGAGTGCAGGGCATACTCGGAATAGACCGTAGTGGGTGGCGCGTCACCGGGGTTGCGGACCTGGTGGGCGAAACTGGCGCCGTCGAGGCCTTCCGGCTGCGGAACCCCGCACAGTTCGCAGATCGTGTTTACATACTGCACGTTGCTGACAGGCATCTCGCACAAGCTTCCCGCCGGGGCGATGCCCGGAGCGCGAACCAGAAGCGGAATGCCGCAGGAAGGTTCATAAAACTGGAACTTCTGCCACATGCCGTGGTCGCTGAGCATCTCGCCGTGATCGGATGTATAGAGAACGATCGTGTCGCGCGTGAAATCCAGTTCGTCGACGGCGGCGAGCACCTTGCCCACGCAGTCGTCCATCTCGGCGATCGAGGCGAAGTAATACGCCATGCGGCGCCGCGCTTGTTCCGGGTCGCTCAACTCGGGCGTCGGACGGTTGCGGAGAATCGACCGGCGGACTTCTTCCGGAGCGGTACTAAGATCGACCTTGCCGAAAGTGGGCGACAGCACCATGTCTTCGGGGCGGAAGCGGTCCGCGAAGCGCTGAATGGGCATGAAGGGATCGTGCGGCTTCAGGAAGGACGCAACGAGAAAGAAGGGAGCTTCGCGGCCGTGCTGGCGAAGGAAACGGACCGATTCCCGGGCGACGAAGGTCTCAAACTGGTCCTGCTCGGGAATGCGGGAGACGCGGCCGACCGCAACAGGGCCGAGCCGCCCGTCGGATTCCCGGTCATTCTTCCAGGGATCGCCGGTGTCGCGCCAGAGGTCGTCAATCTGCGGAAGGCCGGACCCGGAGTTGGGGAATGCAAGCTCGTTGGCGTAGAGGCGGGTCTTCGGGCCGAGTTCCTGGAACCAGTCGTTGAAGTCAAGATGATAGTCGAAGCCGTGGGTCTGGTCGTCGACAAAGTGCATTTTGCCGATCAGAGCGGTCTGGTATCCGGCGCGCGATAGATAGTGCGCGAGGGTGGGATACCGGCGCGGCCAGGGCGTGGTGTTGTTATACGTCTGGTTGTGATGGCTGAACAGGCCCGTCAGCATCGACGCGCGCGACGGGGTGCAGACGGGATTGGCGGTGTAGGCGTTCGTGAAACGGACGCCTTCCCGCGCCAGCCGGTCAAGGTTTGGTGTCTGTGCAACCCGGCTCCCGGCCGCGCCCATGGCGTCCCGGCGATGCTGATCGGACATCAGGAGGACGACGTTCGGCGGCTTGCCGGACGAGGATGGCGTGGGCCGGGCGCCGGCAGGGCAGGCCGCCAGCGCCGCGGCGGATTGGAGGAAACGTCGGCGTGAGAATTCAGACATGGAATATTAGAAATCGAGTTTTAGTGCGAGTTGAATGATGCGTGCCGGCCCCGTGCCGCCGATGATGCCGGCGGGCGCGGTGCCGATGACTGCGTTGGGCACGTTGAAATTGGCATGGTTAAAGGCATTGAACCATTCCGCTCGGAATTGCAGGCCATAGCGTTCCGTGATAAAAAACTGGCGGACGAGGCCGCCGTTGAGGTTAAACATGCCGGGACCGGTCAGGATGCCGGTGCCGGAGTTGCCGAAAGTATACGCAGCGGGTGCGACAAAAGCAGCGGTGTTGAACCAGTGGTAGATGTTCTGCTGGCCCGAAGGCAGCACGCCGCTCCCAATACGGTTCGGCCGTTGGCTGCCGCCGCCCGCCGAGTTCGATACGTTCGTGCCGAGGATCGGCGTGAAGCGGCCTCCGCTATTCATGCTCCAGATTCCGTTGATGTCCCAATTGCCGAGTATTTGACTCAAGATGCCATGATTGAGGTACGAGCGATGCGGGCCGAAGGGGATTTCCCAGACGTGGTTAATGCTCACCACATGGGTATAGTCGTCCGGCGTCGGGCCCCAGTTACAGGCAACACAGAACGCGTTCTGAATATCGCCGTTGCCGCCTCCGTTTATGTTGCCGGAGTCGGCGAGGAAGCTTGCATAGGTGTAGGCAAAGTCGAGCATCAGGCCGTGGGAGAACCGCTTTTCCAGATGCACCTGGAGGGACTCGTACTTCGAGTCGCCCGCGTTGGTGCGGTAGGCCAGATTGATGAGGTTCGGATTCAGCGCGGCGTAGGGACGGCGCGGCCCCTGTGCGCCAGGGCCGGGGATGGACTGATTGAGATTTAACGAATTCACGACAAGCCCCTGGCCGCGCGTACCGACATAGCTCACATCCAGCATAAGATCGGGCCGGAGTTCGCGCTGCACGCCGAAGCTCCACTGGATGATGCGGGTTTCCTTCAGGTTGTAGTCCCAGGCGTTGAGATTGCCGGACGACAGCGCGGCTTCGTTGTTGATGCTCGGCGGCACCGGAGTCGGAAGACCCTGGCTGATGAGAATGGGAGGCGTCCCGCTGATGTTGGAAGTAATGGTTTGGCTAAAGAAGTAAGGCGGATTCTTGTACAGTTGCGCTCCGCCGGCGTCCATGTCGACGTAGGAGATGCCGAAGCCGGACCGGATGACGGTCTTACGGTCGGAGTCGAGCGAGTAAGCAAGGCCAACACGCGGCGCGGGCGTGTTATAGTCCATGTTTCGCAGCGCGCGGCCATTGCCGTCGATGCCGGCGACGTTGAGCAGGCCCGTGTTGATATTCACGTTGGCCCAATGGTTGTGGACGTCGTAGGGGGGCGCGTCGAGTTCCCAGCGAAGGCCGAGTTCCACGGTGAGGCGGTTGGTCACGCGCCACGAGTCCTGAACGAACGGCGCCAGCGTCCAGAGGCGCATGCCGAACGTACCATCCAGAATGTTGCGGTTCACGTTGTCCGGAGCGCCCAGCAGGAAGTCCGCCAGCGACGTCTGCGCCCCGGCCGTCCCGATCTGCCGGGTGAACTGGCCGTTGAAGTCGTAGGCGCCACGCGTTGGGAAGGCCGAGAACCCGTTGAAGCGATCCCGCAGAAAGAGGATGCCCGTTTTGATCGTGTGCGCCCCGCGGATCATGGTGAGTGCCGAGTCAAGCTGGAACGTCGTGATCTGGCTGTCTTCCGGGTAAGTGGAGTTATCGCCTAACTCCTGATAACCGGCGATCGTAAAGGCAGGCAGGCCGCCGGACTTATTGTTGATGTTGATGCCCGGGATGCCGATCGCGTTTGCCGTGGCAAAGGCATTGCCCAGCGGCGTGATGTTTGCGTTCCAGCGTACGACGGCGAAGTGCGTCTCACTCACCGTGGTCGGGCTGATGACTTTCGTGTAGCCAAGCGTGGCCGACTGGTTGAACAGAGGCGT
This sequence comes from Acidobacteriota bacterium, assembly GCA_021813825.1. GTDB lineage: Bacteria > Acidobacteriota > Terriglobia > Bryobacterales > Bryobacteraceae > JAJYKC01. The sequence goes on along the minus strand of JAKAJI010000009.1, from coordinate 13,828 downwards.
GGTGGTGGCGTTCGTGCCGGTGCTCAGATATGGTCCGATGGGGATGCCGGCGTTGGCAGGCGATGGGATCACGCCGGGATTTACCTGGTCGCTCTTATCGAAGCTGTAGCGGAAGAACAGACGGTCCGAAACGCCGAGATTCTGATCCACACGCGTGTCGAACTGATCGGTCTGTTGGGTCAGCGCCGGATCGAAGGTGAAATTGTTGGTCCTGGCCGCGGTGGTGGGTGTGGGCAGCAGGCGAAGCAGTTTTACCGCCGCAGGGTCGAGCATGGAGCTGGGGATCTGATTATTGGGGAACGGAGCGCGGACCGTGGCGCCCGACGACGTCTTCGAGGTGGAAAACGGGTTGTAGATGGGAACAGTGAGGAAGCTGAAGTTCCCTACCCCGGCCATTTGCTGCGCCGCCGCGGTCGGGATCGTGGAGGTGAGTGTCTCCGGCTGGCTGAGACGGATGCCCTGGTAGTCGACAAAGAAGAACGTCTTGTCCTTAATCACCGGGCCGCCGAGCGTAGCGCCGAATTCGTTGCGGTGGAACGGAGGTCGCTTGATGCCATCCACGTTATTGAAGAACGTGTTGGCGTCGAGCTTGTCATTGCGAAGAAACTCCCAGGCGCTTCCGTGGAGTTGGTTGGTGCCGGACTTGGTTTCCACTTCCGTGACGGCGCCGGCGGCCTCGCCGTATTCGGCCGTGTAGTCGCTCGACATGACGCGATATTCCTGGATGGCGTCCACCACGGGCACCATGACGAGGGTATTCAGCCAGAGATTCCGGTTGTAGACGCCGTCAATGAGGTAGCTGTTGCCTCCGGCGATGGAACCGTTGACGCTGTAGTTGGCCCCGCCGCGCATCGCATACGGGCTGCCGCCCTCGCCGAGATTGCCGGCCGAACCCACATGGGCCCCGGGCGTCAGCAGAACAAGATCGGTAAAATCGCGGCTGACCAGCGGCAGGGCGAGCATCTGCCGGCTGTCGACAAGATTCGACACCGTCGCCGTCTGCGTTTGCAGCAGCGGCGCGCTGGCGACAACCGAGACGCTCTGTGTCTGGCTGCCCACGGTGAGTTGGAGATCGACCGAAAGTGTCGTGGCGGCATTGAGTTGAATGCCGGAGCGCTTGAGCGTTTCGAACCCGGCCTTCTCGGCGGTGATGGTGTAGTGGCCGGTGGGAATGGCGGAAGCGACGTAGCGGCCGTCACCGTCGCTTGTGACGGTTCGCGAGAACGCCGTCGCCGTGTTGACCAGTGTCACGGTGGCGCCAGGGACCGCGGCGCCGGAAGTGTCGGTCACCACGCCCACGATGGTGGCAGTATCTTGCGCGCGCACGGAATGTACTGTGGCGCCCACGAGCAGCACGGCCAGCGCCGCGCAGCGGATCGTTCGAAACGGTTTCAGCAGAGTCATCGAAAGTTGTCCCCCACGGGTTTCGGGTCGTACGAACCCGCCCTTGAAACAGGAATGTTTCATTTTGCGTTGACCCGCGATATGATGCCAGGGGAATTCTCCGCGATTTCCCCGTCGCTCACCAGGGAAAGGAGCCGCCAAGTGGACGCACATCAGCATGTAACCCCCTCGTTACCCGCGCAAGCCGACTGCGCTGCGCTTGTGGAAAGGATCCTTACGAGCGGCCCGTTTCGCAGGTCGCCAAGGCAGAAAGAACTGCTGCGCTTCATCGCCTCCGAGCAGGCGGCAGGCAGGGCGGCGGAGATCAGCGAACAACACATCGGGCGCCACGTGTTCGGACGCCCCCACGGGTATAACCAGGCCGAAGACAACATCGTCCGCGTGGCGGCCAGACAACTCCGGGTTCGGCTTCAACAGTACTTCGAAGGAGAAGGTTCGGGCGAGCGGCTGGTTGTCGAAATTCCCAAGGGAGGGTATCGGCTGGAGTTCCACCTTCGGGAGTGTGTGCCGCAACCGGCTCCCAGGAAAGCACTCACAGCGCCGTCAAAGTGGCGAAGCTGGGCCGAGGGGATGGCCGCGCCGGCGAGCATGTTCCGGGCGATGGGACTTGGCCTGGCTTGCCTTCTTGCGGGTTACCTACTCGGCGGCAGCCGGGAAGCGGGCCGTTTACCGCACAAGGTCGCCGCGGCAGTCCGGCCGCCGGCCGCGATCGAGGAACTGCTCCCAGGCTCGCGCCAGGTGAACGTGGTGGTCGCCGATACGACGCTCATCATGTTACAGGCGCTACGGGGACGCGTTTCGAACGTCGAGGACTATGCGCGCCACTCGTATCTTCTGACCCCGGCCAGCAACGCGTCACCCGGCTCGATTCCGGATCTGATCGGGAAAACACCGCTGACAAGCCTCGTCGACGTTTCCTTCATCGCAAGAATCCTCCGCTCGGAAGGGCCATTGCGGGACCGGGTCCAGATCCGTCATGCGCGGAACGTGAACAGTCGCGATTTTCTTTACGATGACGCGGTAATTCTCGGCGGCCCGCGAGTCAACCCCTGGGTGGAACTGTTCGAGCCGCAATTCAACTTCCGCTTCCGCTTCAACAATGTCGGCCCGGGATGTTTTTTGAATCGTTCCCCGAAGCAAGGCGAGCAGTCGCAGTACGGCGACTGCCGTCTCGACGATTCCGGCGACTACGCCCGCATCGCCTGGGTGCCGAACGGAACCCAGACGGGCCACGTCCTGCTCATTTCCGGCAACAGCGCGCAGGCAACCGAAAGCGCTTCGGACTTTCTGCTGGCGCCGGGAAGCGCGGCGCGGCTACTGGCGGTGCTCGGCGAAAAGGATCTCGCTCACGTTGAGTCCTTTGAGCTGCTGTTCCACGTCCCGCACCCGGCCGGCACCCCGCTCCAGGCGCAACTCATTGCGATGCGGACGCACCGCGCTGAGGCGTTGTAGGCAATACAAACGACGCCGGGCGCCCAGTCAGCTTTTCCACTTCTTTCGAAAGCGGCCCGATGGCTTTGGCGAAGATCTGTTTGTACGCCGCACAGAAGTAGTCGAGATCGGCGAAGTCGCTGCGCCGGTCATGGCGGTGCTTGGGGCAGCCGCCGTGACAGATCTGCTGATAAGAGCAGACCTGGCAGTCCGGATGCGCGATCGACTTTTTCGCCGCAAACTCATACCGCTTACGACGGCGTGCAATCTCCGGCCAGGAGTCGGCTTCGATGTTTCCCAGCTTCCAGGACGATTCGACAAAAAAATCGCACGGATAGACGTCGCCGTTATACTCGACCACGACGTAGCTGTCGCAGGTCTCGCGCAGCGTGCAGGTGCTCGGCTCCTGTCCGGCGAGCACCTCCGCGATGTTGTCGAAGAATCGGATGCGTATCTTGCGGCGGTCGGGCCACCAGAGGTCGAACAACTCGGTCAGAAAGCGTCCATATTGCTCGGCCGTGATCGTGAACGGGAGAGGGTTGCCGTCGCGGTCGAACTCAGACAGCGGAATGTACTGCACGTACTCGATGCCCAGCGAGCGAAAAAACCGGTAGACTTCCGCGGCCTTATGTACGTTGGCCTGGCTCACCACGCAAAGCACGTTGAATTCAACGCCGTGCTTGCGCATCCGTTCAACCGCCGCGATCACTTTGCGCCAAGAACCGGCGCCCTGGCGGCTGACGCGATACAAATCGTGCACGGCTTCCGGGCCGTCCACCGAGATGCCAACCAGCCATTGAAATTCCTTAAACAGCGCGCACCAGCGGTCATCGAGGACGATGCCGTTGGTCTGCATCACGTTTGAGACAGACTGCCCATTCCGCCCGTACCGCTGTTCGAGTTCCACAAGCCGTTCGAAAAATTTGACGCCGGCAAGCGTCGGTTCCCCGCCCTGAAAGGCGAACGTAGTCGTCGGATACGAGTAGAAGAGATAGGAATCGACCAGGCGCTCAAGCGTGTCCTCGCTCATCCGGTGCACGGCGGCCGACTGGTAGGGATCGGTGTCCCGGTCGAGATAGAAACAGTACGCGCAGTCGAGGTTGCACACCGCCGAGACCGGCTTTACGAGCAAGGACCCGATGCGCGGCGCGGCGCCGCGGGAATCCGGGGCGAAGGGGAACGGATAGCTTGTTGCCACTGGCCGAAGTGTATCACCGGCGGAGCGCGAAGCCATGCTCGAACGCACCTCGACGATGCCGCTGCCCACCACCGGCACGGTTCGCCAACCGTAGACCGAAGTGCTTGGTCCGTTACTTGCTCAGCATATTCACAGAGGACAGGCACGTGTCCGAGGAAGCAGTGTGTCGATCAGGTGAGGCTTTACTCATCGAAGCCGGCGCCGAAGCTCGCAACGCTTTCGATGCGTGAGTGCGGCAAACGAATTTGGCCAAACAGGCCGGGGACACGTCCATTGACCCGAGAACGGAGAGAGGCGCGATGAAAATCCTGGTTGCGGTTGATACATCCGCGGCGAGCCGGGCGGTTATTGAGGAAGCCGCCGGGCGGCCCTGGCCGGCGGATTCGTCCTTTCAAGTGCTGAGCGTGATTCAGCCGACCCACCTGTGGACTACGTTGGCTGCCGCGCAGGATTCCGCGCGGCGCGCCGAAGAAGTGGTTCACGGCGCAGTTGCGCAGTTGGAAGCGAGGGGGCTTCAAGCGACGGGGATGACGCCCACGGGCGACCCGAAAACGGTGATTCTCGATCAAGCGAAGGCTGCCGGTGCAGACTTCATCCTGATCGGGCCGCATGGGGCCTCAGCCTTGCGCAGACTCCTCGTGGAGAACGTGGCGGCGGCCGTCCTGCGTTACGCCGGATGTTCTGTCGAGGTAGTTCGTCCGCGGAAGCACCGGGAGGGACGCGAGGGAATGCGCGTGCTGCTGGCGGCCGACGGTTCGGAATTCTCGCGCGAAGCGGCGCGGTCGCTGGCCGGGAGGCCGTGGCCCGCCGGCACCGAGTTTCGCGTCCTCAGCGCGGTAGAACTCATGCTGCCGGCGGCTCGCGCGTTTCTGGAGCCGCCGTTTCTCGACACGACATACCTCGAGGCCAACCGGGCGGAAGCGATGCAGCGGGCCCAGAACGCGATCGCTACGGCAGCGGCCGTGCTGCAAGAGGCGGGATGGACTGCGTCGGAATCGGTTTCCGTGCTCCTGGAGACGCCGCAGGTGGCGATCCTCCGGGAAGCCGAGGAGTGGGACGCCGATCTCATCGTCGTCGGCTCGCACGGCCACCGCGGCCTCGACCGTTTCCTGCTGGGCAGCACATCGGAGGCGGTGGCCATGAATGCAGCTTGTTCCGTAGACGTGATCCGAAAGCGCGGCTGACCGGGGAAGGAACCCCCGGCCGGCGGGAGGCGAACATGGACGAGATCTTTCGTTTCGGCGATGAGATGGGTCCAGGCAAAGTCCTGCACATCTATGTGCCAACGCTCGGGCTGCGGTCAGTGGTGGCCGTGGATAACACCGCGTGCGGGCCCTCAATCGGAGGAGTTCGTTTCGAGCCGGACGTGACAGCGGAGGAGGCCTGCCGTCTTGCGCGCGCGATGACGCTGAAGAACGCAGCCGCCGGACTTCCCCACGGAGGCGGCAAGGCGGTGATCGCCGGCGATCCGAAGATGGACGCGCAGCACAAGGAGCAGTGGATTCGTGCGTTCGCGCGGGCGATTGCGGGCCTCCAGGACTACGTCCCAGGGCCGGACATGGGTACCGATGAAATCGCCATGGGGTGGATTCAGGACGAGATCGGGCGCGCGGTGGGGTTGCCTCGCGAATTGGGCGGGATCCCTCTCGATGAGATCGGCGCCACAGGATTCGGCCTGTCAGTGGCCATCGACGTCGCGGCCGGAACGATGAACCTCCCCTTGCAGGGCGCGCGCGTCGCAATCCAGGGCTTTGGCGCGGTGGGCAAACATGCCGCGAGATTTCTCGCCGGCAAGGGCTGCCGGATTGTCGCCGCCAGCGACACGAAGGGAACCGTGTCCTCGGCCGGCGGCCTTGACATTGACGTGTTGATCGCACTGAAAGAGGCGGGAAAGTCCGTGACGGAATTTGCCGAGGGCGAGAAAGGCGGCCCCGAAGCGATCCTTGGTGTGCCGTGCGATGTGTGGATTCCGGCCGCGCGGCCGGACGTGGTGAACCGGGAAAACGCCGGGATCCTCGACACGCGCATTGTGGCCGAAGGCGCCAACATCCCTTGCACGCCGGAAGCCGAGGCGATGCTGGCCCGGCGCGGCGTGCTCGTGTTGCCTGACTTCGTGGTCAACGCCGGAGGCGTGATCTGCGCGGCGATCGAATATCACGGCGGCACGGAAAGCTCAGCGTTTGGGGTGATCGAGGAAAAGATCCGGCGGAACACGGCGGATGTCATCGAAATCGCGAAACGCACCAACGCCTCTACCCGGGACGCGGCCATCGCGATAGCCACCCGGAGGATTGACAACGCGGCGCGGACGCGGCGATGGGGTTAGCTGCGTGCGCTTCCGGCCGGGTGCAGGAACCAGCCGTCCAGAACGACGTGGCGAACAAACCAGGGTTGGCGCAGCAGCACCCTCGCGGCGAGGGCAGACAATCCCGAAGGAAGAAGCCGGCCGGCTCTCGCGGCCCACGCCGGCGGGTTGGCGTTGAGGTACTCAGTGTAGCTGGTGAGTTTCTCGCGCTCATAATTCCGGCGCGCGGAGCGGATGGCCTTGGCGGCGGCCAAACCGGAAGCGACGGCCGGGCCGATGCCTTCCCCGCTTTGCGGATGCGCGAGGCCGGCCGAATCGCCGATCAGCAGCAAACCGTCATCCACCACGGTGCGCGGCGACGTACCCCGAAGCAGGTAAGCGTGTCCGCGCGGCGTGGGCACGGAGAAAGGAACGCGCCCCGATTCGTTCAGAAAGCGGATGAAGCCGGCCACGTGCGTGGAAAGACGATGCGGATCGGTTCGGCCTAAACCGACGTTGAGGAAGTTGCCCTTCCGGATACACCAGCCGTACCCTTTCATGTCGCGGCAGAAGTAGAGTTCGGGCATTTCCCCTTGAACGCGGCAGGCGTCGGCCTGCGTCCCGTCCATTTCAAACTCGGTCTCCTGGGCGACAACCGGAGTTTCGTCCGGCTTCTTCCCTCCGACCAGTGCCGCGACCGGACAAAAGTGACCGCCGGCGCCAACGACGACGCGGGCGCGGATACTTTCATTGACCAGCCATGCGCCCCCGCTGCGTTCGAGGCTGGACAGGCCGACGCCAAGCGCCACGCGCACGCGGGTGCGGCTGAGCAGGTATTCGTCAAACTCGCAGCGCCGGATGCCGTAACTGACGGGTGCCCCGTAACTGGTCTCGATCGCCGGCCCGTCCATCTGACCGACGCGAAATCCCGTCATCGGCTGCAACAGGTTATAGCGGGAGTACTGGAGAGGGCTGATCCCGAGCGAGTGAAGGACCCTGGGCGTGATCCATCCGCCGCACACCTTGTCGCGCGGGAAAGTTCTCTTATCGAGAAGAAGCACATCGAGACCGCTACGGCGCAGTCCCCAGGCGCACGAGGATCCGGCGGGGCCACCACCCACGATCAGAACGTCGCAGGCTTCCATGTTGACGCGCCCGGAGCACCGGGTATCGCTGAGTCAGTCGCGCTCGCGTAGAGTGGAGCGCGAGTCCAGGAAACTTGCTTGCTCTTTGGACCGCCGAAGGTAATCTGAAACAGTTGCAGCGTACCGGCGCGGAAGGCGGCGATCGAGCCAGCCAGGTAAAGACGCCACGCTCGCGTGAACCATGGATCGTATTTCGCCGAGACCTGCGCGGCCTCCCTGTCGAAGCGTTCCAGCCAGCACTCGAGTGTCCGCGCGTAATGGACGCGAAGATTCTCGACATCGAGCACCGCGAAGCGATGCGGTTGCAGCACGCTCACTGCTTCACCGAGCGTTGGAGCATACGCCCCGGGGAAAATCCGCTTGCGGATCCACCGGCTGAATTCGCCTTTGTAACTCCTCCCGATGAAATGCAGCAACCCGCGGCCCGCGTTGCCAACCGCCCGGTGGATGATCCGGCCAAAATCCGCATAGTGCGCGGCGCCCACGTGTTCGAGCATGCCGACGGAAACAAACACGTCGTATTTGCCCTCGATCGAGCGGTAGTCATTTTCGATGAATTCAACCCGGTGGCTAAGTCCTCTCGACGCCGCCCGCCTGCGCGCCCAGGCGATCTGCTCATGCGAGATATTGTAGGCCCTGACCGAAACGCCGTAATTCTCCGCCATGTGAAGCGCCAGCGCACCCCATCCGCACCCTGCCTCGACGACGCGCTCGCCGGGTTGGAGCTGCAACTTCCGGCAAACATAGTCGAGTTTTGACTTCTGCGCGGTCTCAAGCGAATCGCCGGGCGAGGCGAAATAAGCGCAGGTGTAAACGAGCTCGGGATCGAGCCAAAGCTCGTAGAAATCGTTCCCGAGATCGTAGTGGCGATGGATGTTGTTTCGCGAGCCGTCGCGCGTGTTGTCCTGCAGCCAGTTCAGGCACTTTGACGTAAGCCACTCATAAAGGCCGGTGCCGGAGCCTTCCCACGCCTGGTAAATCGCCGCCAGCGCTCCGGCGAGATCGCCCTCTACTTCAATCCGGCCATCGGCGTAGGCTTCCCCGAATGCCATCTCTGGATCGGCGATGAGCTTCAACAGAGTAGGCCAATCCCTCACGACAATCGTGGCCAGCGGGTCGACGCCAGGTGGCGACACCTCGGCGCCGCTTTTCAGAGCCAACCGGACAGGGGCGGCGCCGACGGTCTGGGAGAGTTGACGCAGCAACCAGGTTTGAAGCGGAAAGGCCCTGTGTGCCTGACCGCTGTGATTATTGAGAATCACGTCCGGAGTACTCATCTTCCAACTCGTCTCCACAGGGTGGTGTGCAACTGATAGTCCAGGATAACTCCGCCCGTCGGTTTTTGCCTGGCATTTGTTCAGATAGCCACTGGCATGAGTATTGCAAGCTTCTGGGGTTCAGGAGGCCGATATGGCGACGATGCTGAAGCCGTTGAAGGTGGAAGGGAAACCATGGGTGGAGGGCGCGCAGCGAACGGCGGCCTTTGTCGAGCAGAGGCTCAGCCAGGCCGGAACCGCGCTTTGTGAGGGGATCGAGGCGGGCAGACTGTCCGCTGGCCGTTTCCTGAAACGGGGCCGTCTGGCGTTGGAAGATGGCGCTGCGCGCGCTGGAAGACAAGTCAAGCGCCACCCGGGCAGCTCGATAGCGATTGCGCTGGTGGCCGGCGCCGCGCTGGGGTTCCTCGCGCCGCGTCTGATCAAGCGCTGAAGGAATGCCCGACAAACCGCGGGCATCTTTCCGTCCCTATGGGGTCCGTTGCGCCGCACATACGGGGTTTTGGACCAGCATACGCCGGCCGCGGCCGGTTGAACAAAGATTTGTACGCGCTTCCAAACTTGGGCGATCGAGTGCGAAAGATGTGGTGCGGACGGGGAGGGTCGAACTCCCATGGCCGTGAGGCCGCTGGAACCTAAATCCAGTGCGTCTGCCAGTTCCGCCACGTCCGCGGCGCGGTGCGCTTCTCTCGTCAGGATACCAGCGTGCCGCGGCTTCCGGCGGCGCGCTACGAGTCTGGCCACGAATCTATGGTGGGTAAGGCGGAAACGGAACACCGAGGTCCGGTTGTACCGGGTCCGCTCCCGTGGGGTGCGTCTCCCAATCCTGCTTCCGCTTTGGACCGGAAAAAGTCAGGGTCACGTCCACAGTTTTCGTATCTTCGTGGATCTTCGTCGCCGAACTGGTCGCGCCGAGGTTGTCGAACAATCCCTCGTCGCGCACCACCTTGAGAAAATGGTCCGGATACGCCGCATTAAATGGCTGGCCCGGCGCAAGGCCCCAGATCTTGCGGATCGCCGGTTCCGAGATTAAGTCCAGGCCGACGATGGTCAGTTTCCCCGTCAGGTATTGCGGCCCCGGGTTGGCGCGAAGCGTCACCGACACGGTGTGTCCCACATCATCGATGGTGCGCAGTTCCTCCGTCGTCTCGTGCAGGTAGCCACGGCGGTGCAAAATGTCGTCCAGCCGCGCCTGCGCCGCTTTCACCTTGTCAAAATCCGCCACGTCCCCTGGCTTGAATTTCATCAGCGGCGGGATGTCCTCTGCCCCGCTGACGCGAACCGACATCAGCTTGTACACCGGACCAGGGTCCACTTTCACCGTAACGGCCAGCCCCTTCACGTTATCCGATGGCTTGGTGACAATCGAAGGAAACGAGACGCGGATGTGGCCTTTCGCCTCATACAGCGGACGGATGGTGGAATCGAGAATCGCCCGGAAACGGTGCTCGGTATAACCCAGGCCGATCGCGGCGCCGGCAATGGCCGTCTGCAATGCGGCCGGCAGTAAGTCGCCGGTGTTAGTGAAGAACACTTCCGCGATGTTCGGACGAGGCGTGGAAGGGCGGAAAAGAATTGTGAGGTCCGGGGAATAATCCGCAGTGAGCTGAGCCTTCACGTGTTCCTTAAAGTTGTAGGGGGCAAGACACTGCTCAATCAAGCCGGTGTAGCGGTCGAGGAAGGTCTGCGTAACGGGGATCTTCGGCCCGAACAGCGGGTCTTTTTGCTGAAGACAGCGGCGGAGGTCGCTCTCCGGCGCCGGCAGGTCCTCAAACGACATCGCATAAAACTGCGGGACTTCCTTCACTTCAAAGGTGGTCAAAAAACCAGGGCCATTGGCGTCCGAGCCGAAGTGGTATTCAAAGCCAGCCTGTTCAAAGGCGCCGGTCGCCAGCAGGCGTTGGCGGGCCGTTTCGAAGTCGGCCGCCTTGACGCGTTCCCCCTGGCTAAGCCCGGTAACGGCGAGCACCTGGGCCGCCGTGAATGCGTCGTTGCCTCGCACACCCAGCTTGAGGATGGGAAACGTTCCGGTTTCCGGGTTCGGAGCGGCTGTCGCGGCGTGCTTCTTCCTCGCCGTTTGGGGCGCCGCGGGCGCGGCCAAAACGGCGGCAAGCGATAACAGCGAAATCAGACGCCGCACCAATTTCTATTCAACCTCAACGACGAGAAACATGAGCCGGTCGTCGCGCTCAACCTGCAGCACGACATTGTCCCCGCTCGTAAAGTCCTTCAAGAGTTCGTTGAGAACGGCCACACTCGGAACCACGTGTGTGTTCACACCATGAATGACGTCTCCGGTCTCCAGTCCCGTTTCGTCAGGGTCGGCGTCAGGCGACAGCGCCGCCACGACAACCCCGCCCGCAAGCCGAAGGTCGGGCAGCAGATCGGCCAGCCGGCGGTCGATCGTGACCCCAAGAATGCCGAGCTTCGGCACAAGGTTGTCCTCGCTCGTGGCCAGGTCGGCGAATCGCTCCGGGTCGTCCGTACGCTCGATCACGCGCACCGCGAGTTCGAGCGTCTTGTTGCCCCGCAGCACGCGAATGTGGGCGCGGTCGTTGGGCGAGTAGCGGAAGATCGCCAACTCGAGTTGGCGCAGGTTCGTCACCTTCCCCCCGTCAATGGCGGAAATGATGTCGCCGATGCGGATGCCGGCCTCGCTCGCCGGGCTGTCCGGGTCCACGTCGCTCACCACCACGCCCCAATCTTGCGGCAGATCGAGGCCGCTCGCCAGCGCCGGCGTGATCGTTTGCGCGTAAATCCCGATCTGGCCCCGGTGCACGTGACCGTTCTTGCGGATCTGGCCATAGACTGCCTGCACAAGATTGCTGGGAATCGCAAAACCAATTCCTTCGCTTCCGCCGGACTGCGACAGGATCAGCGTGTTCACCCCAACCAGGCGCCCGGCGTCGTCCACCAGCGGCCCCCCGCTGTTGCCCGGGTTGATCGGCGCGTCCGTCTGGATATAAGCCGTTGTGTCGTCCGGGCGGATCTGGCGCGCCACCGAACTGATGATGCCCAGCGTCACCGAACCTTCGAGGCCGAACGGATTGCCAAAGGCGAGCACAACCTGCCCTTGCCGCAGCTCGTCTGAGTTACCGAATTCGAGCGGTTCGAGCCCGGTCCGCTCCACTTTCAGCACCGCGATATCGGTCTCGTGGTCGATGCCGACAAGCTTGGCGTCAATCTTGGCCTGCGGCACCGGCACGCCGCTTCCCGAGGCTGGCGCCGGCAGCCTTACCTGAATCCGGCGCGCGCCTTGAACCACGTGAGCATTGGTGACCAGGTAGCCGTCCGAGGACAGAACGATTCCCGACCCGCTGCTGTGTTGCTTGGAGACCACCGGATCGCTCGAGTCGCTGTCCGGCGACGCGTCTACCGGAGCATAACCGATCGAGAAGACCTGCACCACCGATTGCCGCACGCGGCTTGAGAGCGATTCGAGCGAACTGCTGAACTCCCGCAGCGACGGCACGCGCGTCGAAACCCGGTCCTGCGCTGCGACGCTCGATCCGGGGAGCCCCCCGAGCACTGTCACCAACCCTAGCCACAGATAAAACCGCAAACGAGACATCCGTGAGCTTATTGTCTCGCGAAATCCTCCCCCGCGCGGTGCGTCAGGGCGTAGGCCGGCGCCGGCAGCGGAAGCAGACGGGGCGCGGGATCCCCACACGCACAAAGAGAATTCTCGAGCACGCAGCCGCTGAGGCGCAGGCCCACCCGGCGCACGTGAAAGCCATCATGGGCGTCGCACTCGTAGGCCAGCACATGATTCGAACCGTCCAGCACCTGCTCGAACACCGGGAGACCGAAAGCTTCCCAGAGCAGATCCCGCTCCTCCGCTGTGGCCGGGCCCGTATCCACGCGGCCAAGAATGACCAGGAAGTGCGTCGGCCGCGCCCATCGGGATTCCCAACGCTCCGCCAGCCGGATCAGATCCGGCGCTGGCGCGGCGATGACAGCAGGCCGGACCCGCGCTGCGGACTCGTCCCAACCCTGTCCAAACACTTTCACACGCTTTGTTTCCGCAAAGCCCGGCTCGAGGACAACCGTCCGCGGGACCGGTTGCACCGGCGATTCGTACTCAGCCAGCCGGGAAGTCGGCCGGGAGGCTGGTTTCCACCTCATGAAGATCTGCATATCCGGGTGACTCGATGGCCTGATGTGCCCATCTGATTGGTGAGGCCAATCACCCAATGCTCTCGCCCGGTAACGTAGACCTATGCCCCTGCCAGGGAATAGCCTTCGGGAATACCTCAGGTCGCCGGGAAAAGCCGGTCGAAGTTGCCCGAGAAGATTTGGGCTGCGTCTTCCTCGTTGACGCCGATTTCATAGAGCGCCCGTGACTGGACTTCAAAGATCGCCGCATGCCAGCCCCGGGGGAAGAACGAGGAGTCGGTACCAAAAAGGAGGCGCTGCGGGCCCGCGACTTCGAGAGCGCGGCGGAAGACTTCCCGCAGGTCGCAGTGCGAACCTTCATAGCGCATCCATCGATTGCTGCTGGAGGTGTCGAGATACACGTTGGGGCAGAGGTCCGCCAGCATGAGGGCTTCCCGCAGCAGTCCCGCGCCGAAGTGCGGAACGAGGAACGGGACGCGCGGAAACCGCTGCGCGATCGGGTGCAGTGCCAAGGGATTCGACAGCGTCATATCGGCGGCGCCGGGAAGACCGAGTTTGGTGCGGAAGCCAATGCTGAGCGCTCCACAGTGCACAAAGACCGCAGCGGAGTGCGCGGCGGCGGCTTCGACGACGGCGATGCTTCGCGCGTCGGAAAGCGGGACACCGTGAAGCGCAGGAAATAAACAGACGGCGTGCATGTGGCCGCCCGCCAGCGCCGCAGCGGCATTTTCGACGGCGCGGTCGGCGGCCGGGTTGACCATCATAAAACCGCGGAAGCGGCCCGGATGAGCCGTCGCAGCGCAGACAACCGAGCCTTCATCGCCGGGGATGCTCGCAATCAGCGCGGCGCGGGCCACGTGATGACGGTCGAGCTCGGCGGCCCAGCGAGCAGCAAGAACGGCGGGGTCTTCCGGCGGAGCCTCCCAGCCAAGCGCCACAACCGCTTCCTCGAAGCTCTTCCCGGCCTGGCCGGCGA
>JAKAJI010000008.1 GCA_021813825.1 Acidobacteriota bacterium | reverse complement strand
GACCAAGTCCGCCGGCGGCGAGCGCCAGCCTGCGATTTTGACTCCCGTCGAAGTTCACCAGCCACAGCGACGAGTCCCCACGGCGATAAGCCACGCTGTCCCGTCTTGGGCGGATCGAGGGGAAGGAAATCGGCTCGTCGCTTTCAACCAGAGTGACCGGAGGGTTCCGCACGCTCACCAGGCGTAAACGCCAGTGGTCCGATTTCGTTTCCACGGTGGCGGCGTGCATTCCATCCAGCGAGAGGCCCAGTCCGGAGCCGCCTCCATAACCCTCGGCCCAATGGTAGATTTCCCGGTCCCGGCCGGAGAACGGTGTGCGGTGGATACCAGCCGAGTCGGCAAAAAACAGCAACTTGTCATCGGCCGTGAGGCAGAGCGACTCTGGCTTGAGTCCCTCGGTTTGCACGATCTGCCTGGCCACCCCGCTGCCGGTCTCCATCCGGTAAGGCTGCATGACGCCGTCCCGATCCGCCGAGTACACCAGAAACTGCCCACGCCGGGCTACGGCTCGGTTGGCTGGCGCCGGCAGGAAACTGGCATGGGAGGGATCCGTGAGCCGGACCATCCGGAACTCGGTCGTCGGGTCGATGATCACACGCCGCTCGGATGGGACCACGCTGCCGGCCGCCGCCGATAGGGGAACCATCAGAGTGGTCAGTAAGAACTCGCGGCGGCTCTGCATCCAGGGGAAGGCGCCCTGCGTCACCTCTGCGGGAACGCCACGCCTGATTCCATTATCGCCGCAGGCCCGTCGCCGGACCAAACTCCGATTAAATCAACGTGGCCGCTAGAAGGGGAAATCTTTGTGGACCGGACCGGCGGTAGCGATCGCGCTGTGAGCCAGGTACGGATACGGGTTCACAGGCGTACCTCCGATGCGCACCTCGTAGTGCAGATGCGGCGCGGTTACGTGACCGGAGGCGCCGCTCAACGCTACAACCTCCCCGCGGCGCACCTCTTGACCCGGCACAACCTCGAATGCCGATAAGTGCGCATAGTAGGTCCGCATCCCGTTCTCATGCTCGATCTCGAGCAGATGGCCGTAGCCCGACATCCATCCGGCGAAAGCGACTATCCCGTCCGCCGTCGCGCGAACCGGGGTCCCAATCGTCGCCGAGATGTCGACGCCTGTGTGAATCGCACCTTCACCCGAAAACGGATCGGTTCGCGCGCCGAACGGGCTCAGCAGGCGGCCATCGAGCGGCCACATGCTTGGGCGGAGGTTGGCAAGCCACTGCTTCGGGTATTGGTGCAGGACGCGTGTCGAGGAGGCATCTTCCAAAACAGCGTAATCCTCGAGGGACTCGTGATAGGAGGGAATGAGCGCGGGGTCCTCGTCGTGGCCGCCATCGGGCGTCGCCTTGTTGTCCAGGCCGTATGCCAGGCGCACTTCACTCGCAAATAGCTGGAGCGTGGCAAGCTCTTCGGTCTTCTGCCGGTTCTGAGTTTGCAGATCCCGATAGCGCGTGCGCAGAACGTCCACCTCGCGGCGAAGCGAATTATACCGGGCCACCTTCCAGGTCATGCGGGCGTAGCTGAAGGCAAAACCACATACCGTAACGAGTCCGATTAAAGCCAGAACCAGAACCGCGTAGATGGCCCGATGCGGGATGTGGATCCGCCGTAGCCTCCCATGCAAGGAATGCGCAAGAACGACTACGAAGTACGGCTCCTGATGCATGTTTCTCCTATTTAATGAATTCGGCTTGGGCCGCATCGGGGTGGATGGCGTGATGCAACCCGCTCGCCGGAGAATCTTCTAAAAATTAACGAAAGGTAAGGATACGCCAATCGCCACAGGTGTGTCAAGGAGACACAGGGGCGAAAATGTAAGGCTTCCTACTAGAAACATGCCACTCAGATCGTCTTCAGGTACGCAATGACGTTGGCTTTCTCTTCGTCAGAAAGAATGTCTTTGTAAGACGGCATACCATTCCCGCCGGCATTAATCAGCTCGAGTACGTTCGCGTCCGTGACCGGCTTTCCGTTCTTGAGCTTGGCGTGCTTGAACAATCCCTTCAGCGAAGGGCCAACCTTCTTCTCGTCGTTGTCTACGTTATGGCAAACTCCACACTGTTCGAAGGTTTCCTTGCCTTTCGTGGCGTCGCCTTTCGGAGCAGCGAGGCTCAGGCCTCCCGCGACGAGCGCCGACAGAGCGACGGGCACAATGAACTTGCGCATGATTCGATGCTTCCTCCCATTCGTGAACTTCTTCAATGATGTTGGCGCATCCAAAGTGGTCGCTTCGGTCGCACCGGATCGCTGGGACGGAACCCCTCCCTCGCGGTCGGGGCTCTGTTCCGTGGGTAAACTTCTATCCTACAATTCCTGGATCGTCACTGTCTTGAGGGTGTCACCCTGCTGCACCGCGTTCACCACGTCCTGGCCGGCGGTCACCTGGCCGAATACCGTGTGTTTCGGGTCAAGCCATTCGGTCACAACGTGCGTGATGAAGAACTGACTGCCGTTCGTGTTCGGGCCGGCGTTCGCCATCGAAAGCGAACCCACCTGGTGACGGTTTTCCCGGCCGGCGAGCTCGTCTTCAAACCGGTAGCCCGGACCTCCGCGGCCGGTACCGGTGGGGTCGCCGCCCTGAATCATGAAGTTCGCGATCACGCGGTGAAACGTCGTCCCATCATAGAAGCCTTCGCGCGCAAGAAAAACAAAGTTATTCACCGTTTTCGGCGCGTCCTTGGCGAATAGTTCGCAAACGATGTTTCCGCGGGACGTTTCAAACGTGGCGGTATACTTCTTCGAGGCGTCAATCGCCATCGGCGGCGGGGCCGCGTATTGTTTGGCCATACCTTTTCAGTGTAGCGGTCACACCCGGCCGGCAGCCATCTCGGCGGCCATGTAGTCGGTGGCGCGCCAGGCATTAGCCAGGATCGTGAGCGTCGGGTTTTTCTCCGTCGAGGTCGGAAACGACGCCCCATCGACAACAAACAGGTTCTTCACTTCGTGCGCCTGGCAGTACTTGTTCAGGGCACTGCGCTTCGGGTCGGAGCCCATGCGGCAGGTGCCATGTTCGTGAATCGCCGCGCCGTTCACATCGAGCCAGCCGCGTTGATAAGGCAACACCTCGGCCTTGGCCGCATGGAGGATTTCCTCGCAGGTCGTATACATCGCTTCGGCCATCCTGCGCTCGTTCTCCCCGATTGAATAATCGATGCGCATCAAGGGGATGCCGTAAGCATCCTTGCGCACCGGGTCGAGCGTGATGCGGTTATCCGCGCGCGGCAGCACTTCGCCGTACGGGTGCAAAGCAACCAGGGCGGGATAACGCTGCTTGATGCCACGCTTCAAGCCTGCGCCGAAGCCGGGAAGTTGCTTGCCGAACGAAGCGCCCGCCCCCGCGCCAAAGCCCCAGAACTGCATTCCGTACCCGCGCAGATAATCGCGGCCCTTTCCGCCCGGCGGAACAAAGCGGGGCATATAAATATGAGCGCCGGAAATGCCATCGTCGTTGTGAACCGGCCCGCCCATCAGTTCCGGCACAAAACCGTACATATGAAAGCGGATCTGCTCGCAAAGATAGCGTCCGATCACATCGTTCGAGTTGGCAATGCCGTTGGGATGGCGCGCGCCGCGGGAGTTGAGAAGCAACCGGGTCGAGTCAACGCAGGATGCCGCCACGACAACCCGCCGCGCGCGGAGGGTGTGCTCGTCCCGGCTGTGGCGTCCAAAATACCGCACGCCGCTGGCGAGGCCATCGTCGCCGGTGAGGATCTCCGCCGCCACCGCGTTGTCGACGATGGTCAGACGTCCCGTGGCGAGCGCCGGTTCAAGCAGGTAGTCGCTCGAGTTGAAAAACGCCGCGATGTCGCACCCGCGTCCGCAGGCGCCGCAATAGTGGCACGGACCGTGGCCATTGTGCTCGCGCGTGACCACCGCGCGGCGGCCGGCGACGATCTTCACGCCTGCATGATGGGCCGCGCGCCGTATGAGATACTCGCCGCAGCGTGGATTCGGTGGAGGCAGATGGTACCGGCTGCCTGGCAGGAATGGCTCGTCGTCATCCCCGCCGCATACGCCGATCAACTGCTCTACCCGATCGTAGTAGGGAGCCATCTCGGCATAGGTCACCGGCCAGGGAATCTCCCAGCCATCGAGTGCCGGCTCATGGAAATTCAAGTCCGAGTAACGCAGTGCGACACGTCCCCAAACATTCGTCTTGCCGCCCCGCCCCCAAACCCGGGTAAGGTCGAACGGACGGCCGGGCGGCGTCAGGACCGGCTGCTCGGAAGCCTGAAGATAGAATTCGGGCGGATGAAGACCGCGGGCTTCCCGAGCGCGCCGTTCCCACGGCCGGACGTGAGTCCAGAACCGGGCGCGGTTGAATCGCTCGCCGGCATCGAGCAGCGTGACGTTCACACCCTGCCGCGTCAGGTTCCAGGCGGCCATCCCACCGGCAGCCCCACTGCCGACAATGAGCACGTCCGCGATCTCTGGAGAACTTCGAATTTGCATACGGGCTAGTCCAGGCGCTGGTGCTCGGGATGGGTACATCCGGGAAACTCGGCCA
This sequence comes from Acidobacteriota bacterium, assembly GCA_021813825.1. GTDB lineage: Bacteria > Acidobacteriota > Terriglobia > Bryobacterales > Bryobacteraceae > JAJYKC01. The sequence continues at coordinate 32,860 of JAKAJI010000008.1, read as the reverse complement.
GTGGGACGTTGCCATGATAGCCGAGTTCGGCCACGAGCCCCTCGCGGGTCGAATAGTAGGCGTCGATGACCTCATTCTTGAGCGCCGTGAAGAACGGTGTCGGAGCGGCGCCATCCAGACCACTGATTCGACGAAGGGCCTGGTTCTGGCTAGCTTCCGATTCCGTAAGGAACTTCGCTCCGCCCAAGGATGCGATGCCCTCGCGCAGTGTGTTCCGCAGGGCGGGGGAACGGCCGGCGGCGTCATCGAGAATCGCCGGAACTCCAGCGTCGACTGCGCCGGGCGTGTCCGTCCTCGGAAGGATCAGGTCGGACAGGCGGGAAAGTACGGCGAATTCCTCGGCCGTGAAGTTCTTCGGCTCCGTCGCCCCCTGCGCCGCGAAAGGCAACGAGGTCGTCGCCGCCAGCACTTTCAGCGCATCGCGTCGGGTGGTACTCATTTTTCCGGGCTCCTCTCGGCCAAACGGACACGGTAATACGGCAGGTTCTTCTCCGCCGGGTCCATCTGAAACTCCTCGCTCGTCTCCGACGCATCGTAGTCACGCCAAAGCCAGGTCAGCTCTTCGGCGTCTTCGGCAAAACCCGGCGTACGGCCATGCGCGTTGTTTGAAAAGCTCAAGTGAAAATCATACCCGCGGTACTTCAACGAATTCGCCATCTCGATGTTCTGCAGCGGCCAGCTTCCGAACTGGTTTTCGAGGTCGTTGAACCCGTCCTGTAGCCAGACACGGATGTTCCGCTTGGCCTCGCGCCGGACCTTGAACGGATAGTCGTTGCCGCCCTCCGGCGCTTCCTTCTCCCACTGAATACTGGTGAAGCTGCCCACCCGCGAAATCACCCGGCTGAAGGCGTCGGGCCGGAACCAGGCGGCGTTGAACGCGCAGATGCCGCCCGAGCTTTCCCCGGCGATCGCCCGGCTGTAGGCGTCCGTGCGGAGGTTGTACTCGCGCGCGGCCAACGGAAGAATTTCTTCCAGCAGGAACCGCACATACCGATCCGAAACCGTGTCGTACTCGACCGAACGCATGCGCTTGCCGTTCATTGTCCCCGGCGAAATGAAGATGTGAACGATGACCGGAATTTTCTTTTCCGCCGTCAGGTTGTCGATGACATTCAGTGAGCGCGACGGACCGTCCCGCTCCACCTGCGCCTCACCGTCCTGCCATATCATCACCGCCGCCGGCGTCCTCGGGTCGTATCCGGCGGGGGTGTAGATCCAGTAATTGCTCTGCATGCCCGGATAGATCGTGCTCGTGTGTACGCGCTTCTCAGTCAGGTGGCCGGGCTTTACGCCGGGGCGAAGATAGGACTCCGGCCCATAGGCAATCACGTTGAACTTCCCGCCGAAGGATGCACCGTCGATCACGTAATGAAAGTTATGCGTGCGGGAAGTGGTGAGCGAGGCAATGTAGTAGTGCAGCCGGCCGGAATCGAGCGGGGCGGTAGGCGCCGCAGCGTCTTCGTCGACCACGATCTGCGGTTCGGCGGGCGATTCCACAGCAAAGAAGAAATCCGGCCCCTGCTCGGCCACCGCTGTCCCCTTGGCAAGCTCCGCCGCCGGAAAGGCGTCGCGGATGGCCGAGGCCAACTCCGCCGAATCCGGATGCTCACGGGCCAGGGCGATCAGTTTTTCGGCATCGGCCGGTGCGGCGAATGCGGCGGGGATCCCCAGCCAAAGCGCCAGGCACACAAGTGGACAAATGTTTCGATCCGTCATCCGACGGAAATCATATCGCTTCGCCGGCTACACTCTCAATACGCTTGAGCTGGCCGCAGGCCGCATAAATGTCGCGCCCGCGCGGCTTGCGCACAAAACACGGCACCGTCTTCCGTACAATCGCCTGAAACGCCGAAACGCGTTCGTTCTCCGGCGTGTCGTACGGAATTCCCGGCCCCGGGTTCAACGCAATCAGATTTACCTTCGCCCGGAGATTCCCCAGCATCCGCGCCACCCGCCGGGCATCGGCATCCGTGTCGTTGACGTCCTTCAACAGCACATACTCGAACGTCAGCTTCTCCCAGGGGCGCAACGGATAGGCGCGGCAGGCATCGAGCAGGTCGCGCAGGTGGTACTTCCGCGTGATCGGCATCAGTTCCCGTCGCTGCTCCTCGGTCGAAGCATTCAGCGATATCGCAAGCTTCGGCCGCACTTCGGCTCGTCCGAGTTCCTCGATCGCCGGAAGAATCCCCGACGTCGAGACCGTGATCCTCCGCTCCGACATCCCGATGCCCTCTTCGTCGGTGAGCAAGCGCACCGCCTTCAGAACGTTCGCCAGGTTAAGCAGCGGCTCGCCCATCCCCATCATGACGATGTTCGTCTGCGACCGCCGCGGGTCGAGCCCGTGCTCGCGCATCACGTACAAGGCCTGCCCGACGATCTCTCCTGCGGTCAGGTGCCGCTCCAGCCCCATCAATGCGGTCAGGCAGAAGCGGCAGTTCACCGGGCAGCCCACCTGGCTCGAGATGCAGATCGTATCGCGCGACTCCTCCGGCATCAGCACCGTTTCCACCGTCCGCCCGTCGGCAAGCCGCAACAAGTAGCGGCGCGTGCCGTCGGTCGAATCAAAATGCGCCGCCTCCGTCGGCCAGCCGAGAGCGAGGTGCGCTTCCATCTCCGCCCTCTCAGGTTTCGACAGCGTGGTGATCTGCGCAATGCGCTCCACACGGCGTCCGTACACGGCCCGATAGACTTGCTGGGCGCGGTACGGCGGACCACCTGGACCAAGAGCGTTCTTGATATCGATAAGGTCCATCCCCAGAATGACTTGAGGAGATTTATTCATACTTCACTTTCAGTTTATCGCAGCTTTGGGCCGGGCCCGCGCAGAGAACAGGTACAATAATGTTAGCTGTTTTCCGCATGTCTTTGACGATCGCCTCCCCGGACACCACCACGCTCCCACCGCGAGAGATCCTCACCACAACGCTTCCAAACGGGGTTCGCATCCTCAGCGAATATATGCCCCACGTGCGAAGCGTCTCTGTCGGCGTGTGGATCGCCACCGGCTCCCGCCGCGAGCGGATCGAAGAGACCGGCATTTCGCACTTCATCGAACACATGGTGTTCAAAGGCACGCGGCATCGGTCCGCCGAGGAGATCGCCAAGTCCGTCGACTCGATCGGAGGAAACCTCGACGCCTTCACCGCCAAGGAGATGGTGAGTTACCAGACCAAGGTGCTCGATGAGCATCTTCCGGTCGCCTTCGACGTGCTGAGCGACCTCGTCCTGAACCCTCTATTCCGCGAAGATGACATCGAAAAGGAAAAGGGCGTCATCCTCGAAGAACTCAAGATGGAAGTGGACAACCCGGAGTACCTGCTCAGCGACATCTTCGCCAGCAATTTCTGGAAGGATCACCAGCTTGGGCGGCCGATCCTCGGAACGAAGGACACGATCCGCAAGTTCCACCGCGCCATGATCGACGAGTATTACGCCCGCGTCTACGAGCCGTCGAATATCCTGATCAGCGCGGCCGGCCGGCTTTCCCACGAGGCGCTCGTGAAACTGGCCGAAGACGCCTTCGCCGCGCTCCCCGTGCGCGTAGCCATGCCTGGTGATTCCCGGCCGGTTCCCCATGCCCGCCTGGTGTTCCGCAACAAGCGTTCCCTCGAACAGGTTCATCTTTACCTCGGCGTGCCTTGCCATCCGCTGCCGCATCAGGACCGCTTCGTCTGGTACACGCTGAATACGGTGCTGGGCGGTGGCATGAGTTCGCGGCTGTTTCAGAACGTCCGCGAAAAGCGCGGCCTTGCCTACGCGGTCTTCAGTGAACTGAGCATGTATCGGGACACCGGATGCCTGGCCGTCTATGCCGGAACGTCGCTCGAGTCGGCGCGCAAAGTTGTCGACCTGATCATGGAAGAGTTCCGTGCTCTAAAGAACGACCTGATTCCCGCCGATGAACTGCGCAGGGCGAAAGACAACATGAAGGGATCGTTCATGCTGGGTCTGGAGTCGACCTCTAGCCGGATGGCGCACCTGGCGCGCCAGGAAATGTACTACGGGCGGTTCTTCTCGCTCGACGAAATGCTCGAAAGCATCGAACAGGTGACTGCGGAGCAGGTACGCACGTTGGCCGGCGAGTTCCTGGATCCGAAAAACATCACCCTCGCCATGCTCGGCAATCTCGGCAATTTCCGCCTGCGCCGTGAGGAGCTGGCCTGCTGAGCGCCGGCTGAGTCCGCTTGTCCCATTTTCGAAAACTCGCCTTGGGCCGGTTCGCCGCGTTACTGCTCGTCCTGGCGGCCGTTGCCGCCCCGCTTGGCGCGGTCGATATCAAGTCGCTGAAACCCGAGGGTTACGTCAGCGATTTTGCTCACGTGGTGAGCCCGGCTGAAAAAGCTCAAATCGAAGACTACTGCGGACGGGTGGAACGCGCCACCGGGGCCCAGATGGCCTTGGTGACGATCCCGACTCTGGATGGCGCCCCAATCGAGGACTTCGCCAACGACCTGTTCCGATCCTGGGGCGTCGGCAAGAAGGGGCAAGACAACGGCGTTCTGCTGCTGCTCGTGATCAACGACCGCAAGAGCCGCATCGAAGTGGGCTACGGCCTCGAGCCGGACCTGCCCGATGGATTTGCCGGAGACACGTTACGTTCGATGCGGCCGGCGCTGCGCGCACGGCAGTACGGCGCCGCCATGCTGGCCGGGGCGCAGACCATGGCTGAGCGGATCGCTGCGGCGAAGAACGTGTCTCTCGACGCCGCGCCCGCACAACCCCTCGAGCAGCCCAGCGAGCGCCGCGCGCGCTCCGGTGGCTCGCTGGCGTCAAAGATCATCGGCATCCTCATCATCCTGCTGCTGATCCGTATCTTCCTGGGAGGCGGCGGAGTGGGTGGGTTCCTCACCGGGATGTTCCTGGGGAACCTGTTCGGGGGCGGAGGCCGCGGTTACCGCGGTGACGGCTGGGGCGGTGGCGGATTCGGCGGCGGCGGCGGCTTCGGAGGTTTCGGCGGTGGCGACTCCGGAGGCGGCGGCGCTTCAAGCGACTGGTAAGGGGTGCGGCAGACATGGAACAGCTCTTCAAGGATCTGACCACGAAGCTGAAGGAAGCCTTCGGCGACGGTCTTCTGTCTGTAATGATCTACGGTTCGGCAGCTTCCGGCGACCACCACGGAAAGTACAGCGACGTGAATGTGCTCTGCGTGGTCAGCCGGTTGGGTCCGGCCGAGTTGATGCGGGCCGAACCCGCTCTTGCCTGGTGGCGCGGCCAGAACAACCCGGCGCCGATGCTTATGACTCTCGATGAGCTGAAAGCCTCCGCTGACGCGTTTCCTATCGAGTATCACGACATCTTGGACCGGCGAAAAGTAGTGTACGGCGTGGACGCCATCGCCGGCCTCCAGGTGTCGAAGGCGAACTACCGCGCCCAGATTGAGCGGGAACTCCGCGCTGGCCTCTTCCGTCTTCGGCTCAAGGCGGCGCCTCTGCTAGCGACCAGGAAAGGCCTGCTCGAACTGATGCTCGACTCGGTGTCGACTTTCTGCCTCCTCGGCCGTCACGCCATGCTCGCCTCGGGCCTCGACGTCGGGCCGCGGAAGCGCGACGCCGCCGACGTCATGCGCGGCTTCGGCGTCGACTCCCACGCCTTTCACACCCTGCTCGACATCCGGGAAGGAAAGATCAAACCCGAATCCGTCGACGCCTTCGTGCTTTTCGGGTCTTACCTCACCGCGGTCCAGACTCTCATCCGTTTCGTCGACGATCTCCGAGTGTCGTCGTAACCGGACTACCTGCCCGCAGTGAGGCTGCGCTGCCGCGCGGGGAAAAATTCGTCGCCATGCCGCCAGCCGGGCAGCGCGGTTTGATTCGCCACCGCAAGCCCAATCTCCATCCCGAACCGCGCCATCTGCTCCACCCCGGAGAAGTCCCACGATTCGTCGAACTCATCCGAGGGCTGATGATAGTGACGCGCGACGTATTCGCCGAACACCTTCTCGGCAAACTCGGGCGGCTTCCCTACGAACCGGGTGCCCATGCTAATCGAAAAGGCAGGCACGCCGAAACGCGCAAACGAGAAATGGTCGGAACGGTAGTAGTGGCCCTGGCCCGGGTGAGGATCGGGCGTGATCGAAAGCCCCATCCGCCGCGCGATCGACTCCACCACCGGCCACACCGTCGTGCGCTCCGCCCCGGTCACCGACACATCCGCCGTGCGGCCGAACGGGTAAAGAGCATCGTAGTTCAGATTCAACGCCAGCCGGGAAGGGGGAATGATCGGATGCCGGGCGTAGTACTCCGACCCCCTCAACCCGGCCTCCTCCGCCGTGACGGCCAGAAACAGCGCCGAGCGTCTCGGTTTCTCGGGCTGATTGGCCCAGGCGCGCGCGATCTCCATCAGCACTCCACAGCCGGTGGCGTTGTCCACGGCGCCGTTGTAAATCGCATCGCCATTCACCGGGTCGCCAATCCCGAGATGGTCCCAGTGCGCGCTAAACACAATCGCCTGGTCCTTCAGCTTCGGGTCGCTGCCAGGCACCACACCGGCCACGTTCCGCGATACGATCTTGCGCACGCGTGAGGGGAACGAACCGTGTAAGCGCACGCCGAGCGGCCTCGCGCGAAAACCTGGAGTATTGGCCTCCTTCAGCATCTGTTCGAGCGTAGTTCCGGCCATCACCGCAAGTTTCTCCGCCGCGCCCTGATTCAGCCAACCAGCGAAGGTCAGGGCTGCGTCGCCCGGCGCCCGTTCGATTTGCGGGTCTTCCTTCCCGAACGAACTGCGCACCACGTCGTAGCCGTAGCCCGCCGTATCACGCGTAAACAGCAGAAAAACGGCCTTGGCGCCCCGGCGCGTCGCCTCTTCGTACTTGTAGGTCCAGCGCCCGTAGTACGTAAGGGCAGGGCCGGCGAAGAACTTCGGGTCCGTCGACGGAGGCTCGTTAGTGAACATCACCAGCACCTTGCCCCTCACGTCCACGCCCGCGTAATCGTTCCACTGGAACTCCGGCGCGGTGATGCCATGACCGACGAACAGGACATCGCCGTCAATCGACGCCTCGGGTTCCTGGAGTTGGCTCACGCCGACATAATCGTCAAGCCACGCGAACGATGTGTCAAGACCCTCCCGCGAGGCGCTCAAGGTCGTGCGCGGGTCGGTGGTGACCCCCACCAGGGGAACCTTCTGATAGTACGTCCCGTTTTCACCGGCGGGCTTGAGTCCGTCGAGATCGAATTGGCTCGCAATGTACTCCGTCGCCAACTCGCCGCCGCGCGTGCCAACACCTCGCCCTTCCAGCAGATCCGAAGCCAGGAAGCGTACATGGGCGCGGATCCGGGCGCCGGAAATCGAGCCGCTCTGCGCGAGCACGAGCACCGCGGCGAGCAAGAACAACAGGGAACGTCGCATAGGGGAACTCTTCAATGTATCGCGGGCCGAAGGCTTCCACGCCGCGGCGCTAGGCGAAGGCGGACGTCCCTCCGACCCGGGTCACCGCACGCGCCCCGGCCACCACACCACGCTCCGCACAGGCTTCCAGATCCTTCCCTTCCAAATACGCCGCCAGGAAACCGGCGTTGAAACTGTCCCCCGCCCCGGTTGTATCGATCGCTCGAACCCGTGGAGCCTTCACTTCCAGCCAGCCCAGTTTGCTATAAACCAGCGCTCCCTTTGCCCCGCGCTTCACGGCAACCACGCGCGCCAGCGCCGCCAACTCCTCCGCCGCCGCCCGCACATTGCGGCGTCCGGTCAGACGCAACGCTTCCGCTTCGTTCGGGAAGAACAGATCCGTATGCGCCAGCGCCGCGCGGATCCCCGAGTCCCAGGCGCCGCTCGGATCCCAGTTGCAATCGAGCGACGTAGTGAGGCCGCACCGCCTTGCCCGCGCCAGCGCCGCGGCGGCGCCCCGGTGCAACCCGCCCAGCAGGAAATACGCACCGATGTGCAAATGCCGCGCGCAGCCGAGGGCCTCTCCCGTCAGATCCTGCGAGCGCAGCCTCGCTATTGTTCCGGGATATGTCAGCCCGGCCTTCCGCGCCCCCGATGACGCCCAGATCGTCAGTCCCGATTTCATGGCCCGGGTCTCGCGCAACCACGTCACGTCCACACCCGCCTCCTCGAGGCGCTCGCGAACGAAGCGGCCGAAAGCGTCGGCGCCCACCCAGCCGAGCATCCCGGTGCGCACCCCAAGCCGGGCCAGGTTAAACGCCGTGATGCTGCTCGATCCGCCGAGCGTCAGCGTCGCGTCGTCGAGCAGCAACTCCTTGCCCTGCTCGAAACGCGCCTGCCCGTTGATCAGCAGATCCGCATTTACATCACCGGCAACAAGAATATCTAAGGTCGGAAGGCGGTTGGCCACCCTTCACGGTACCTTCGCCGCAAAGAGCTGTCAAATGACAAACGGCCCTCGGCGCCAGGGTGGGCGCGGAGGGCCGTTTCGCGGGAGCGCGGGGTTATTCCGCGAAGCTGTCGGGAGTGTCTTCCGCCAGGCCGCCGGCGTAAATGTTCCGGGCTTCTTCGTCGTATCCGGGGATGCCTTCCAGGGCCGCTTCGGCCTCCTGTAAAGCCTCCTCTTCCACGAGATCCTCGCCCGCGATCTTCACGCGCCGGTAGTAGTCCATGCCGGTGCCGGCCGGGATCAGGCGGCCCATGATGACGTTTTCCTTGAGGCCGCGCAGATAGTCCACCTTGCCGTTGATCGCGGCTTCGGTGAGCACACGCGTGGTCTCCTGGAACGACGCCGCCGAGATGAACGAATCGGTCGACAGCGATGCCTTCGTGATGCCCAGCAGCACGGGCTTACCCGTCGCCGGACGTCCGCCGGCCTGGGCGACGCGCTCATTCTCCTCGCGGAACTTGAACTTGTCGACCACTTCCTCCGGCAGAAACTCCGTATCGCCGATGTCATCCACCTTCACCCAGCGCATCATCTGCCGTGAGATGACTTCCAGGTGCTTGTCGTTGATGTTGACGCCCTGCAGACGATACACTTCCTGGATTTCATTCACCAGGTACTTCTGCAGTTCCTTCTCGCCGAGAACGGCCAGGATGTCGTGCGGGTTGCGCGGCCCGTCCATCAGCGGATCGCCGGCCCGAACGCGCTCGCCTTCCTGCACGTTGATGTGGATACCGCGCGGAATCTGGTATTCCTTCTGCTCGCCGTCGTCACCGACGATGTAGAGCTTACGCATGCCCTTGCTGACTTCACCGTACTTGATCACGCCGTTGATCTCGGCGATCACCGCCGTTTCCCGCGGCTTGCGCGCTTCGAACAATTCCACCACGCGCGGCAGACCGCCGGTGATGTCCTTGGTTTTCGTCGTGGCCCGCGGAATCTTCGCCAGCACGTCGCCGGCATGCACCTCGTCGCCGTCCGCCACCATCAGGTGCGCGTGCGTCGGCATCAGGTACCGCTTCTCGTCGGCCTTGCTCCCCGACGCCGGACGCGCAATCAGCATCGGGATGCGCTTCTCGTCGGGTGAGTCGATGACCACCCACTGGCTCATCCCGGTGATCTCGTCCACCTGCTCCTGTAGCGTCAGCCCGTCGTGTAGATCTTTGAAATGGATCGTGCCGCTGACCTCGGTCAGAATCGAGAACGTGTACGGGTCCCACTCGAGCAGGATGTCGTTCGCCTTCACCTGGTCACCTTCGCCGAACAGGATCTTGGCGCCGTACACCACCTGGTAACGCTCGCGCTCGCGGCCCTTCTCGTCCACGATGGCGAGAATGCCGTTGCGGTTCATCGCGATCAACTCGCCCTTGGCGTTCTTCACCGTGACGACGTTGAGGAAGCGGACAAATCCGCCCGACTTCGAATCCTGCTTGGACTGCTCCGCCGAACCCGTCGCCGTGCCCCCGACGTGGAACGTTCGCATCGTCAACTGCGTTCCCGGCTCGCCGATCGACTGCGCCGAGATAATGCCCACGGCTTCACCCCGCTCGACCATCCGTCCGGTGGCAAGGTTACGCCCGTAGCACAGCACGCAGACGCCGCGCTTGGACTCGCACGTCAGCACCGAGCGGATCTTCACGCGCTCAATGCCCGCCGCCTGAATCGCCGCCGCTAGTTCCTCGGTGATCTCCTGATTCACGTGAACGATGACGTTGCCCTCGTAGTCGCGCTGATCTTCGAGCGCCACGCGGCCCACAATACGGTCGCGCAGCGGTTCGATGATCTCGCCGCTCTCTACGATCGGCTCGACGTATATGCCGTCCTGGGTGCCGCAGTCGAACTCCGTGACGATCACATCCTGGGCCACGTCGCAAAGCCGGCGGGTCAGGTATCCCGAGTCCGCGGTCTTCAATGCCGTATCGGCCAGACCCTTGCGCGCGCCGTGCGTCGAAATGAAGTACTGCAACACGTCGAGGCCTTCGCGGAAGTTTGCCGTGATCGGCGTCTCGATGATTTCGCCCGACGGCCGCGCCATCAACCCGCGCATGCCGGAAAGCTGCCGGATCTGCTGCTTGGAACCGCGGGCGCCCGAGTCGGCCATGATGTAAATCGGGTTGAGGTAGCGGCCCGTCCGGTCGTCCTCTTCCATCGACTTGAACATCTCATCCGATACGCGTTCTGTCACCTTCGACCAGATTTCAACGGTCTTGTTATACCGCTCGCCCTGGGTGATCGCGCCTTCCTGGTACTGCTGCTGAACCTCGATGACCTGCTTTTCGGCCTCGCGGACCAACTCCTGCTTCGAACTCGGCACAACCATGTCGTCGATGCCGATCGAAATGCCCGCGCGCGTCGCATACAGAAAGCCGAGCTTCTTGACCTCGTCCAGCATCTGCACCGTGGTCGGCAGACCGAAGTGCAGATAGCAGTACTGCACCAGTTGCGCCAGTCCCTTCTTCTTCAGCAGGCCGTTGATGAACGGCATGTCCTCGGGTAGCGCATCGTTGAAAATCACGCGCCCGACGGTCGTGTCCATGTACTGCTTCACGAACTCGATCGGCTCGGTGTGAAGCACGTTCTGGTTGTCGAACGCTTTCGCCAGGTCGATGACGCGCCCGGTGTGGCGCAGCTTGATCGGCGTGAGCGTCTCCACTTCGCCCATCTCGAGCGCGATCAACACGTCGTCAGTCGACGCGAACGTGCGTCCCTCGCCCTTGGTGCCCGGACGGCTCTTGGTCAAGTAATAGCAACCAAGAACCATGTCCTGCGTCGGCACGGCGATCGGACCGCCGTGCGCCGGCGAAAGAATGTTGTTCGAGGCCAGCATCAACGTCGATGCCTCAATCTGCGCCTCGGGCGAGAGCGGAATATGAACCGCCATCTGGTCGCCGTCGAAGTCGGCGTTGAACGCCGTGCAGGTCAGCGGGTGCAGCTTGATCGCCTTGCCTTCCACCAGCACGGGCTCAAAGGCCTGAATGCCGAGCCGGTGAAGCGTGGGAGCGCGGTTTAGCAGGATCGGATGATCCTTAATGACCTCCTCCAGGATGTCCCAAACCACCGGATCCTGCTGCTCCACCAGTTCCTTGGCCTGCTTGATGGTGGTGCAGTGGCCGCGCTGCTCGAGCCGGTGATAGATGAAAGGCTTGAACAGCTCCAGCGCCATCTTCTTCGGCAACCCGCACTGATGCAGCTTCAATTCCGGACCCACCACGATCACCGAGCGGCCCGAATAGTCCACGCGCTTGCCGAGCAGGTTCTGGCGGAACCGCCCCTGCTTGCCCTTCAACGTATCCGACAGCGACTTCAACGGACGGTTGTTGGCGCCCCGCAGCACACGCCCGCGCCGGCCGTTGTCAAACAGCGCGTCCACCGCTTCCTGCAACATGCGCTTCTCGTTCCGCACGATCACGTCGGGCGCATGCAGCTCCATCAATTTCTTTAACCGGTTGTTCCGGTTGATCACGCGCCGGTACAGGTCGTTTAGATCACTGGTGGCGAAACGTCCGCCATCGAGCGGAACCAGCGGACGCAACTCCGGCGGAATCACCGGAATCACGTCCAGGATCATCCACTCCGGCTTGTTGCCGCTCTTGCGGAAGCTCTCCGTAACACGCAGCCGCTTGGCGTACTTCAGCCGCTTCTGCGCGGAAACCTCCGTCTTCATCTTGTCGCGGATTTCCAGGCTCAGCGCTTCGGCATCGACCTTCTTGAGCAGTTCCTTGATGCCCTCGGCGCCCATCATCGCCACGTACCGGCCCGCAAAATCCTGATCCAGCGCCCGCTTCCGGTCGTCGCCGATTACCTCGCCGCGCTTCAGTTCGGCCACTTCGCCCGGATCCACCACGACGTAGGCTTCAAAGTACAGCACCCGCTCCAGTTCGCGAAGCGTGATGTCCAGCAGATAACCGATGCGGCTCGGCAGACCCTTAAAGAACCAGACATGCGAGCAGGGGCTCGCCAGCTCAATGTGGCCAAGCCGCTCGCGGCGTACCCGGCTCAACGTCACTTCCACACCGCACTTGTCGCAGATCACGCCGCGGTGCTTCATCCGCTTGTACTTGCCGCACAAGCACTCCCAGTCGGCGATCGGACCGAAGATGCGCGCACAGAACAAGCCGTCCCGTTCGGGCTTGAACGTGCGGTAGTTGATCGTTTCCGGCTTCGTCACTTCGCCATGCGACCAACTCCGGATCTTTTCCGGCGATGCCAGAGAGATCCGAATGGAATCGAAGTCGGCGATCAGATTCGCTCTATCGTACGGAGAGGAACGATACATGATGTCTCCTGTTTCCCTTCTGCCCAACTGCCCTGCATCCCGCCGCCATCCCCACTAATCCGCCGCCAGCGCGAGATCGGGAATTTCGGAGGGCCGTTTCATCAACTCAACGTCGAGACACAACGACTGCAGCTCGCGGATCAACACATTGAACGACTCCGGCACGCCCGGCTCGGCGGCCGCTTCGCCCTTCACGATCGCTTCGTAAATCTTCGCCCGGCCATATACGTCGTCGGACTTGGCCGTCAGCAGTTCCTGCAGCACATACGCCGCACCGTAGGCCTCGAGCGCCCACACTTCCATCTCGCCGAACCGCTGCCCGCCGAACTGCGCCTTGCCGCCCAGCGGCTGCTGCGTGATCAGCGAATACGGCCCGATCGACCGGGCGTGGATCTTGTCGTCTACCAGATGGCTCAGCTTCAGCATGTAAATGTAGCCGACCGTCACCGGCTGCTCAAACGGCTGGCCCGAGATGCCGTCAAATAACTGCACCTTGCCCGAGGTCGGCCGCCCCGCCTTCGAAAGCTGCTCCTTGATGTCGCGTTCGCTGGCGCCGTCAAACACCGGCGTGGCGAACCGGACGCCAAGCGCCTGCGCCGCCCACCCAAGGTGCGTTTCCAGAATCTGGCCGACGTTCATACGGGACGGCACGCCCAGCGGATTCAGCATGATCTCCACCGGCGTTCCGTCGGGCAGATACGGCATGTCTTCTTCCGGAACGATTCTCGCGATGACACCCTTGTTGCCGTGCCGGCCGGCCATCTTGTCGCCCACCGACAGCTTGCGCTTCATCGCAATGTAAACCTTCACCAGCTTGATCACCCCAGGCGGCAGTTCGTCGCCCTTGCGCAGCTTGGCGATCTTCTCTTCCGTGATCTTCTCGAGCACGGCAATCTGCCGCGACGTCATCTCCTCGATCTCGTCGATCTGCTCGTTCAGCCGCACGTCCTTGCTCGATAACCGCATGCGCTTCAGGTCGCGCGCGCGCAACTTCTCGATCACGTCGCGCGTCAGGTCGACGCCCTTGCTCAACAGCTTCTTGTTCGTCTTCTCGTCGTGCAGGTCCGCCAGAAGCTGCTTGCCTTCGAGCAGTCCGGCCAGACGCTTGGCGCGTTCGTCGTTCAGAATGCGCTTCTCGTCTTCCAGGTTCCGGTGCAACCGCGCCACCTGCTGCTCGAGAATCCACTTGCTCCGCTCATCGAGGTCCGCGCCCTTGCGGGAGAACACCTTGCAATCGACGATCGTCCCCTCGATGCCGGGCGGGCAGTACAGCGACGCGTCCTTCACGTCGCCCGCCTTCTCGCCGAAGATCGCGCGCAGCAGCTTTTCTTCCGGCGTCAACTGGGTCTCGCCCTTCGGCGTCACCTTGCCGACAAGAATGTCGCCCGGCTTCACCGTCGCCCCGATCCGGATTACGCCGCTCTCGTCGAGATTGCGAAGGAAGTTCTCCGCAATGTTCGGAATGTCCCGCGTGATCTCTTCCGGCCCCAGCTTGGTATCGCGCGCCTCGATCTCAAACTCTTCAATGTGAATCGAGGTGTAGTAGTCTTCCTTGACCAGCTTCTCGCTGACGATGATCGCGTCTTCGAAGTTATAGCCGCGCCACGGAATGAACGCCACCAGCACGTTCCGGCCCAGCGCCAGCTCGCCCTTGTCTGTGCAGGGACCGTCGGCCAGCACGGACCCCTTTTTCACCCGCTGCCCCTGCCGCACAATCGGCTTCTGGTTGATGCAGGTGTTCTGGTTGGACCGCTTGAACTTCGTCAGCGTGTAGATGTCGGCGCCGACCTCGCGCGAAAGCTGCCCTTCCTGCGAGCCCCCTTCCACGCGCACAATGATGCGTTCGCTGTCCACGCTGTCCACGACGCCCGAGCGCTTGCAGATCACCACCGCGCCCGAGTCCCGCGCCGTCACGCCTTCCATGCCCGTGCCGACATACGGCGAGTCGGCCCGCAGCAGCGGAACCGCCTGCCGTTGCATGTTCGATCCCATCAGCGCGCGGTTGGCGTCGTCGTTCTCCAGGAACGGAATCAGGCTCGCCGCCACCGACACAAGCTGCTTCGGGCTCACGTCCATGTACTCGATCTCGTCCCGGTGCTTCAGCACGAAATCGCCGGTCTGCCGCGCATTCACCAACTCGTTCACAAGCCGGCCGCCCGCATCCAGCGGCACGTTGGCCTGCGCCACAATGTACTTGTCTTCTTCCCACGCCGACAGATAGTCGCAGTGAGCCTCAAACTCGGCCGGTTGCTTCTTCCCCGCCAGCCCCGCGTTGGCGTCTTCCACTGTCTTCCGCGGCAGCACGTCTCCGACCCGGTAGGGCAAATCGCCCGGATTGGTGATCCGCACTTCGTCTACAACCGTCCCGTGCGCCACCCGGCGGTATGGACTCTCGATGAACCCGTAATCGTTGATCCGCGCAAAGCACGATAGCGACGAAATCAGACCGATGTTCGGACCTTCCGGCGTCTCGATCGGGCAGATGCGCCCGTAGTGCGTCGGGTGCACGTCGCGGACCTCAAACCCGGCGCGTTCGCGCGACAACCCGCCCGGCCCCAGCGCCGACAAACGCCGCTTGTGCGTAATCTCGCTCAGCGGGTTCGTCTGATCCATGAACTGCGAAAGCTGACTCGATCCGAAAAACTCCCGGATCGCCGCCATCACCGGCTTGGCGTTCACCAGGTCGTGCGGCATCGCCGTCGACATCTCCTGGTACACCGACATCTTTTCCTTGATCGCCCGCTCCATGCGGACCAGCCCGATCCGGAACTGGTTCTCCAGCAGCTCGCCCACCGCGCGCACGCGCCGGTTGCCCAAGTGGTCGATGTCGTCCACTACGCCGATGCCGCGCCGCAGCTTCAGAAGGTACTTGATCGTGTCGATGAAGTCGTTCTTGTCCAGCGTCCGCCGGTCCAGCGGATTCTTGCCTTGGTTCGCCGCGTCCTGCTTCCAGTCTTCCGGCGCATACTCCGCGTTGTCGTGCAGCTTGATGTTGAACTTCATCCGCCCGACACGCGAGAAATCGTACTTCCGGTGGTCGAAAAACATGCCGTCGAACAATTGCTTCGACGTCTCTTCCGTCGGCGGATCGCCCGGCCGCAGCTTGCGGTAGATTTCCAGCAACGCTTCCTTCTGCGTCTTGACCGGGTCCTTCTTCAACGTCGCCGAAATCACGTTACCCACGTCGTCCCGTTCCGGAAAGAAGATGGACACGCCTTCGAGGTCGTTTTCGATCAGCCGGCCCAACACCGTCTGCGTCAGCTCGTGATTGGCCTCCGCCATCACCTCGCCGGTGGACATATCGACCACGTCGGAGCCCACGAACGCACCTTCCAGGTCGTTCGGCGCCACCTCCACCATGTCGATCTTGGCCTTCAAAATCGCGTCGTAGACGCTCTTGGTGATCTTCCGCCCCTGCGGGACCACCGTCTCGCCCGACTTGCTCGTGACCGCATACGACAGCTTCAGCCCGATCAGCCCGTCGGAAACCTTCCAGTACAGCTTCTTGTCCTTCAGAACAATGTCGCTGACCTTGTAGAACGACCGCAGAATCTCGGAATCCGACTTCAGCCCCAGCGCCCGCAGAAACACCGATCCATAAAACTTCCGCTTCCGGTCGATACGAACGTACAGCAGGTTCTTGGCGTCGTACTCGAACTCAACCCAGCTCCCGCGATACGGAATGATCTTTCCGAGGAAATAGTTCTGCGCCGCGATCCTCTCGAAAAACACGCCCGGCGACCGGTGCAACTGGCTCACGATCACACGTTCCGTGCCGTTGATGATGAACGTGCCGTTGTCGGTCATCAACGGGATTTCCCCGAAGAAGACCTCCTGTTCCTTGATGTCGCGAACCGTCTTGACGCCCGACTCCGGATCCTTGTCGTACACCGTCAGACGGATCGTCACCTTCAGCGGAGCCGCGAACGTCATCCCGCGCTCCTCGCACTCGGCCACGTCGTACTTCAGTTGCAGACCCACGGGGTCGCCGCAGCGGTTGCAAAAAGTGACGATGTTTTTATTGAACGTCCCGCACTTCGGGCACAGCACGTCCCCCACATGAAACGGGTTCGTCTTGATCGTCGCCCCGCAGGCAGGGTTGCGGCAGGTCGAGCGGAGGTGATGGAGGCCCTTCAGGTTCCCGCACTTGCATTCCCAGTTGCCGATCGCGTAGTCGACAAACTCCAATTGGCTCAGGCCGCGAAAATCCGAGATCGGAAAGACAGACGTGAACACGCTCTGCAGCCCCGTGTCCTCCCGCTCGTTCGGCAGCAGGTCCATCTGCAGAAACCGCTCATAGGACTTCTTCTGCACTTCGATCAGGTTCGGGATCGGGATTGAAGTCTTAATACGAGAAAAATCTACTCGCTGGCGCGGGCTATCTTGAACCACGTTTTCCATCATGCGCTCCTCAACGGAATGACCCAAAAAACAACACCCTCAAATCATGTTCCCGGCCGCAATCCGTTACAGGATCGCAAGCCGGGACAGCAGCCACCCTGGCGGCCGCTTAGGACACGGCGTCCACCGTCACGCGCCAGCCTCACCGGGCCCTGGCGCGAACGCCACAGGCCGGGGAACCGGGAAACGATCGGAACGCGGGAAACGAACTCCGGGCGCGGCGGTGCCGGCCGGACAGACGGATAGTAAGACGGCTGGAAATGTGGCGAAACCCAGTGCCGCTGCGACGTGGCGGCCCGGAAAGACGCAGGATGAAAAGGTCACGAGAGACGGGATCCGGCCTACCTCACAAGAATACCAAACACGGTTTGTCGGGTCAAACCAGATCGGCCCAACGGCATGAAACGTGCTATGGCCGTTCCGCCGCTGGACCGAAAATCCCCAATTTTTCGCGCCGCCACCCGGAACGGCGCGCGAAACTACTTCACCTCGACAGTCGCCCCGGCGTCGGTGAACTTCTTCTTGATGGACTCGGCTTCTTCCTTGTTGACGCCTTCCTTGACAGTCTTTGGAGCGCCGTCCACCAGATCCTTGGCTTCCTTCAGACCGAGACTGGTGACCTCTCGGACCACCTTGATGACGTTGATCTTGTTCGCGCCCGCGCTGGTAAGCACCACGCTGAACTCCGTCTTCTCCTCTGCCGCCGGAGCCGCCGCCGCGCCACCAGCGGCCGGCGCCGCCACGGCCACCGAAGCAGCCGCCGCCGACACGCCGAGCTTCTCCTCCAGCGTCTTAACCAGCTGCGCCGCCTCGAGCAGCGTCAGCCCTTGAATCTGTTCCGCAATCGCGTTGATATCCGCCATGATTCCTTCGACTCCCTCTTATTCGGAAAACTTGTTTTCTTTCACGGCCTGGTCAACGACCACGGCCAGATTCCTGCCTACACCGCTCAGCGCGGTCACAAGCCGTTGCGCCGGCGCCTGGATCAGGAACAGCACCTTCGCCAGAATCTCTTCCCGCGACGGCATCGTCGCCAGATCCTGGATCGAACGCACATCCACCACACGGCCTTCGACCATCCCGGCCTTGAACGTAAACGCCGGATTCGCCTTCGCGTACGTTGTTAACGCCTTGGCCAGCGCCACCGGATCCGTCTCCGTCCACGCAATCGACGACATCCCGGCAATGCCTTTCGTCAGCCCTTCGGCCGCCGTGCCCTCCGACGCCTTCTCCGCCAGATTGTTCTTCACAACCCGATACTTCCCGCCCGCCGCCCGAATCGCCTTCCGCAGCTCAAAGTCCTGCTGCACCGTTAGCTTTTCGTAGCCGGTCAGGAACACGTGTTGCGCCTTCTCGAATTCCTGGCGCAGCGCCGCAAGATCCTTCTCTTTATCCGATTTCTTTTTCATCGATGACCTTCGTTCCGATTCCCGGCCTGATTACTCCACCTTGGTGTTGAACACCGCAACATCCAGCGCCACTCCCGGCCCCATCGTCGAGCACAGAGTTACGCTCTTCACGTACTTGCCCTTGGCCGCCGCCGGCTTCGCCTTCAACACCGCCCGGATCAGGCTCTCGGCGTTCGCGAGCAGCTTGTCGTTGGCAAAACTCACCTTGCCCACCGGCGCGTGGATCACGCCCGTCTTGTCCACACGGAACTCCACCTTACCGGCCTTGATTTCCTTCACCGCCGTCGCCACATCCGTGGTCACGGTTCCGGTCTTCGGATTCGGCATCAGGCCGCGCGGACCAAGCACCTTGCCAAGCCGGCCCACCGATCGCATCATGTCCGGCGTCGCAATCACCGCATCGTAGTCGATCCAGTTCTCCGTCTGAATCTTGTTGACAATGTCGTCGCCGCCAACGAAATCCGCGCCGGCTTCCGTCGCCTCTCGCTGCTTATCGCCGGAAGCGATCACCACCACGCGCTTCGATTTGCCCAGTCCGTTCGGCAGCACCACTGTGCCGCGAACCATCTGGTCGGCGTGCTTGGGATCGACGCCAAGGCGCATATGCACCTCAACCGTCTCATCGAACTTTGCAAACTTGATTTTCTGAACGAGCGTTACCGCTTCGGCGAGCGCATAAGGACGGCGCTCAACCTGCTTCGCGGCAGCTTCGAATTTCTTTCCTGTGGCCATATATCCTCACTGGTGCAGACGGCGGCCCGCATCGGGGAACGCCTCCCATTGGGATGGGTTTGTCGCGTAAGACGCTTTTTCTAGCCTAGCAAACCAAGGGCCGAATGTAAAGCGATTTTTAAGCGAGCACGCTGACACGCGCGTCTTCGCACGCCCGCTAGATCTTTTTATGCTTCAACCGGCTGCACGCCGTCAACGCCCCGCTCGGGTCCAACGCCTCTTTGTTTTCAAAGATATCCGTGATCCTGCCGTCCGTATCAATCAGGAACGATACCCGGTTGGCGATCCCCATCGACGGAATCAGCACCCCGTACATCGCCGTCACCTTTCGCATGTGGTCGCTCAGCATCGGATAATCCGCATGCAGCTCTTTCTTCCAATGCTCCAGCGTCGGGTTGAAATCCGTGCTCACCGCCAGCACCTGCGTATCGGCCGCGTTAAATTTCGCGATTCCAGACTGGATCGCCGTAAGTTCGATCGTTCAACCACCCGTAAACGCGGCCGGAAAGAAGGCCAGCAGTACGTTCTTCTTCCCCCGGAAATCGCTCAGTTTCACCGGCTTCATGTTCGTGTCCGTCAACGTGAAGTCCGGCGCCATGTCGCCCACCTTCAGCGACGTCTTTCCCGGTTGAACATCCTGAGCCGCCGCGCCGCCCACCACCAGCGCCGCCAGCATCATCCATCGTGCCGCACTCTTCATGGGTTCTCCTCCCCTAAGCCAAAGGCGTAAACCGTCGAGTCATGGGTTACCGCAAACACCCTTCCATTTGATACCGCCAGCCCGCTGAAATGTGCAAAACCGTGCATCGCATCACCACTCGAATACAGCGTCTTCCCCGTCTCGGCGTCCAGCGCATAGAGCACCGCGTGCCCTTTCGTCCCCGCCTCGCGCTGCGTCGAATTCAGGATGTTGCCGTCGCTGTCCACTTGCTGAACATTCTCTCCCGTCGAAAGCGCAAACACAACGCCGTTAGCGATCGCCACTGGTTCGGGCACCTCCATGTTCTCCGACATCCACGCCGCATCGAGCTCCGCCCGCCCGTCCTTCTCCACCACCTTGAACGCCATCACGCTTCCGTCCGGCGTCGCCCCGTAACTCACCGGGAACTTCATTCCCTTCTCCGCCGGAGGTCCCCACGCCGGAGCCAGCAGCCACCGCGTCTTCTGCGCGTCTTCCCACGTCGACAGCGCGCCCCAGAATCCGTGACCCGCAAAATCCACCCGGTCGTTCAGCAACCGCGGACTCCGGTACATCGGGGTCCGGTGGTCCGCGCCTCCCAGCGACTTCGCATCCAGCAGATACAGCACCCCTTCCTTCCCGCCGCCCGCCACCAGTTCCTTGTTCCCAAGCGGAAACACCACCGGGCTGATGTCGCCCATGTCCAGGTCCTTCTTATCGATCCACTGATAATTCACGGGCGTGTAGTAATCGGCCAGCGTCAACTCCGGCGTCACGGCCACAAAAGAATTCGCGAGTTTCCCCGCCGCCGGATCCCACGGACCGTCTCCGGTCTCAACATAAATGTTCCCCGTCACCGCGCTGACCGCCCCTCCCGCGCGCCCCCAGATCCCTCCGCCCGCCGTGCTCACCTGATACTTCTTCACCGGCCGCTCGGGATCCTTCAAGTCCATCCCATAAACCGCCGACTTCACCCCGTTGCACCCCTGCGACGTCACCGTGTACAACATCCCCCCATAAAGGTTCAGGCTCCACATCTTTGCGAACGGAGGCGTCAGCGCCACCGGCGGCTTCATGTCCTCCCCGTTCACCAGACTCAGCGAGTGCAGCATCCCGTCACTCGATACCACGTATATCGTCTTCGCCCTCTTATCCAGCACCGGCGTCGCGTTCAACGCGTTCGGGCACAGCCAGTGCGGCTTCTGCTTCGGCTCCGCCGTCCGCGTGAACGTCTTCGACCACAGCAGCTTTCCCGAGTCCGCATCGATCGCAAACACATGATCCGAACTCGCGGCGACATAAACAATGTCCTTGAACCCCTCCGGCGTGATCACCCGCTCGGCCACAATCGGCGCCGTCAGCGCATTGTACTCGAGCGCCTGGTTGTCCAGCTTCAGCGACCACTCCAGCTTCATCTTCGAAACATTCGCCGGGCTCAACGCTTCTTCGGTCTTCGCCCATCCGGTCCGCTGCGGGTCGTATCCGAACGTCGTCCACTGCCCCGCCCACACCGTTCCCATCGCCGCCGCGCACGCCGCCGCGGCCCACATCGTTGCCCTGAATCTCATACGGAAAGCTTGATCAGCTCCTTTTGGATTTCCCCCGTCACTCGCGCGCCCTTCTCCTCCACGTACACATTCACTTCGCTCCGGATCCCGAACTCCGGCAGGTAAATGCCCGGCTCGATCGAGAAGCACGTCCCGGCGATCACCTTCCGTTCATCGTGCGTCTCCAGGTTGTCCATGTTCGCGCCCGTACCATGGACATCCTCTCCGATCGAGTGCCCCGTTCGGTGCACGAAGTACTCGCCGAAGCCCTGCGCCGTGATGTAGCCTCGCGCCGCGTCGTCGACTTCAAAACCACGCAGCTCCGCTCCGCTCTCCCGCGCCTGCTTCACGCGCTCCACCGCCCGGTCCCTCGCTCCGGCTACGACCGCGAACACGTTCTCGATCTCCCAAGGAACCGCCGCGCCGCAGTAGCCGGTCCACGTCACGTCGTAGTACACCGCGCCGGGCCGCTTCAGCTTCGCCCAAAGGTCGATCAGCAAAGCGTCGCCCTTCCGAATCTCCGCGCTCGACGCCGCCTCCGGCTCGTAATGCGGATCCGAAGCGTGCGCATTCACCGCCACAATCGGCCCATGGTCGGTTTCGAGTCCCGCCTTCTCAAATCCCTCCCGCACGAACACCTTTACGTCGTACTCGCCCACCGCGCTGCCTGCCCTTAGCAACTCGCCGACCCGCGCAAACGCCGCCGCCCGCACCGCATCCACTCTCCGCCCGGCCTCGAGATGCATCTCCAACTGCTCCGCGCTCCATCGCGCCTCGAACAACTGAATCAGGTTCGCCGAACTCGCAACTTCCACACCCAGTCCGCGAACCAGGTCGATCGTCCCACCGTCCACCATGGACACATACGGCACCGCGCAGTTCGGTGAATACTGCATCGCCACGCGCCGCGCCCCGCCGACAAGAGCCCGCAACCCGTCAAACTGCCCCGCCCATCCCGAATAAATCCGCTTCTCCCCCGGCAGCGCATCGATCACATGCGGCTCAATCCGGTGCACCAGTCCCGCCGGCTCTCCCTGCGCCGGCAGGAAATAATACCAGCGCCGCGACATCGTCCCCTGCGGCCGGAACTTCAGCGTGCGGTATGCCAGCGGATCGCGCTCATGATGGTCGAAGAACAGCCAACCGTCGAGCCCTTCTTCCCGCAGCGCCTCCTGGATCGCTCTCAGATCCGCAGCCACGCTATCCCTCCGTCGTAAAAAAAGGACGCCATTTGGATTCTTCGGGCGGCTTCGTCATCAGGCTCACCCCGATCAAAGCGATCAGCGAAATGCCCAGCGCCGGGTACACCGCGTAATCGAGATCATATCCCATCAGCCGCCACGCCACCGTCATCCCCGTCCCCAGCACAATCGAACTCACCGCTCCCGCCGTCGTCGTCCGCCGCCAGAAAAACACCGCCAGCACCACAGGCGTCACTGCCGCGCCGTATACCGTGTACGCGTAAAGCGACGCCGCCAGAATCGACTCGAACTGCGTCGCTTGCAACAGCGCAAACACACCCAGCAGCACCACGATCACCCGCGACGCGATCAAACTCGACCGCTCACTCGCTCGCTTGTGAATGAACCGCGCGTAAACGTCGTGAATCAAATTCGTCGCCGGCGAAAACAGATAGTTGTTCGCGGTCGAAATCACCTTCGCGAAGATACCACCCAGCAGCAGCGCTCCCGCCAATGCCGGCAGACCCTCCCGCGCCGTGTACGGAATGATCTCCCTCGGGTTCGGCACATCAAACCGCGCGCTCCCAGCCACCGCCAGCGTTACCAGCAGCGTCTCCAGCACCATGGTGCCCACAATCCAGCCCACCACCGCGTTGCGTGCGTCTTTCTCCGAACTCGCCGAGAAAAACTTCTGGTACATCCCCTGGTTGCCCACCAGCAGCAGCATCGTCGGCAGAAGGTAACCCAGCGCCTGCGCCGGCGTCAGGCTCCCGAACACCGCAAAATGCGTCGGTGGCAGCGCCGCCTTCATTCCGGTCCACCCGCCCGCGCCATGGATCACCGCCGGCACCGCAAATAACACAATGATCGTCACCATCCCGCCGATGATCAGATCCAGGTACGCGATCGAAGCCATGCCGGCCGCGGCCGTAAACACCACCACCAATCCTGCGATCCAGTACATCCCCGTCAGCCGGTCCACGCTAGGGAAAATCAAATGCACAATGTCCCCGCCCGCCTTGAATTGATAACTGGTGATCATCGTGTAGGAAATCACGATGGCGATCGTGGCCATCACGCGCGCTACCGCGTTATACCGCGCCTCGAGAAGATCCGGCACCGTAAACTGTCCGAACCTCCGCGCCCGTCCGGCCACAAAGAAGATGACAATCAGTCCAACCCACCCGCCCGCCGGCTGCCACAGAGCCGCGAATCCGTGCCGGTACGCGTTCTCTGCCCCGGCAAACAGGCTCCCCGCCCCGATCCAGGAAGACAGCAGTGTGAACACCAGCACGGGCCAGCGCAGCGTACGCCCCGCCACCAGAAAGTCCGCCTGGTTCTTGACCCCGAGCGCACGGTACGCCGTGACGGCGAACAGCACTGCCGCCACCGTGGTTACGACAACCGCGTAAATCACCGCACGGGCGCCCGCTCCCCGCGCGCCGCTCCCACCCGGTACTGGATCTTCGGCTGAATCCGCATCACGCCCGCCACCTCCGTCGCGTCCGCCACGCGAAACGAAAGCACGTCGTCGTGCCAGTCCTGGCTCGCCCCATCCCAGTGCTGCGTCGCCGCCGTCAGCGTGTACTCCTGCCGCGTCAGCAGACAGGGGATGTCGAAGTCCACTTCCAGCTCCTCGCCCGCGCGCACCGTCCCCAGTTCCAACCCCTCCACGCGCGTGTTCGTCCCGAATACGTCCATCCCCAGCCGGCTTCGGATCAACATTCCCACGATCGGATTCACGCTCTCCTCCCGGAACCGCGCCCGCACCCGCACCCGCATCGTCTCCGCCCATCGGAACACCGCTCGCGGCTCATCGCTCGTATCAAGCGTGGTAACTTCGACGATCTCGCTCGTCCGGTCCCCGTGCCGGAAACTCCCCCCCGCCATCGTGCCTTCCGGCGGCTCGATCTCCATCCCCTTCTGCCGCTCGTGCACGAACCCGATATAGCGGTTGACCGCGTCGTTCGCCGACCCGATCATCTGCATCTCGCCGTTCAGCAGAAACGCCGCCCGGTCCGACAGCCTCTTCACCAGCCCCAGGTCGTGCGACACCAGCAGCACCGTCACGTTCCGCTCTCTCATCTCTTCGAATTTCCGGATGCACCGGCTCGCGAAAATCGCGTCCCCTACGCTCAGAGCCTCATCCACCACGAGAATTTCCGGCTCAACGTGAATCGCGGTCGAAAACGCCAGACGCACGTACATGCCCGTCGAGTATTCCTTCACGGGACGGTCGATGAACGGCCCGATCTCGGCAAACGCCTCAATCTTCGGAAACGCCCGGTCGATCTCCGCCCGCGAAAGCCCGAGGATCTCGCCGTTCAGATAGACATTCTCACGGCCGGTAAACTCCGGACTGAACCCCGCGCCTAGCTCCAGCAACGCCGCAATCCGTCCATTCACCAGCACCCGGCCCTCGGTCGGCTGTAGAATGCCGCAGACCATCTGCAGCAACGTGCTCTTTCCGCTTCCGTTCGGCCCGAGAAGCGCTACCACCTCGCCCTTTTCAACCCGGAAACTGATGTTGCGAACCGCCCAGAAGTCCGTCGCCTTCGCCCCGCGGGAAACAAACGGCAGCGCCGCCCGCAGTCGGTCCGCCGCGTGGTCATACAAACGGTAGTACTTGGAAACGTTTTGGACGGAAATCACAGCCGCAACGCTAACTATAGCGCGTGGCTGCTAGCCAAGTTGCAAGGACCGCCGTGGCGGCGCGGCAAGCGGCGTCGAATACCCGATCAAACAGTACTGGTCGAGCGCGAACAACACGACCGACTCAAGCGCATCCCCCAACGCTATCTCGCTCTCCTTTAACCAGGGCGTCGATGCGTCGCTGATCCCCACCAGGTGGCTGCGCTGCGCTGGAGGGAACGCAGCCGCATAGCCTCCTTCAATCGCCGCTCGCACCAGGTCCAGGTTCCGCCCCAGCGTAAACCCGAAGTTCTCCGTCTTCAGGCACGTCAGGTTTGCCGGAGTCCAGTCGCCCGTCGGATAGTTGATCACTTGCGTTAACGCATAGTTATTCACATCCGGCGGATACAACACCTCGAACCGGCAGCTAGGGTACGTCGCTTGCACATACGCGCGGATCGCCGCCGTGTGCGCCCCGATCAGGCTTGGAAGAAACGCTGCCTCGTCGGGCGTCGCCGACGGGTCGGCCGTGTTCGTCAGAATTTGCGCCATCGTCTTCCCGTACTGCGCCTCAAACGTGCTCGTCGTGTACGCGTCGTAAAAAGTCATGCCGGTCGGGTTGCCCTGTGCATCCAGTTCAGGGAAATACCACCACTGCACTTCGCCAAACTGTAAGTATGGCGTAACTCCCGCCGACGCCTGCAACCCAGCCATCTCAAGATACACTTCCTGCCAGTAGGCGCGGCTCTGCGGCGAAAAATTCGTCTGCAGTGCCGGCGTATTCACTAACACCGGATCCCCGCTCAAATATCTCTGCCCGATGCCCGCGCTCACCGAAGGATCGCCGTTCCCTAACTCCGTACTGAACGCCGCCGCCACATCGATTCCGTAGCCCTTCAATGCCGTAAAGTACGCCGTGTGCCAGTCTCTCGCCGCCCGGTTCATCCGCGGCGTTGCTGTCAGGTCCGTCAGCCACGTCCCGTCCACGCCTCCGGTAAGCGTCGCGCCCGACACCGTCACCGTGAACCCCGTCCCGCCTCCGCTCGTCGCAAGCGTCATCGCGTTCCCCGCCGAACCCATCGTCCGCGAAACGATCGTCAGCGTTGCTCCCGATGCCTGCGCCCACACCCCCGTCGAGTTGTAATTGATCAGAAACTCGAACGCCAGCGCCAGTGTCTCGGCCGTATCCCCAATGTTGTTCAGATGCGAAATTGCCGTCCCGTCCAGCGTGATCGTCGTCGTCTGCCCGAACACCGGCGTCCCGCCGAACGTCACCGTCCCCGAAGCATACACATTCCCCGGCGAAGTCAACTCGTAAAACCACAGCGCACCCGCATAATGATTCGCCCGTCCGGCAAACCCCAGCGAATCCAGGATCCACGCCGTCCGCTCCGCCGCCAATACCTGCGAGTGTTCCGTGTCCCAATCCGTCGCCAGCGTCACCTTGCCGTTGGTCGCCGGAACAGGCAGCGTCTGCGCCGGCATAGCCATTTCCAGAAAGTCGAAATAAAAATAACTTCCGGCCGGTCCCGTGTATGTGATGGTCACCGTGTGCGCGCCAGCCGCCAAGTCCTCCAGCAGGTGCCGCACCAGCACGTCTTCCCCCGCGTACAGCAGGTTCACCATCACCGCCGCCTGTCCATCCACCGAAACCGAAACCGTTCCGCTGTTGTACGTAATCCTCGTACCCAGATATAGGCTGTGCGCCGCCCCAAACGTATACGAACACGTCAGCGAATCGCCGTTCTCCGTCGTGTAGTGAATCGTAGAGCCCGAAAAGTTCCCCACCGCCTGCGTCCACGCCCCGCTGTAGACAATCTGGCTGGAGTTGTCCTCAATCCGTACGCTCCCCGGTCCCGACACCGAGTAAGTCAAATTGCTCCCGGTCACGCTCCACTGCGTCACCTCGACCCAAAACTCGCTTCGGACAAAGCTTCCCGCCTGCAGGTCCGCCGCGTAGGTCCAGCGCATCTTCCGCACCGCGTTCGTCGGCACCGCCACGCCGTTCACGTCGGTCAACGTCCCGAACGGTAGCGTCACGCCCCACGCCGTCGGCGATTGTCCCCCGCTGAACTGCGCCGAAGGCGTCACCCACTGCTCGGTTCCCGCACCCGAAACAAATCCGTAAACGCCCAACCGGTTCCCGCTCGCCCCCGTCGTGCTGCTTCCCGTCTTCGTCCCTAGGTACGTCAGCGTGATCGAACTCCCCGAAGCCGTCGCCGACATCGTCGGCGAGAACGAATTCACCGCCGCTGCAAGCTGCGTGATCGCGCTGTCGATCGTGTCGGTCCCATAAAGCTGATAGTTGTACTGCTCGCTCAAAAACGACACGCCGATGTAATCCCCCGTCGTCGGCGTTCCTCCCAGCGTCATTGTTGCCGTCGCGGGCACATAGCTTCCCGCCGCCGGCTTGGCGTAATTCATCAGCTTGACGTAATAAACCTGCTCCCCTGTCCCTGGATCGGCCCAAATGCGCAGCGAGGGCCAGTCCACCGTCGGATACAGATCCGAGTCCATCGGAATGCAGTTCGTCCGCGTTTCCTGGTAACTCAGCGTGATCCCGCTCAGGTCCCCGTCCGGCAGATTCCGGAGCATCGGATGCTCAAACGTGTTATCCCGGTTCCACTCCACTACCGCCCAGTCGAACTGCTGCCGCCACGTCCCCGACAGCGTGAATCCCGTCGCCGACGCCCCGCTCAGCGCGGCGATCGCCGAAGGCTGGAAGTAGTAACACTGCAAGTCCCGGTCGGGCCGTAGCTTCGTCAACGTGTCCGCCATGGCGCTCCTACAGCCGGATCGTCACCGTCAGGTCGCTCCCCGGCGCGACATCCGATGCCGGAGTTACCGACACGATGTTCAACCCGATCTGCGCCTTATCCCCGAGCGGCGGCAGCGGCATTCCGTCCACCACGTTCGACATCGTCTGCCCTGCGGCAATCGTCAATTGCGGCCCGTACGTCTGGCCGTTCTGCGTCACCTGCACCACTACTGGCGCTCCCGGCGCCTGCTTCACCATCGCAAAGATATCCCGCACCGCGTGCGTCGTGTCTACCACCAGCGGCGCCGCCGCGTTCGTCTCAATCGCCAGCGGCCCCTCCACCTGCATCGTCAACTGCCCACCCGACAAAGTCCGCAGTCCGTAATCCGTCGTCCCGGTAAACGCTTCCTGCGCCGCCGGCCCGCTGCCCCGCGAGTTGGTCATGAACAGGTCAGCGGTAACAATCCGCTTGTCCGCAAACGGAATCGGAAAACTGTAACTCCCGCTCTCCGGACTCCCGAAAAAGTCCGGGAAGAATGGCAGCACAAAGCTCATCCGCGTCAGCGCCCAAACCGTAACCCCCGCGTTGTAGCTTGCGGCCGTCGTTCCGTATTCCCCGCGCGTAACCGTCAGCGTCACCCCATCGCTCGCCACCGCGATCACCAGCATTACTTCCGCTTCCACCTGCAACAGCGCTCCCGGCTGAGCACCCGTCTGCCCCACCGTCACAATCGTCGTATCCGTCGCCGCGATCGCCGCGCTCAGAGTCACCGTCGACGGTCCGCTCAACTCGTCCCAATAACCCAGTGTCAACGTGCCCGCCGTAATCGTCCGTGTGTTCGTCAGCGTGTTGAACCCGATCGCCTGCACCTGCACCGACCCTTCGCCCGGCGCGTTCAACCCGAACACCGGCGCCGGCGGAACGCTCGCGTCCACCGGCGTCACCGTCGCCCCGCCGATCTGCCAGGACGTAATCGGCGACAGCGCCGGGTCCGTCTCCTCGTTGCGCACGTTCGCCGCCCGCCCGGAAATCTCCACCGTCATTCCAGGCCGGTCCGGCACCGTGAACGTCGCCGGACTCACGCTCGCCGTCGACCCGAATTGCCACCCCGCCTCCACCACCACAAACTCGCTCGTCCCGTCCGGTGTCACCGTCCAACTCTGCGCCACGGTCAATGTCGTCGCTGTATTCGCCAGAATCTGCCGCTCCTGCCCGGCGCCTGTCCCGGCGCTGATCCGCGCAATCATCCCCTGAAACTCGTTCGCCGTCATCTGCAACTGACTGTTCCCCACCGTCGTCGCCGATTCGATATTCACGGGCGTCTGCGGAAGTAACTCAAACCGCCAGTAGAAATTGGCGTGGTCGTAGTTGGCGTCCGGTGGGGGAACCAGCGTCTCGGCCGCGCCGCTATCGGTAAATTCAACTGCTACCGCCTGCGCCGCCGCAATCCGATATAACTGTTGCGGCGTCGCGCCCCGGTAAACATTGAAGCTGGCTGTCGTCGCCGAGAAACTCAGCCCGCTCACAGTAACTGCGTTAGTCTGCGTCCCGGAGGGAATCGTCGCTGTCACCACAAACGACAGCGCCGTCTCGTTCCCGTTAGCGTCCACCGCGCTCACCGCGTAATAGAGCGTCTGCCCGCCGGCTAGAGTTCCTCCGCTCAGCGCTATCGAAGGATTCAATCCAACGAGTGGAATGTTCGCTGCGCTTGCCGCCGGCCTCGCCGGAGGAGTAAACCCAACCGCCAGACTTACGATGTAACTTCCGTCCGCGCTCTCCGTGTCGGTTTCCGTGATCGCGAACTCCGGCTTCCCGCTTCCGTCCGTCGTCGCCCCGGCCAGCGGTCGCGGAAGTCCCGTCCCCGCCCCCGCCTGCCGTCCGATTCCTCCGCTCCCCAGAAGCGCGTTCGGCCCATACCACGCGTCGTCATGAATCTGCGCCGTAATCATCGCCGTCCGGTAGTTCGGCCCAGGCGCAATCCGCGTCACGCGGAATAACTGCCTCGTCCACCCTTCCCGCGCATAAGTCAGCGTGATTAAATCCCCCGGATTTAGCCCGAACGCCTTCACGCTCGTCTCAAAGTCCACGTACGTATTTCCCTGCACGCTCTTGTTCAATTGCAGCGTGATCGCCCGCGCGGCTTGGTTAAAATTCGGTAGTCCCAGCGCCGTCAGCGATGTCGTCACCGGCTGCCCGCTCAACTGCACGTCGTCGATGTCAACCAGCGAAATGCTGTCCTGTTGATATTCGTTGAATTCGTCCTGAAACTCCACCGCCATCTGGTTCGGCGAATCCGCTATCGGCCGCGAATACACCCTCAACGTCGATTCGCCATTACTCCTCCGCAAAATCCCAGAAAATGAGTTGTCCCCGAATTCATACGCCGGCCATCCCCCGTTGATCGGCTCGACGCTGTTGCTCGACGCGATCTGCGCCGGCTGCTGCTGCGCAATCGGCCCCTCCGCCTTCAATTGCAAAAGCCCACCCTGGCTCATCGTCAAGTACAATGACGACCCGTTCCGAATGCCGCGCACCACGTCCGAGGCGGGCCGCCGGAAATTCAAAATCAGGTTGCACTGAAACTGCGGCACAGTCACCGGATTCCCGTTCAAATCCACCCCCTGAACCGGCGAGTCGCAAACCGCCGCCGCCGCCGCAAAGCTCACTAAGTCGATTTCCTCCGTCGACCAACCACTTCGCTGCAGCACGTCCAAAATCACCCACGCCGGATTGTTCGTAAAAACGGTGTCCTGATACGCGCCCGCGGCCGTATACCTGTCCAGCAACATCCCCTGCACCAGCACCTGCACCTGCGGCAGCGTAATCCCGTCGCTGATCCGGTTCGGCGCCACCACGCTCAGATACGCCATGCTGCCGTACGGGTCTCCCAGCGGATTCCCTTGAGCGTCGGTGAAATCCATGTCAAAGGCTCCGTCGCGCCCTCCGGCCGTCACCAGGTTGTACCAACCCGTTGCGGTCATGTTCGCGCCTTGCTGCCCAGCGGGAATCTCAATGTCGTTGACGATCACCTTCAGCACGCCGTTGATCTGCCCCATCCCCAGCAGCAACTGCATCCTCGTCAAGTTCCCGTCGTTGCGCGAAAACACGATCGGAGGTGCAAACCACCCCGTACCGTAAATCAATGGAACATAATCGTTGTAACGCGCCTGGTTGTCAATGACTGGCGACCACTCTCGCGCTCCCTGTCCATATCCCCGCACTTGCACCAGCGACGGCACATACTCAATTCCGCCAAATCGCGCTGTCGTGTTTCCCTGCGCGTCGGCTGAGAACATCCCCCGCTGTTCGCACGAAGCCCGCGAGTAATCGCACGACGTATACGCCACCCCATTGCTCAGGTTCCCCACGCCACCCGCCACGTCCGCCGAGTACCCGCACCGGTAGAACATGTCATACCGTCCCTCGGTCCCGCCGCTCAAACCCTCCTGCCGCTGTGCCAATGTCGAAGGAAACTGCCACGGGCACCGCCGCTGGATCCTCACTTCCGGCAGATACACCCGCGTCAGATTCAACCGGCTGACAAAACTAACCCGAAAACTCGACTCGGTCGATTCCTCGGGCGGATTCGCCACCCCCCGGAACACCACCTCGCTTTCCGACAATCCAACCCCGTTCACCAGGTCGAAGAACAGGAACTGAATCGTAACCAGCGCGCCTTTCCACCCTACGTTCCGCTCGATCTCCGAGCAGATCGAATCCGCATTCCCCAGCGTGATCGACACGTTCGCCAGACTGTCGATTCCCTGGTTGGAAGACGCCCGCAGGTCGAACAGGTTATGCTGCATCACTCGCGCCGTATAAGCCGTCCCGTTATAAGTCACACTATGCGTGCTATAACCCTCCGTTTGGCCATCTGAAAGGGTAATGTCAAACAGGAATAATGGCGTGCCTGGTGTCGTGAGATTCTTCAGGGTGTCGATTGTTGCCATCTGGGTCTTTCGCCTCTAATCCGGAATCGTCGTGAAGATCTGAATCACCGCCGCGTTCTGATTCACGCCCGTGGACACTCGCTGGATCTCGTCTTGTGCGAAGCGGCTTTCCGGATACACACCACCCCGTCCCGCGGTTGCTTTGTACAAAC
Organism: Acidobacteriota bacterium; assembly: GCA_021813825.1. Classification (GTDB taxonomy): domain Bacteria; phylum Acidobacteriota; class Terriglobia; order Bryobacterales; family Bryobacteraceae; genus JAJYKC01. The sequence continues at coordinate 808 of JAKAJI010000008.1, read as the reverse complement.
TCGCCGTCGGCTGCGCCTCCACCTGCGGCCCGAATACATTCACCTGCGCTCCGGGACCAAGCTCTATCCGGAACGTGATCGTCCCCTGGCTGCTCGGCAACAGGCTCTGCATCTGCACTCGCGTCCACCCTGCTGTCGCGTTCACCGTGTCGTGCAGCACGGCCGTCCCGTCCGTCGCTACTAAGCTCACGCTCGCCGGCGCCGTACTTGACACATACACACTGAAGGCATAAATCAACCCCGCCGGAGCCGGCAGCGTCTGCCCCACGCCTTGCAATGCCTGCCCGCCGTTGGTCAACCGGAACGCGCCCGCCCCCCCGTTCGGGTCGCCAATCCCGGCTCCCACCGTCACCATTGGGTCCGTCGTCCACACCGGGTTCGTCAGGTCCGAACTCCACACCAGCAGGTTGTCTGTTGGATCGAGAAATGTAAATGCATTGAGCCTTCCTTGCGCCGCCTTGTACAGCGACTCAATCGCCGCCCACTCCGCATCCGTCAGATGCGAGTAAGTCAGCTTCCATTGCACCGAGTCCGCACCCGTATCCGACGAGCGGACCGTCGCGCCGCTCGGCATCGCGCTCTGAACCGTCCTGTGCGTCTCCTGCCGCGCAATCGGAAACTGGCTCGTGCCACCGCTCGACAATCGGGGATAGAAAAGCATCTCAGCTCCGGTTCTCTCGCACTGTCAGCACCGTCGCCCCTTGCGTCTCCGCGAGAAACGTCTCCGTCATGGTGTCCGCCGCTAGGCTGCACGATGGATACACCGTCCCGTCCCACGGATCTGTAAACGCAAAATCCCCCGCCCTGC
>JAKAJI010000198.1 GCA_021813825.1 Acidobacteriota bacterium | reverse complement strand
GTCCTCAAAAGCCGCCTCGGCCCCCAAGTCCGAGTATTCGCTAACCAGTCCGCCCTTTCTCGCCATCGCATCGTGCTGCGACTCCAAGGAACCAAGTCGAATCGTGACGCCATCGGAGCCTGCGTCACTCTCGCCGGCCAGGCTAAGTGGCTCACCGCCGGCTCAGGTTACCTCTCCCAGCACACCAAGAAACTCCACTTCGGCTTAGCCGATCGCCGCTCCGCCGAAACCGGCAAGATCACTTGGCCCTCCGGACTCGAACAAACCTTCGGCCCGCTCGAATCCGGCTATGAGTACGAGATAGAAGAAGGCAGCGCCACTCATCGCAAAACGCCTCTCCGCCCCCGCGCCGCCTTCCCTCACAACGCCCCTCCCATCCACGCCGACAACCACCCCGCCCTCCACGACACCTGGTTCCTCGAACCCATCCCGCTGCCGGACCATCGCCCCGGCTCCGGCTTAGTCTCGATCACCTCCACCGAATCGGAGGAAACCCTCGCCGTCTACTCCCTCTTCCGCCGCTATCTCTTTGAATACCGCGCCGATCTCGACTTACCCCTCTACTTACTCACGGACTCTAAAAGCCGCGCCCGCAAAATCTATTCCACCCGCCCCACCGAATCCCAACTCCGTGCCGACTTATCCGCGCCCGCGAAGCCTTACCCCTTCCCCGGCCGCTACCTCCTCAACCCCCAGCGCGATTTCTTCAAACTCGGCGCCGCTCTTCTCGCATCCGGCTACCCCCAGGCCGCGCTCCCCTATCTAGAAGCCGCGCTCGATCGCAATCCCACTAACGTCCCCATCCTCGTCCTCGTCGCCCAGATCAATCTCGACCAAAATCAAACCGCCAAAGCCCGCCAATTACTCAATCAAGCCCTCACCCTCCGGCCCGAAAGCGCCGAAGCCTGGAACGAACTCGGAGGCGTCGAACTCGCCGGCGGCAACCCCACTCGCGCCATTTCCTGCTACCAGAAGGCCCTCCAAATCAAGCCCGACCTCACTTACGCTCTCCTCAACTCCGCCGAAGCCTACTCTCAGATGAACAACGATACGGCGGCCGAATCCGCCTACCGCCGCGTCCTCACTCTCGACCCTAACTCGGCCGAAGCCAGCAACGGACTCGGCCTCGTTCTCGCCCGCCAAAACCGCATCCCCGAAGCCAAGGCCGCCTTCGAGCGCGCCATCGAGATCCGCCATAACTACGGCGCCGCCATCAACAACCTCGGCGTCCTCTTCGCCACCAACAACCAGTCCGCCGACGCAATCCGAGCCTTCTCCTACGGCCTCGAAGTCGACCCCGACGAAGACGATCTCTACCTCAACCTCGCCCGCGCCTACGTCCAAGCCGGCGACCGCGGCAAGGCCCGAGCTACCATCGATCGCTGGCTCGCCCGCAAACCCAGCAACCCCACCGCCCAACGTGCCCTCCACGCCCTCGACGGCCGCTGACCCACGTTCCCTTACAGCGTTCGCAAAAACGCCATCAGAGCCGCCCTGTCCTCCTGCGACAAACCCAACCCAAACGGATGCCCCCGCACCGCCCGGTGCGTCACCCCATCTCCCTTGTATCCCGTCGGCACATAGTCGTCCCGCAGTCGCCTCGCGTCGAACCAGTCCTCCAGTGTCGCCACCGATCCCTCATGCTCCAGCGGTCCCCGATACCACACGCCCCGCAGCGAGGGAATCTTGTAAAAGCCCGTCGCGCGCCGCGTCCGCAGCGTAAGCGTCGGGTCGGTCCCCACCACCGTCGGCTCAATGTCGTCCACCTGCCGATCCTCCTCGCGGACCGTGTATCCCAACGCCGGCGTGATCCGGTTCGACGTGTACAGCGGCGGCGTATGGCACCGCGCACAACCCTCCCGCGCGAATACCCCCTCGCCCCGCCGCGACAGCGCATTCACCGGATTCGGATTCACCGGTGGCTCGATCGAGTACACATACTTCGCCAGCGCGAACAACTGCGCCTCCGAGTATCGTTCCAACTTCTCCGGCGGCGGTAACTTATTCTCCTCGCCCGTTAAGAAGTAAGTCGGCCGGAACCCCGAATAATCCGTCAGCATATCCGCACCCTGATTCAGCGCCGCGTACCGCATCATATCCCCGATGCCGCGATGCCTCATCAGCCCCGTATGGTCCAGATACCGCCGGTCCCGCACCCCGATCAGATCCGGAATCTGCACTGGCGAGAACAGACTCGTCCCGTGCCGCGCCACTACGCCAACGGGAATCGCCGTCTTCACCGCGTTTACCTGGTCGATACTCATCGATTCCACTCGATCCTCGGAATCCTCCTTCAGCCACGGCACGCGAAACAGCGCCCGCTCAAATGACCTCATCACTTCCAGACCCGGCGGAAACCCAAGCAACAGGTCCGGCACGCTCCCTTGTCCGCCTTCGATCACGTTCCCATCCGGCAGAATCCGCGTGTGGCACGTCGCGCACGAGAGAAACCCCGCCATCACCACGCCCTTCTTCACCACCACCAGACTTAGTTGCGGATAGCTCCCATCCCGCGCCGGCCTTACTCCGCTCCGCTCCAGAATGCCGCGCCACTCCTGCATCGCCTCCACCGGCACGAACGTGATCGGATACCGGAACACCTCCCGCCCCGCCGCGATCCATTCGTCTTCCGTCTTCAACTTCGGGGGATCGAACACCACCTCCGGTTCCTTCCGCGCCAACTCCGTCAGATACCCCGCCGGCTCGAACCGCGCAGCATAAACCGGATACTGCCGGTACATCACGCGCTCCGGTATGCGGTAGTAATAGTCCGCCGTCACCAGCGTCACCTTCGCGCCCGCTACAGGCGGCGGAAGCAAACCCGTCGCCAGCGCCTTCTCGTCCCACGTCCTCGGAATCGTCTGCCCCCGCGCCGGCAGCATCGCGGCAGCAATAAGAACGTATAGAATCAGCCTGCCCGCCATACAAGCTCCTCCTGCCCGAATCAGGCATATCCTAGCCAAAATCACCGCCTGTGACAATGGTCACTGCGCACCACGCTCCACCCGCCTTACTCTGAAACCAATGAAATCCTTCGACGACGCACCCTTCCTCGTCATCTGGGAACTTACTCAGGCCTGCGATCTCGCCTGCGTCCACTGCCGCGCCTGCGCCATCGCCAACCGCAACCCGCTCGAACTTACAACCACCGAAGGTTTCCGGCTCCTCGAATCCATCCGCGAGTTCGGTGACCCCCTCATGGTCTTCACCGGCGGCGACCCCCTCAAGCGCCCTGACGTCTTCCCCCTCCTCGAACGCAGCGTCGAGCTCGGCCTCCGCACCACCATCACCCCCAGCGCCACGCCCCTCCTCACCGCCGCCGCCATCGATTCCTTCCAGCGCTGCGGTGTCGCCCGCATGGCCCTCAGCCTCGACGGCCCCGACGCCCTAAGCCACGACGGTTTCCGCCGCGTCGAAGGCTCCTTCGCCCGCACCCGGTTCGCCCTCGACTACGCCCGCCAAATCGGCCTCCCCACGCAAGTCAACACCACCGTCACCCGTCACAACCTCGCCCGCCTCGACGAAATCGCCGCCCTCGTCCAAGCCTCCGGCGCACGCCTCTGGAGCGTCTTCTTCCTCGTCGCCACCGGCCGCGCCTCCGCCTCCCAGGACCTCACCGCCCAAGAATACGAAGCCGTCTTCGCCTATCTCTATAACCTTTCCAAATCCGCCTCCTTCGACATCAAAACCACCGAAGCCCAGCATTACCGCCGCTACGTCGCCCAGCAGCGCAAAGCCGAAAACCGCCCCGGCGCCTCACCCCACCTGCCCCCCGGAATCATCCAGCGCCAGGCCGGCATCAACGATGGCAAAGGCTTCGTCTTCATCTCCCACACCGGCGAAATCTACCCCAGCGGCTTCCTCCCCATCTCCGCCGGCAACGTCCGCCGCGACTCGCTCGCCGCCGTCTATCGCCAGTCGCCTCTGTTCCAAACCCTCCGCAACGCGGACCACCTCCACGGCAAGTGCGGCGACTGCGAATTTCGCAACCTCTGCGGCGGTTCCCGTTCCCGCGCCTTCTCGCTCACCGGCGACTTCCTCGCCGAAGACCCCCGCTGCATCTACCAGCCCAAACCCACCCCAGCCCGCAATCGCCCGCCGTCTCCGCCCCTCGCCCTCCCCGCGGTCCTGCCCGGTTAAACCCTCCCCCGCCGTGTGATAACGTAACTTTCAGCGCTGGTTGCGCGTCCCGCACTCATGGCGCGCAGCCTGCGTAGGGAGGAGTCGAGTGCGGGCTAAGAAGATCGTCTTTTTCTTCCCGGCATTCTCCAGCCAGGAGGCCACTGCGCCCCTCGGCATCCTCGCCCTCTCGACTCCTCTCCTCAACCACGGCTACGACGTCCGCATCATCGACTCCACCATCACCCCCAACTTCGAGCAGCGCGTCCTCGAAGAAATGCCCGACGCCCTCTGCCTCGCCATCAGCCTCGTCACCGGCCCGATGATCCGCGAAACCGTCCAGATCGCCCGCGCCGTCAAGCAACTCTACCCCACAAAACCCATCGTCCTCGGAGGCTGGCACCCCTCGCTCCTCCCGGACCAAACCCTCGCCGCCCCCTACGTCGACATCGTCGTAAAAGGCCAGGGCGAAGACGCCGTCCTCGAAATCGTCCAGCGCATCGAATCCGGCGCCTCCCTCCGCGGCGTCGCCGGAGCCGGCTTCAAAGAAGACGGCCGCATCGCCTTCAACCCGCCCCGCCCCCTCAAGCCCATCACCGAACTCCCCGCCAAGGCCTACCATCTCGCCGATTTCGACGCCTACGAAAAACTCTGCGGCCGCCGCTGGACCATGTACGCCTCCAGCCTCGCCTGCCCCTATAGCTGCGCCTACTGCACCAACGAAGGCGTCTACGGCCGGAAGTGGAACGCCCTCCCGCCCGAGCAGGTCGTCGAAGAAACCACGGACCTCGTCACCCGCTACCGCCTCTCGCTCCTCTGGTTCGTCGACGACAACTTCTTAGTAGATCGCGAACGCACCCTCCTCATCGCTGAAGGTCTCCTCCACCGCGGCGTCTACTTCGACTGGAGCGTCCAGGCCTCCACTAACCTCACCAACCGCTTCTCCGTCGAAGAATTGAAACTCCTCCGCCGCGCCGGCCTCTCTCAAATCGCACACGGCGCTGAAAGCGGCTCGCAAAAAGTCCTCCACGCCATGAATAAGGACTTCACCAAACTCGGCGCCATCTACGAAGTTACGGACAAACTTACCCAGGCCGGCATCCGCCCTTCCTTCAACCTCATCTTCGCTTTCCCCGGCGAAGGCGAAGCCGAACTCCGCGAAACCATCCGCATGGTCATGAAGGTCTGCCGCACTTACCCCGGCGCCGAGTTCTGGACCAATATCTTCACACCCTACCCCGGCGCACCCATCATGGATCGCGCCTTCGAACTCGGCATCGACGTTCCGAAAACCTTCGAAGGCTGGGCCGATTTCTTCCCCCGCTACACCCGCCTCCCCTGGCTCGACGGCAAAAAACACAAGCAGCTCCAAACCATGCGCGAATACCTCCGCGTCGCCTTCCAGCGCGTCCCCGTCATGGTCGAACGCAAGCACCCCATCACCCGCCTCGTCCACTCCGCCATCGCCGTCCCCGCCCGCTGGCGCCTCGACCACCACTTCTACTCCTTCCCCTTCGAACTCTGGCTCAAGGACACCACCTCCCGCGTCTTCCCGCCGCCCAAAGCCAAGGTCGACGCCTTCAAACTCGAACCCAAGGCGGTAGCTTCTTGACCCTGTAACTGACTCGGGGATCCGGTATGGCGGAAGTCCTACTTACTCACAGCAATCACCTCTTCGCGGATCCCAAGCAGGTCGAGAAAATGCAGCCCTACCCGCCGCTGCAAACCCTCCTCGCCGCCGCCGTACTTCGCGATGCCGGCATCTCCGTCGCCCTCTTCGATCCCACCTTCGAAGCGCCCATCCCCGGCTTCGATCGCGCCCTCGCCCGCCACCGCCCCCGCTACCTCGTCGTCTGCGAAGACGATTTCAACTTCCTCTCCAAAATGTGTCTCCTCCACAGCCGCGAACTCGCCTTCCGCTTCGCCGCCTCCGCCCGCCGCGCCGGCCTCATCCCCATCGTCCACGGCTCGGACTCCTCCGATCACGTCCGCGAATTCCTCGACGCCGGCTTCGATTGCGTCCTCACCGGCGAAGTCGAGTCCTCCCTCCTCCAACTCCTCCAAACCCGCACTTACTCCGGTATTCCCGGCCTCGCTTACCTCAACCCCACGACCCGCAACGTCACCTACAACCCTCCCCGCGCCCCACGCGCCGATCTCGACTCCCTCCCGTTCCCCGCCTGGGACCTTCTCGACCTCACCCCCTACCGCGAGGCCTGGCTCGCCGCCCACGGTTACTTCTCCCTCAACATCGTCTCCAGTCGCGGCTGCCCCTACCGCTGTAACTGGTGCGCCAAGCCCATATACGGCGACACTTATCACGCCCGCTCACCCCACTTAGTCGCCGCCGAAATGTGCGAACTCAAAACCCGCTTCGCCCCGGATCACCTCTGGTTCGCCGACGACATCTTCGCCCTTTCGGCCCGCTGGACCGAAGCCTTCGCCGCCGAAGTCGAACGCCTCGATGCCCGCGTTCCCTTCAAAATGCAAAGCCGCTGCGACCTCATGACCCGGCCCACCGCCGCCGCCCTCCGACGCGCTGGCTGCGCCGAAGTTTGGATGGGCGCCGAATCCGGCTCTCAAAAAATACTCGACGCCATGGACAAAGGCGTCCGCGTCGAACACATCGCCGAAGCCTGCCGCAACCTCCGCCGCCTCGGCATCCGTGCCTGCTTCTTTCTCCAGTTCGGCTATCCGGGCGAAAAGTGGGAAGACATCGAACTTACTCTCCGCATGGTCCGCCAATCCCAACCGGACGACATCGGCATCTCGGTCTCCTACCCCTTGCCGCGTACCCGCTTCTATAACATCGTCGCCGCCGAGTTACAAGGCGATCCTCACTGGCGCGATAGCGGCGACCTCGCCATGATGTTCCAAGGCACGTATTCCACCACCTTCTACCGCGCCCTCGCCGAAGCCCTCCACGCCGAAGTCCGCCGCTCCACCTCCTCCGCGGACTTAGCCGGCCTCTGGGACCGCGTCTACCAACTGAAAGAATCCCCCGCCCCCGTCGAGGTCGCTTGATGCGCACACTGCTCACCCACGGTTACTTCCTCCACGAAGACCCCAAGGAGCAGGCCATCATGAAACCCTACGCTCCCCTCGGCCTCCTCTATCTCTCCTCCCACCTCCGCGCCCGCGGCCTTCCGGTCGATCTCTACGACTCCACCTTCGGCTCTCTCGCCGAACTCTTCCGTCTCCTGGAATCCGGCTCGCCTGGCGTCCTCGGCGTCTACGGGAATCTCCTCACCCGCCGCAACGTCCTCGCCATCACCACTCACGCCCGTGCCTGCGGTTGGAAAGTCATCCTCGGCGGACCCGAACCGCCCAACTACCCCGCCGAATATCTCGCCGCCGGCGCCCACGTCATCGTCAACGGCGAAGGCGAACTCTCTCTCGAACACCTCCTTCGTACCGGCATGGATCCAACTTACTTCCCTTCCGTCGCCGGGATCTCCTTCCTCGCTCCCACCGGCGCCCTCAGCCAGACTCCGCCCGCACCTCTCATGCCCGACCTCGACGCCCAGCCCTGGCCGGACCGCCAACGCATCGACATGAAGCGCTACCTCGAAACCTGGCGAACCCACCACGGCGCGGGCTCCGTCTCCCTCATCACCGCCCGTGGCTGCCCCTACCACTGCGCCTGGTGCTCCCACTCCGTCTATGGCAAGTCCCACCGCCGCCGCTCTCCCTCGAACGTCGTTGACGAAATCGCCTGGATTCAAGAACAATACAGCCCTGAAATGTTGTGGCTAGCCGACGACGTCTTCACCATCCATCCCGGCTGGCTTCGCGCTTACTCTTCCGAAATGTCCCGCCGCGGCCTCCGCATCCCCTTCGAATGCATCACCCGTGCCGACCGCCTCAGCCCCTCCGTCGCCGAAACCCTCGCTTCCCTCGGCTGCTTCCGCGTCTGGATCGGCTCGGAAAGCGGCTCCCAGCGCATCCTCGACTCGATGCAGCGCGGCGTCACCATCGCCCAGGTCCGCTCCGCTGTGTCTCTCCTCAAACAACGCGGCATCCAAACCGGCATGTTCCTCATGTGGGGCTACGACGGCGAACAGATCTGCGACATCGAAGCCACCGTCGAACACGTAAAACAATGCCGCCCCGATGTGTTTTTCACTACCGTCTCCTACCCCATCAAAGGCACGCCCTACTTCGACCGCGTCCAGCCCAACCTCGTCACCCTCCGCCCCTGGGCCGAATCCACCGACCGCGACTTTCTCATCCGCGGCCGCCACTCCCGCCGCTTCTACGCCCAGGCCGACGAGTTACTCCGCAGCGAAACCGCCCCCACACCCGATCCCGCCCGGATCGCCGAAGCCCGCCGCGCCCTCCACGAACTCCATGACGAGGTCGAAGCATGAGTACCTCCGCCTTTGACGCGATCGCCCCTCGCTACGACGAACTCTGGACGAACTCCACCATCGGCCGC
>JAKAJI010000197.1 GCA_021813825.1 Acidobacteriota bacterium | reverse complement strand
CTTTCGCGAGTTAGTCGGCGGCTTTATCCGCCTATTCCGCGCCTTTCGTCCCGAGATCGCGCGGCAGAAGAAACTCGTCGCCGCCGCGGCCGCCGCCGTGCTGTTCACCGCCGTCTTTCAACTTCTGGAACCATGGCCGCTGAAGTTTATCTATGACCAGCTCTTTGCCTCTTTCGGCCATCGCCATGCCCGCGCGGCCTGGTTCCTCGCCGGTTGGAGCCCGGAGAAGATCATCAGTTCCGCCGCGGCGGCGATGGTCCTCATGGCGGGCCTGGGGGCGCTTTCCAACTACCTGAATTCCGTATTCCTCGCCGTGGCTGCCTCCCGTGTGCTGGCTGACGTCCGCCTGAAGCTGTTCTCCCATATTTCGCACCTGTCCATTTCGTTCCACAACCGCAGCCGGACCGGTGACCTCACTGCGCGCGTCATCTTCGACATCGACCGCATCCGCGAGGTTCTGGTTACCTCCGTCGTGCCGTTCGTCTCTTACAGTCTCACGCTGGTTGCAATGCTCGGCGTGATGTTCTGGATGAACTGGCGTCTGGCGTTGATCGCGCTGATCGCCTTCCCGGTCTTCCTTCTTGTCGTCACCCGTCTCACCCGTAAAATCCGCGAGACCACCCGTGTCCAGCGCCAAAGGGATGGCGCCATGGCGGCGACCACCTCGGAGGTGATGGGCTCCATTCGCGTCGTGCACGCCCTCTCGCTGCAGGACTTCTTCAGCCGGAGCTTCTCCGCGTCCAATACGCGAAGCCTGCGAAGCGGCGTCGAAACAGTGCGGCTATCGGCAAGCCTGGAACGCACCGCCGAGTTACTCGCCGCCGCCAGTGGCGCCATGGTGCTTTGGGCCGGCGCCCATGCCGTGCTCGACAAAGCCATCACGCCCGGCGAATTGATCGTGTTCCTGAATTATCTTCGCGCCGCGTTCAAGCCCCTCCGGCAACTCGCCAAGTACCTGGGCCAGATGGCCAAGGCCGTGGCTTCCGGGGACCGCGTCCTCGACCTGCTGCACACCGAAGCCGAGGTGAAGAACCGTCCCGACGCCGTGGAAGCACCGGCTCTCCAGGGACGCATCCGGTTTGAGAACGTGTCGTTCGCCTACGAAAACGGCAAAACCGTCCTCGACAACGTCAGCTTCGAAGTACAGCCCGGCGAACGCGTCGCAATCGTGGGCGACTCCGGCAGCGGGAAGTCGACTCTCGCCGCACTTCTACTCCGCTTTCACGATCCGCAGCAAGGACGCATCCTGATCGACGGAATCCCGATCGACCACCTGACGATCGAATCCCTGCGCCGGCAGATCAGCGTCGTCATGCAGGAAAGCGTCCTGTTCGCCGCCACCGTGCGCGAAAACATCGCCTTGGGGGCGCCGTCGGCCGGCCCGGCTGCTGTTGAGGAGGCGGCTAAAATCGCCAACGCACATGATTTCATCTGCCGGATGCCGGAGCGTTACGAGACGCAGTTGGGCGAGCGCGGCGCAACGGTGTCCGGCGGCCAACGGCAGCGGATCGCCATCGCCCGCGCCGCCATCCGGCAGGCCCCGATCGTTCTTCTCGACGAGCCCTCTACAGGGCTCGATGAAGCGGGAGCACGCGAGGTCGAGGCCGGGCTTCGCCGCCTGTGGCGCGGGCGAACCACCATCCTCATCACGCACGACCTCGACGCGGCCCGCGAAGCCGGCGCAATCCTTTACATCGCACAAGGCCGGATCGTGGAGCGCGGAACGCACGACGAGTTACTCGCCCGCAACGGCAGATACGCCGAAGCCTACCGCAAGCGCCGCCACGACTCCGGCTCCCGAACCGAAACGATGGTGACCGCCGATGCCTGAAACCAAGGATCGTCCTACGCGGCTCTGGATCCTGCGCCACGCCTTGAGCACCTATAACCGCCAGGGGCGCTTTCAAGGATCCTCGGATGACTCGCACCTCACCGAAGAGGGCTTCAACGAGGCGCGCCGCGCCGGAGAAGCACTCGCCCGCATCCCGTTTCGCACGGTGTACACAAGCCCGCTGGCCCGCGCCGTCGAGACCGCCGGCGCGGTGATGGCATCGCGCGAACATCCGGCACCCGTCGTCTCGCACCACGCCCTCGCCGAAATAAGCCTGTTTTGTTGGGAGGGCCGGCGTTATGCGGAGATTTGTGACGCCTATCCCGATCAATACGGCGACTGGGTTCACGCACCCGCACGGTTTTCGCTCGAAGATCAACAAGGCGCGCGGCGCTATCCCGTTCGCGAGGCCTTTGACCGCGCCCGCCTCCTCGCAGCCGAATTAACAAGCCGGCATCCCGGAGAGGATGTCCTGTTAGTTACTCACAACGGAATGGGACGGGCGTTGCTGTTGTCGGCGCTCGGACTCGGTCCGGAGTCCTTTCACACGATTCAGCAGAATAACCTCGGAGTAAGTGTCCTCGAATATCCCCGTGGCGAACGCGAGGCGCGGCTTCTTGTTCTTAACGCGACCGGTTACATCCGCCCCAGGCTCCCGAAGCCGAAGTCCGGTGCAATCGGGGTTCGCGTCGTTCTGGCGCCAGGGCTTGAACCCGGCGCAGCTTCCGAGTGGCTGAACGGCGCCCAGCGCCTCGAAGCCCGCTCGGAAGAATGTGGCCGGTTGATCGCCGGGCTCCCGCATCCCGGCGCCCGGCCCCTCACCACCATCGCCCTCTCAGGCGCTGCGAATGAACTCGACGGCGTGCTCGCGCGGCTGCCGCTCCTGCCGGCGCCCCTGGTGCGCGCCGCAAAGCTGCAGTCGGGCCGCTTCACGGTTGTGCACTACGCCGGCCCGCACTCCCCGGCGGCACTGCTCGCCCTGAACTTGTCATTTCCCGGTTCGGAACGGACCGGCATGGAGTTAACCGCATGAAAATTGTCGTCACCGGCGCGGCCGGGTTCATTGGATTCCACCTTGCGCAGCGTTTACTGCGCGAGGGCCATGAAGTGGAAGGGGTCGACAACCTGAACGATTATTACGACGTCAGTCTGAAGTTGGCACGGCTCGACCGTCTGCGCCCGCTCCCGGGCTTCCGCTTCCATCGCCTGGATGTCGCCGACACCGCCGCCGTCGATCACTTATTCGCCTCCCAACGGTTTGACAGCGTGGCACACCTGGCCGCCCAGGCCGGTGTCCGCTACTCCATCGAAAACCCCCATGCTTACGTCCGTGCCAACCTTGCGGGCTTTGTGAACATCGCCGAAGCCTGCGCCCAGCAAGGCGTCGGGCACCTCGTCTTCGCCTCGTCCAGTTCCGTATACGGGGCGAATCGCAAGGCGCCGTTCTCTACCAGCGATAACGTCGATCACCCGGTATCGCTCTACGCTGCAACCAAGAAGTCCAACGAATTGCTCGCCCATTCTTACAGCCACACCTACGGTCTGCCCGTGACCGGCCTTCGTTTCTTCACTGTCTACGGGCCGTGGGGCCGGCCGGATATGGCTTACTTCAAGTTTGCTGAGGCGATCGAGGCCGGGCGCCCGATCCCCGTTTACAACCACGGCGATATGAGCCGGGACTTCACTTACATCGACGACATCGTCGAAGGCGTCGTGCGCGTGCTGAACAACCCTCCCCGGCAGAGTTACTCGGCCTTGCACCCGGAAGAGTCACTCAGCCAGGCAGTCTACCGGATCTATAACATCGGCAATCATCAACCCGTCCGGCTGTTGGATTTCATCAGTACCCTGGAACGGTGCCTCGGCAAGACGGCCGTGAAGCAGTATCTGCCGATGCAGCCGGGTGACGTGCCATGCACCTATGCCGACACCCAGGACCTCGAGCGGGACACCGGCTTCCAACCCGCTACGACGATCGAGGAAGGTCTCGCAAAGTTTGTCGAGTGGTACCGCAGTTACTTCGGCTACCGCCGGAGCGTGGCATGCTGAAGAAAGTACACTTCAGACTTGTTCTTTCTCTCGCGGCTGTCACCTGCCTGGGGCCATCTTCAACGGCGCGCGCGCAGCAGGCTGGCTCGGTCCACGGGGTCGTGAAGGACCCTTCAGGCGCGGTAGTGAGCGGCACTGCCGTCACGGCGACGAGCGCGGCAGGGAAGATCTACTCTACCGTATCCAACCAGCAGGGCGAGTATCAGATCCCGGGCATGAAGCCCGGACGTTACACCCTGCACGCCGATCATGCGGGTTTCGCGCCGTTCGAAAGCCAGGAAGTAGAAGTAGCCGCAGGCCCGGCCGCGCAGTTGGACCTCCATTTATCGCTGGCGGACGTACAGAATCAAGTTACTGTAAGTTCGCAAGCCGACTCGCTCAGCGTCGATCCCGCTGACAACGCCAACGCGATTGTCCTGAGCGGGGATGACCTCGATACCCTGCCGGACGACCCGGATGACCTGCTGACGGACCTCAAGGCTATCGCCGGACCCGGCGCCGGCGCGGGCGCCATGACCAGCCAGTTGTTTCTCGATGGCTTCAGTGGCGGAAGGCTCCCCCCGAAAGACTCGATCCGCGAAGTCCGGATCAATCAGAATCCGTTTTCCGCCGAATACGACACGCTGGGCTACGGGCGAATCGAGGTTTTCACCAAGCCGGGCTCGAACGCCGTCCATGGGTCCGTGTCGTACCGAATCAGCGACGCGGCGATGAATTCGCGCAATCCCCTGGCGGACATCAAGCCCGCCTATCGTTCCCAGCAGGGCGACGGAGACATCGGTGGTTCTCTCGGGAAGCGGATGTCCTGGTTTGTGGACTTCGAGCGGCGCGACGTCCAGGACAACGCCGTGGTAAGTGCCACGGCGCTGACGCCCGCATTGCAGCCCTACGCCGTCAGCGAAGCCGTCATGGCGCCGTTTGCCAGCACCATGGTTGACCCTCGCCTCGATATTCAACTCAACGACACCAACACACTTACCGTTCGTTATAGCTGGTTCGGAACCGGCGTCGTCAACGACGGCATCGGACAGTTCGCGCTGCCCTCCACCGGTTACGACCTGCACACCGGGCATAATACCGTCCAGATGACCGAAACCGCGGTGCTGGGGGCGAATACAGTCCTTGAAACCGCCTTTCAATTCAATCGCGACCAGATGGCCTACCAGGCCCCCTACGGCCAATCCTCACTGCGAGTGCTTGATTCGTTCACCGGCGGCGGGTCACCCATCGGGCCGTCGGCAAACGTCGCAGACGGTTACGAGTTTCACAGCTATGCGTCTCTGAACCGCGGCAAGCACACCATCAAGTTCGGCGGACGCGTCCGGGAAACCCAGTTACAAGATACATCGTTCCGTAACTTCGGAGGTACTTATATCTTCGCCGGCGGGACCGCGCCGGAACTGAACGCTCTCAATCAACCGGTGCTCGGCCCGGGTGGCCTGCCGGTGGATGTGACGCTCACTTCGCTCGATATGTACCAGCGGACCCTGCTGCTTCAAAACGCCGGCTACCCGGCGAGCCAGATTCGCGCCTTGGGCGCCGGCCCTTCGCAGTTCATGCTCAACAGCGGCATCCCCTACGCGGCGTTATCGGAAGCCGATGCGGGACTCTTCGTGCAGGACGACTGGAAATTGCGCCCGAATCTCACCGTAAGCGGCGGGCTGCGCTACGAATTGCAGTCGAACGTATCCGACTGGCGCGACATCGCCCCGCGTTTCGGCCTGGCTTGGTCGCCCGGCAAGCACAGCAAGACCGTGATCCGCGCCGGCGGCGGCGTGTTCTACGACCGCATCCCCGCAACCATCGCCCTCGATGCGATGCGCTTTTCCGGTGCGCTGCAACAGCGCTACGTCGTGCGGCATCCTTTGTTCTATCCGTCGGCTCCGGCGGCGTCGTCATTGACCGGGCCCGGCGTCGTCCAAATCACCAGGCAGTTGGACCCGAACCTCCAGGCGCCGGCCTTGATGCAGGCGGCCCTGAGCGTGGAGCGGCAATTGAGCCGCAAGACGATCCTGTCGGCGACGTTTATCGAGTCCCACGGAGATCACCTGCTCCGCTCGCGCGACATCAACGCCCCGCTGCCGGGCACTTATCCCGCCGGGCAGCCGCAAAACGGCGTCCGGCCCTATGGCCCGAATGACATTTACCAGTATGAGTCGGCCGGGCTCTTCAACCAGCAGCAGTTTCTCATTAACCTTTCGCGGCGCATGACCAATGGACTGAGCATCTTTGGTTACTACGCCTGGACACACGCCATGAGCAACACCGACGGCCCAAACTGGTTCGTGTCCAATCCTTACAATGCGAACGCAGACTACGGCCGATCCGCCTACGACATTTCGCACAGCGTCGTCGTCGGCGCAACTTACTCCGGACCTTTCCATATCCTCTTCAGCCCGTTCTTCATCGCGCGCTCCGGAGCGCCGTTTGATATTACAACCGGCACGAGCCCCTACGGCGACCTGTTGTTCAACGCGCGGCCGGCCCTCGGGACTTCAGCCGGTGCTCCCGGCGTCATGGCCACGCCGCTCGGACTCTTTCAGACAAACCCCGCCGCGGGAGCAACGCTGATTCCACGCAACTATGGAACAGGCCCCATGTTCGTCACCTTGAACATGCGCATCAGCCGGACCTTCGGTTTCGGATCGACCGAGGGACGAACTCACGCCAAAAAAGCTAAGAAGAGCCCGGCAGGCGAAGGAATGATTGTGGCCGAACCCGGCGGGTCTGCCGCCGAAGGGAAAGTGCACGACGCTTCCACCGATCACCGCTTCAACCTTGTCGTGGCGGTAATCGCCCGGAACGCTCTCAACCGGTTCAACCCCGGACTGCCCGTGGGCGACCTGAGTTCTCCGCTTTTCGGCGCCTCCAACTGGATGGCTTCACCCGCCGGCCCGATGAACGCCATGTACGGCGACAACCGCCGCATCTTCCTCCAGTTAAAACTCCGGTTCTAAGTCCTCGCCGGTTACAGCGTTTGAAACTGCGCCGTGAAATAGAACGTCGAGCCATGGCCAGGACGGCTTACTGCCCAGATCCGGCCGCCCATCGCTTCCACCAACCGGCGGGCGATCGCCAGGCCGACGCCCGCGCCCCCAAACTTGCGTGAAGACGACGTGTCGGCTCTTTCGAATGGTTCGAAGATAATATCGAGTTTATCGGTCGCAATGCCAATGCCCTCGTCTTGCACCGAAAATCGCAGGCCGGCCGAGGACCCCGATACAGCGAACGATGGATCGGGTACGACCTTCACAGTTATCTTGCCCGTCGAAGAGAACTTAACCGCGTTTCCGATGAGGTTCGCCAGCACTTGGCCGAGGCGAAGCGAATCTCCGGCCACGATGGACGGAACTTCCGCATCGATCTGTGTCTCGATCGTGATCCCCTTTTCGAAAGCAGCGGCGGCAAACAGTCCTGCCGCATGACTGGTGCAGTGAGCCAGGTCGAACGGAGCGACGTGGAGCACGGTCGTGCCCTCGGAAAGACTGGCGAGATCCAGTAACTGTGACATGAAAGCCAGCAGCGCCTCGGTGGATTCCGACAGCACGCGAAGGTATGTCTCTCGCTCCGGATCGTTCGGCGCGTCGCGCAGTAAGTACGCCATGCCGAGGATGCCGTTCATCGGCGTCCGGAGTTCATGGCTCATGTTATTGAGAAACTCGTTCTTGGCGCGTTGCGCCACCTGCGCCTTCCGCTGGGCGTCCGCCATCATCGCCGAAAGTCGCTTGTTCTCGGTGATATCTTCCTTCACCGCGAAATAGTGAGTGATCTTCCCTTCACTGTCGCGCACGGGGCTAATTACGGCAGACTCCCAGAATAATGTGCCGTCCTTCCGCCGGTTATGAAACTCGCCCCGCCACTCGCGCCCGGCGGCAAGTTCGGCCCACATGTCCCGATACCCCTCGATCGGCATTTCTCCCGATTTGAGAACTCGCGGGTTCTTCCCCATCACCTCATCGCGCGAATAACCCGTCGTCGCCGTAAACTTGGGGTTGACGTACTCGATCTCCCCGGCGGCGTTCGTGATGACGATGGAAACTGGGCTCTGCTCGGCGGCCAGCGAGAAAATCTTCAACCGCTCGACCGCTTCGTGTACCGGCGTGATGTCGAAGCAGGTCGTCGCAATCGATCGCGCCCCCGAAGGTGCCGGAGTCGCCGTGCTAAGCACCCACCGATACCCCCCGTCACCGCCGCGGAGACGGTGTTCCACTTGGACGGCTAGGCCGGTTTCTCCGGCCCGGGCGAGCGCCGCGCGGCAGGAGTCCCGGTCCGACGGATGGACCCGTTCAAGCCACGATGTCCCGCGGAGCGCCTCGGCGCTCTGCCCGAAGAATACGGCCGCGGCCTCGTTGACAACGAGGTACGCTCCTGCTGAATCGACGGTCCAGCATAACGGCGGCGCGATGGTCGTGTCGGGCGTTCCGTCGGAGGAGCCCAAATAAATCCGGAAAGGCATTCAATCGCGTGTCCCGCCCAGTCTATCAAGGGTTTAGGGCCCCATGCTGTCCTCCGGCCGGCGCCCCGGCGTCCGGCGCGTCTGACACCTTCCCCGCGCCCCGTCGGTAGGACGTCCACGCCGTTTCCAAGGTTCCCGCCGATCGCCGGTCACCACAGCGAGGCAAGTCTTTCCTTACGGGTTGTATAGATCGGCGATGCGGTACGTCCGGTATTCCGGGA
>JAKAJI010000196.1 GCA_021813825.1 Acidobacteriota bacterium | reverse complement strand
CGCGAGTAACTTCGCTCTCGCTGACCGTCTCCGATCTGGACCGCTCGCTCGCCTTCTACCGCTCCATCGGCTTTGACGCCGCGCCAACCGGCGCCAATCACGCCGCCCTCGGCCCTCCCGGCGCCAGCCCGTTCCTGTATCTGGAAGCCCGTCCCAACGCGCCGCATCCCCACGGCGCCACCGGTCTCTTTCACTTCGCCGTGCTCCATCCGGACCGCGCCGCGCTCGCCCGCGCCCTCCGCCACATGGCCCAAGCCCGCATCCGCTTCACTGGCTTCGCCGATCACCTCGTCAGCGAAGCCCTGTACTTCAGCGACCCCGACGGCAACGGCATCGAATACTATCGCGACCGCCCGCGCGATCAATGGACCCGCCACGGCGGGCAGGTGAAAATGACCACCGATCCGCTCGACATCGACTCCCTCCTCGCCGAAGCCGCCGATTCACCCGCCACCTGGCCGGGCCTCGAGCCCGGCACGCGCCTCGGCCACATGCATCTCCAGGTCGCTCACATTCCTCCCGCCGAGCAGTTCTATCGCGACGCTCTCGGCTTCGATATCACCTGCCGCTTCGGCCCACAAGCATCCTTTTTCGCAGCCGGCGGTTATCACCACCACATCGCGACAAACACCTGGGCCGGCGTCGGCGCTCCTCCGCCGCCTGAGGGCTCGGTCGGCCTCCGCGAATTCACCATCGAAGTTCCGAACGAAGCCGCCGTGCGCAGCCTGGCCGAACGCCTCACCACCCACGGCGTCGCCTTCCGCCAAGACGGCCGCGATCTTCTCACCGAAGACCCCTCGCGCAACCGCGTCCGTATCAGCCCTGCCGCGTAGCGCTCGCCTGCCGCTGCAAAGCCTCCCCGAGCGCCCGCAAAAACTCCAGCGCATTCGTCCGCAGATAAAAATGCCCGCCGGGGAAAAACCTCGCGCGGAATCCGCCCCGCGTGTGCTCGCCCCACGCCTCCAGTTGTTCCTTCGAAACCTGCGGATCCTCCGCCCCGCCGAACGCAAGAATCGGAACCGCCAACGGCTCGCCCGGCGCGTACACATAATTTCGATACGCCCGCGTATCGGCCCGCAGCGCCGGCAGCAGCACCGCGCGCGCCGCCGGAGACTTGAGCGCCTCGCCCGCCGCCGGATTTACCTGCTTCAACTGCTCCACCAGTTCCTCCTCGCCCGGCTCCGGCCCCGGCTTGTGATTCAGCCGGAATTTCGGCGCCCGCGCCCCCGACACCAGCAGCGCCACCGGCAGCGTCCGCTTCTCCGCTTCCAGCCGCCGCGCAATTTCGTACGCCATCACCGCGCCCATGCTGTGGCCGAACAGCGCATATGGCGCCGTTGCCAGCCTCACAAGCGCTCCATACAGCCGCTCCACTAATTCCTCGAACGAATCCACCGGCGCTTCTTTGAGCCGCGCCTCGCGTCCCGGCAGCATCGCAGGCACGACCTCAACCCCGTCGCCCAGCGCCACGCCCCATCCGCGGAAAAAGCTCGCTCCGCCGCCCGCAAACGGAAAACAGAACAGCCGCAGCTTTCCCTCCGCCCGTGCCGCCGGCGCCGCAAACCACTCGCCCTGCCCCGCCGCTTTCTGCCGCGACTTCAACTTCAGCGCCAGTAACTTCCGCTTATCCTCATTCAGCGGAATCGGTGCCCCGGCCACGGCCCGCCGCGGAGCCTCACTCAACGCTCTCTCGAAAATCGCCTCGAGCGGCGCCGTGTTCAACCGGCTCTCATAATCGAGCGCCCGCTCGCGCCCCATCGCCGAAATCTTTTCCCAATGCCCGCGATCCGTCAGTAGCCTCTCCAGCGCCTCCCGCCACGGCCCGATGTCCTGTTCCGGCACCTCCGCCACCGGCACCATGTTTTCATCCAGCTTCGCCCGGTAGCGCACAATCTGCTTCACCGGCAGCAGGTGCGGCACACCCATCAGCGCTTCGCCCAACCCGCCCACATTGCTCGCCAGCACCGGCACGCCGTGAATCAGCGACTCCAGCACCATGCGCGACCGCGCCTCCGCCCACAACGACGGCACCAGCACCGCCCTCGTCCGCTCCAGCACCACGGCGATATCGTCCACCGGATCGAGCAGCGTCACGTTCTCGATCGTCCGCAGCACCGCCAGATCCTCCGCCGTCGTGCCCCACGAAGGAATCGCTGCAAACCGCGTCTCCGGCATCGCCCGCGCCAGCCCGACAAGAATCGCAATGCCCTTCGTCGCCGACGGATTCACCATCAGCACAAACTCGTTGTCGAACCGCCCCAGCGCCGGAAACGGTCCCGGACCCAGCAGCGAAATCGGCACATGAACCGCATGTTCGATCCCGCCGTACTTCCGCGCATACCCGGCCACATACTCACTTACTCCCACAAACGCGTCCGTCTGCCGCAGCGCCGCCGTCTTCTGCGCGCTCGGAAAAGCGCAATCCGGCCCGAACGGCAGCGGCAACGTGGCGCGAGCCAGAAACACCACGCGCGCCGTCGGCGAGCGCAGCGCCGCTTCAAGCAGCACCTGCGCCGGATCGTCTGTCGACGCGATGATGATCTCCGGCGCGAAGCTCTCCATCTGCGCCGCGAAGTAAGCGCGCAGGTTCGGATGGTTCGCCACCGTGTGCACCTCCACGCCGTTTCGTCCGAACAGCACCACGCCCGAACCCGACGACAACACCGGCACGCCCCGCGCCGAAAGCTCCCGCACCAGGTCTTCCTGCGCCTTCGGTCCGTAAGAAGCCGTCCGCGCCACGATGCGGCAATGATGCCCGCGCGAGGCCAGCGCTTCCAGCAAAAACCGGTTCGACCGGTCCCCTCCGCCCGCCGACGGAAAGTAAGTCGAGTTATGCGCCAGCAGTATCCTCATCGCCGTTGCCGCAGCCGCCGCTCGAGCAGCGCCCGCTTCTCCGCGCTCAACGCCGAAAGCGCCGGAGCCGGCGCCTCCGCGGCCGCCGGCTGCAATCCCGCAAGATATCGCTCCATCTCGCCCGCGTCCAGTCCCGCCACAAATCCGTTCGCCGCCTCATAAGACGCGCGGGAAGCCTTCCGATAAGCCCCCGGATCCTGGATCAGGCCATGGAGAGCTTCCTGCCAAGGCCCGATCTCCTGCTCCGGGACCTCGGCCACCGGCAGATGCTGCGCGTCGAATTTCGCCTGAAACCGCGTGATCGGCTTCACCGGAATCAGCCTCGCCGCCCCCAGCGCCGATTCGCGCAAGCCACCCGCGTCCGCCGCCAGCACCGGAATCCCCCGTAGCATCGCCTCCACCACAATCAACCCAAACCCCTCCACCCACAACGAAGGCACAAGGAGGATACGCGCCCGCTCCAGCATTTGTTCGATGTCCCGGCACGGCTCAATCCACGAAAAATTCCCCAACGCGTCCAGGCTCGCCTTCACCTCCGGCGTCGTCCCCCAACCCGGCAGCGCCGCGAAGGGCAAATCCGGATTTTGCCGGGCCAACTCGCGAAAAATCGCCACGCCCTTCACATCGCACGGGTTGATCATCGCTACCGCGCCCGCCTCCCACCGCCCCAGCCGCCGGAACGGAGGCGTGCCGTAAATCGGCGGATGAATCACCGCCGCCCGCCGTCCCGTGTTTTCGTAAATATAGGCCGCGGTAAACCGCGCGATCGCCACAATGCCCGCGCACGCGATCACCGCCTGCCGCGAACGCTCGCTCGCATTCCAGGCCGCCGGACCAAACGGATAAAACTGCGGCGTGTGCGCCAGGTACACCACCCGTCCCGGCGCCGCCCGGTGGGCCTCATCGAGCAGCGCGTGGCTGAGGTCCTCCGACGACACCAGCACCCAGTCCGGCCGGAATCGCGCGATCTCGTCCTTCAACGCCCCCCGGTGCACCGCGCTCTCCACCGAGCGGATCGTCAACCCCGGCCGCGGCGCCGAAACATGCTCCTCCAGTTTTGTTTCAACCGGCAGGCCCGACACCACGCGGCACTCATGCCCGCTCCCCGCCAGATGCTCCAGCCACGCCAAATTCCCGCGCGTCGAGCCTCCCCGCGGCGGATCGTACGACGCGCTCGATGCCAGCAGAACGCGCATCAGCTCTCGGAGGGCTCGCCCCGCGCGGCCTCGAGCTGCGCGCGGACTTCTTCGTCCGGCATCGCCTCGATCTCCCGCAACAGCGCCTCGTATTCTTCCGGACTCGCCATCTCCAGCCCGCCCAGCTCGATCGCCCGCGCCAGTTCCGCGATCGTCAGCGGCCCGCCATAAACCACATCCAGCGTCAGCTCCACGCCGAACTCCCGCGTGATCCGTGAAAGCAACTGCACCGCCAGCAGCGAGTGCCCGCCCAGGTCGAAGAAACTCTCGTCCCTTCCGATCGGCGCTGCGCCCAGCAACTCCGTCCACAACGCCGCCAGCCGCTCTTCCGTCTCTCCTTGCGGCAACTCCTCCGCCGCCACGTGTCTCGTCCGCGCCACCGCCCGCCGCGCTTTCACCGCCGCAACCACCTGCCCCGCCGTGCGCAGCGAATTCGCAATCCGTGCATAATCGCCCGTCCGCCGCGCCGCCGCTCTCGGCCCGCCTTCGTTGGAACTTGGCAGCACAGCCGGCGCCTCCGGAGCCGTCCACACGTGAGCCGCCGCCTCGGCCGCGGGGATGCAGTAAACGCCTGCTTCACATCCCACGCCGAACGATTCAAGAAACGTCCGCGCCGGAGCATTCCGCGCCATCGGCGTGAACGCGATCTCGAGGGTCTCGAGGCCTCGCTCCACCGCCAACCGTCCCACGTGCGCCAGCATCCGGTGCTCCACGCCGCGCCCCAACGCCCGGCAACTCAGCAGCATCGCCTCCATGCGCAGCGCCGTCTCCTGGGCCCGGTACAACATCACCCCCACCAGACCGTAGTCGCCGAACCGGTCCGCCACATGCACCGCCAGGCACTCGATCGTCCCCGCATCCAGCCGCGCGCGCAACTCCGCTTCCGTAAACCGCGCGCCGCTCGTGTTCATCTGGTTGGTCCGCTGCGTAATCTGCGCCACCCGCGCCAACTCAGCCGCCGCCGGCGCCGCAATCCGCACCTGCAGGTTGATCCCGGCCAGAAACTCCGCCAGGCTTCCCGCCATCCGGGCCGCCTTCTGTCTCTCGGCCCTCTGCGCGTACTGCTCGGCGCGCTTGCGGTCCGCCTCCGTCACCTTCACGCGGTCGAACGCCCACACGTGGCGCAGGAAATCCTTCCTCTCGACCGCATCCTCGGGCAACGCCAGCGTCAGCACACCCGGACACGACGCCTGCACCTCCGCACACTCCCGCCGGTCGTCGTCGGCGAACACGAAACTGTCGAGCCCCAGGTCCAACTCCGCCGCCAGCGCGTCCAGCCCCGCCGATTTCGGCTCCCAATTGATCCGCCACGCCGTCAGATGCTCCGGCTTCAGCGGCATCTCCGGATGCGCGGCCATCGTCTCGAAGACATCGGCTTCGTTGTTCTTGCTGCACAGCGCCAGCAGCATCCCCGCCTCACGCTGCTCGAGCGCAAACCGCTGCAGGACCACATTCCCCTCGCCGATCTTCACCCCCGCCGGACCATCCTCGCCGCAGATGCCCTCCCACAACGTGTTGTCGCAGTCGAGCGCCAGCACCTTGTAAGGAGCCATCCGCAGCCCATTCACCCGCCGCGCGATCCACGTCCCCAGCGCGGCGAAAAACTCCTCCGTGTACGGCACCCTCCCCAGCGCCTCCGCCGCCGCGTCCGTCACCTCGCTCACCGGATAGAGCGCAAGCACGTCGTCGGCCTCGGCGAACTGCACCGAATCCAGCCCTCCGAGCGACTCCCGAAGCATTCGCGCCACTTCCCCATACTCACCCGGGCCCGGACACACAACCACAATCCACTCCGCCGCCGCGCGCGAGGACCGCAGCGCTTCGATAAACTGACCCGGCGCGTCATCCCCCGCCTTGGCCCAGTCCGCCAGGCGCACCAACACCACGTTCACCCCGCCCGCGTTCGTGTTCAGCACCGACGTGGGATCGAGCAGCGCCTGAAAAACCTGGTTGAACGGAGCAAATCGTACCGGCAAACCGAGCCCGAGTTCGTCGTTCCAGAACGACAAAACCTCTTCGATCGGTTCGGCGGTGAACGTGGCCGCGACGGCCAGACAAGGCTTCGGCTCAGAGTGGCTCAGAGTGGAATCTCCAGGCTGGAAATTCCAGCATAGCGCGGTGCTTATCGGGCCGCGGCTTCGGCCGGCGAACGCCCCTCGGCCCGGATGTTCACGAACCGGTTCAACGTATCGAACCAGAACGGCGCCCCGAGCGACACCGCGCCCACCGTCAGCAACCACCCCAGCACGCGCTCGAACCAACCCGGCACGGTCCAGTTTTGCGGCCCCTGCCAGCCGATCATCTGCCCCAGTTGCGCCACCGCCGCATCGCTCGTCGTCATCGTGGCGTGCTGCGCGGAAGCGACCATCATGCTTCGCAGCGCCGGCTCCAGCCAAAGCCTCTGCGCGAAATGGATCGTATCCGCATTCATGGCGATCGTAATCAACGTAGCCACAATCAGCGTCCATATCTGCGTCCGCCGCTTGTACCGTGCCGACACCCTCTCCATCGAGTCGTTGAACCAACCCTCGATCGCCTTCTGCGCCGCGCTTAGGTCCCGGTTCACGTTCTGAATCAGCGCCAGCAGCGTCCGCCGCACGTTCCCCTGCGGCAACTTCTGGATTCCCTCCTCCAGTTGATCGAACGTAATCGTCCCCGCATGTTCCGGCGTCACCAGGTCCATCAGGATGCCCGCGAAGCTTCGCGCCGCCAGGTACGACGGGTGCTTCCCGCCCTTCATCAGCCCTCCGATCAGCGGATGGCCGTAGAACTCGTCCACCAGCTTCGCCCCGCCGGCCGTCAGACTCTGCTGCCCGTCCAGCAACTCCCGCAGCGCATTTTCTAGCGTCGCCGCCCGCGCGTTCATCAGCCGCGCGATCCACTCATTCGCCGCCGTACAAAAAATGGCGAGCAGAAGATACAGCATCGTTATCCCGATCGCCACCTCCAGCACCGTCGACCCGAACAGTCCGTTCATCCCCGCCCCCTCACAACGTCTTCAAATACTCGATCAGGTCGTCCTTCTGCGCCGCGCTCAATCCCGTCCCGTAATCGTGTCCCCCGTTCCCGTTGCCCGGAATCATCGTGTCCACCTGGAAGCCCACCTTCGCCGCCTCCGGTCCATCGGAAACAAAGCCCACGTTCACCGGATCCAGCACCTCGTATCCGCGATAGAACATCTTCGGCCGCTGGTCCGGCGGCATCAGCAACGCCCGCAGGTTCGGCACCGAGCCGTTATGCAAATACGGCCCGCGCAGCCAGATTCCATCAATCGGCACCCGCGAATACCCATTCGTCTTCCGGTACGCCGTGAATACAAACGGAGGCGTCACAAACGTGTGGAAGCGGTCCACCAGCGCCTGCGAGAACGAATCCATCCGGTGCCGGTCCGTCCCGATCTCCGAAATATCCTCCACCTGCCCCGTCTGCTTACTCGAAAACGAATGACAGCCCGCGCACTGGGTCTGGTAAACCGCCGCGCCCCGGTCCGCCTTGGCCTTGTCAATCGGGAATGGGAACGGAGGCGGCTGCAGCGTCCACAGGAAATCCGTCACCCGCTTGAAGCTATCCGGCAGCACCGACGTCGGCGTCGCCCCCACCGCCATCGCCGCCGCATAATTCCGCTCGGTAATCTCATCGTTGTTCCCATCCCAGTGAAGCCACATGTGCTCGCGCGGCTTCTGGTTCCAAACCTGCGGCAGGTCCGTCGTCCCGATCGTTCCATCGTCCGGCAGGTGGAACACCACTAACTTCGTCGGATTGAACGTGTCGGTCCGCCCGCGTCCCTGCTGCGGCCGGCTGTCCTGCCACGCATATTGCGCCTTCTGCTCAAGCAGCGCCACCTTCGTCGCCGGAACAATCAGGTAGCGGTAAATCAACTCCTCGGTAAACGAAAACTTGTGCACCTTCTTCATCGCCGTCATCATCGTGTCCGGGTTGAACCGCGCATCCGCCGCCGAGTTATACAGGAACCGCTGGAAACCCTGCAAGTCGAGAGTATGGGCCGGACCGCCCGGCACCACCACCTCCGGGCCGTCCGCCGTCTTCCGGTACACCGCCGTGTGGCATAGCGAGCAGTTCGCCTCCACCACCGGGTAGCCAAACAATCGCTGCGAGAAACCAACCGGCGTCGTATGGCCCTTCTCGAAAATCAGCCCGAGCGAGGCATACCCGCCTGGCCCCGGCAACTTATCCGGAAACACGTCCGGCAGCACTTTGAAAATGTAGTACGGAAGCCGGCTTCCCGGACCAAGGCCAATTGCCGCGTATTTGTAGTGGTCCACCACGTCGCGATAAACAATCTCCGGCCCATGGTGCATGAGATTCACATAGAGAATCCAGCCTACGACGCAAAGCAGGATCACAATCACCGCCGCCGCCACCTGAACCTTCGTCGTCTGGAACGCCTTCTTCACGCCGTTCCACATCGCGCCGCACAATTGTGCGATATTCGCCGGCAGACGCTCCTCGAACGGCAGGCCCATCTGCAACAGCACGCCCTGCGCGATC
>JAKAJI010000195.1 GCA_021813825.1 Acidobacteriota bacterium | reverse complement strand
GATCGCGCCCCGTGCTGTGCGCTCAGAGCCTTGTCTGGACCGCGCACAACGCAGCGTGGCGCGGTCTCGGGTTGGCCGGAATGATCGCGCCCCGCGCTGTGCGCTCAGAACATTGCCTTAATTGCGTCAAATTCACTCTGGAATTCCTCGAGCAGTGATGCTCTGTCGCCCGGAATGGCAAGCTGGTCGAGCGCGTCGGCGATCGGCTGATCCTGCTTTGACAACGTGGTCTGGATGGAGGCGCCGGTGGAGTTTATGTACTGATCCGCCAGGTGAATCAACCGGCTGAGGGGAGTCTCCGAGCCGTCGGCCGGTGTGGGATCGTTCTCGGGATCGTGGTGGTATCGCACGGCGACGCGGATGGGCTCGGGCAGATTCCAGACGCCCAGCGCCTGGGCCGACAGTTCCGGATGGCTCCAGCCGAGCACCGATGTTTCGCACTCGCGGAGAGAGCGCTCCCCCTCGGCGTAGAGTTTTTCGATCTGGACGTATTCGTCCTTGAGTCCGACGGCGATGAGCAGGCGGCCGATGTCGTGAAACAGTCCGGCGATGAACGCTCCCTCCGGATACTGAATGCGGGCGCGCTGCGCGATCTGGTCGCTTAAAATCCCGACTGCAACCGAATGCAGGTTGAACCGCGCCATGGACCATCCGGGAGGCGTCCGCACGTTATTCCACATCCGGAACACCGACATGCCGAGCGTCGCATTCCGCAACTTGTCGATCCCCAGCAGAGACACCGCGTGCCGGACGCTGTTGACCGTACCTCGCCGGGCGTAAAGCGCCGAGTTGACCAAGCGCAGGACGTTTCCGGCGAGAACCGTGTCTTTTTCAATGAGATCGGCGATTTTGGCGAACGACGCATCCTCGTGCGACAGCGTCGCCAGCAGCCGGTTGAGCACCGGCGAAAAAGGGGGCAGACGTCCGAGGCTCTTTAGCACCTGGTCCTGGTAGTCCGCGGCTTTCGCTAATGCCGGCATGTCGCTCCTGACAGCCTTATCGGCGAGGCGCGGGAAAAGCTTTAGATGCCGGTTAAGGCTTGAGGCGTCGGTGGGGTTGGACGTTAGGTCAGCGCAAGCAATGCCCGTCTTCGTACAATGCCCTACGGATGATCGTCGAGTAGCACCGCTCCAACTGCTTTCCCAATCTTTCGTATTTCAGGAGAACTCATGAATCGCCGTCATTTCCTTCGTGCCGCCGCGGGCGCCGCCGCGGGGGCTGCCGCCGCCGGACCGCAAAATCAATCCGTCGATCCTCACTCGCGCCCCCTGACCGAAGGTCTCGGGCCGCAGAGCACGGCTCCCCCCGCCGGGCACCTTGCGCCGGCGCCCTCGCCGGACGCCCATCCGAACGTCATCTGGATTTTCGGCGATCAGTTCCGCGCGCAGGCGCTCAATTACAACGGGGACCCCAACTCCCGCACGCCGAACCTCGACCGCGCTGCCGTCAACGGCGTGACCTTCGGACAGCACGTCTCCGGCTTTCCGCTCTGTTGTCCGTTCCGGGGCTCGTTGCTCACCAGTCGCTACCCCCACCACTGCGTTCCCGGCCACGAATATCCGCTACCGGAGGGCCAGAAGACGATCGCCGATGTCTTCAACGCCAACGGCTACCACACCGCCTACTTCGGAAAGTGGCATCTGGGCGGCTTTCATGAACGCAATGGCCGCGCGGCCTTCTTCATCACGGATCCGAACCGCCGCGGCGACTTCGAAACCTGGACCGGCTACGAGAACAACAACAGCCAGTGGGATTGCTGGGTTCACGGCGGCGCCGGCAAGGACGCCTTCCACTACCGCCTGCCCGGCTATGAGACGGACCAACTCACGGACCTGTTCCTGCACTACATCGACCAACGCATCGAGGACCAGAAGCACGCCGGCAAGCCCTTCTTCGCTGTATTAAGCGTCCAGCCTCCGCACGACCCCTACGTCGCGCCGCAGGAATGGATGGCCCGCTACAACCCGGAGAAGCTCGAACTTCGCCCGAACGTCGCCCACTCGGACCGCGTCCGGGCGCAGGCGCGTAATGAACTCGCCGGCTATTACGCCATGATCGAAAATCTCGACTGGAACTACGGCCGGATCATCAGCGCGCTCGAGAAAGGCAACCTGCTTCAGAATACGCATGTGTTCTTCTTCGCCGACCATGGCGACACCCACGGCTCGCACGGCATGTTCCGCAAAACGAACCCCTACAACGAGTCCATCCGGACTCCCATGATCATCTCAGGCGGACAGCCCCGCTACAACGGATGGAAGGTGGGCGATCCTCCCGTTCTTTCCAATCACGTCGACATCGCCCCGACGACGCTCGGCCTGTGCAACATAGCCAAACCCGATTGGATGGAAGGCACCGATTACTCCCATTACCGGATTCAGAAGCCCGCAGCCGGCCCCGAGCCGGATTCCACTTATCTGGAAAACGTGATCCCAACCGGCCATCCCGACAGCATCAACACGCCTTACCGGGGACTCGTCACCAAGGACGGTTGGAAATACGTCTGTTTCGAAAACCAAGCCTGGCTGATGTTCAACCTCAACGAGGACCCGTACGAGGAAGCCAACCTGGCGTTCAACAACAAGTACCGCGCCGAGCGGCTCAAGCTCGAAGCTCGACTGCGCCAGTGGGTCCACGACACCAGCGACCGTTTTTCGATTCCGCAAGCCTGACGTTCGCCCCCGCCGCGCCTGTATGCTTGTGCTGTGGACAGCTTCGGCAACGGAGGGAAGCCAAAGACGGAACCGCCGGACATCGCGATTCAACTTCGCGACCTCCGAAAGGTGTACGGAGAGGGAACCGCCGATGCCCGCGCGGCGGTCGACGGGCTGACGCTCACGGTTCCGCGGGGCTGTTTCTTCGGCTTTCTTGGCCCGAACGGGGCGGGGAAGACCACAACCATCAAGATGCTCATGGGGCTCGCCGAGCCCACGTCGGGCTCCATCGAGATGCTCGGTCTTCACATGCCCGGCGATGCGGTCGCCATTCAGCGGCGCATTGGTCTGGTGCCGGAAGACACCCTGCTGTTCGACTACCTGACCGGGGTTGAGTATCTTGAATTCGCCGGCCGCATCTACGGCATTGAACGCCGCGTCGCCCGGGAACGGGCGCGGGAACTGATTTCCCTGTTTGACCTCGATGCTGACTCGGGACGTCGCCTGGGCGAGTATTCCAAGGGCATGCGGAAGCGCGTTGCCATGGGCGCAGCGCTTATCCACCGTCCCGAGTTGTTTCTGATGGACGAGCCGTTCGAAGGCGTCGACGCCGTGGGCGCGCGGCTGATGAAGGACATCCTGATCGACCAGGTCCGCCGCGGCGCGACCGTCTTCCTGACTTCGCACGTGCTCGAAGTGGTCGAGCGGCTCTGCGACCGTGTCGCCATCATTCACGAAGGCCGGCTGGTGCTGGAATCCGGCATGGACGAGTTGCGCGGAGGCGGTGAAACGCTGGAATCGATCTTCGTCCGCTCGGTCGGTGGAGCGCGCGAAAGCGCGGGGGCGCTGGAGTGGCTATGAAGGGCGCACTCGGCCCGCTGGTCTGGGCACAGTACCGAAGCTTCGTGAACCGCCTGCCCCAAATCTGGCGCGGGGGCGGCTGGGCGATGGTGGCTGTGGGGATCCTGTTCTATGGGCTGATAACGCTGCTTTCGCTCGCCGCCGGGTTCTTCTGCGCCCATCCCCCATCGCCGGCCGGCCTGGAAGCCGTTCTGGCCCGCGGGCTGCTGCTGGCCACGCTGTACTGGCAGGTGATCCCGCTGGCGTTGTCGGCTCACGGTGTCTCCCTTGACCTCAAACGCCTGCGCGCCTTCCCGATTCCCCGGCGTTCGTTCTTCCGCCTGGAACTCGCCCTGCGCTCCTCGGCCAGCCCGGAACCAATCCTCGTGCTCCTGGGCGCCGCCGTGGGGCTATCGCTGAACGCCGAACTCGACTGGCGTGCGCCGCTGGCGATGCTTGCGCTGATTGTGTGGAACCTGCTTGCATCGCTACTGGCACGGGAACTCCTGTCGCGCCTTTGGGAGCGCACGTGGGCGCAGTTGACGCTGATGTTTGTCTTCGTGTCGCTGGCCGCGCTGCCGCGCATTCTGGCGACGTTCGAACCGTCGCCGCGCCTCATTCAGGCGGTCCGTTTCCTGGCCGGCATTCCATGGCCGTGGAAAGTCACCGCCCAAATCGCCGCTGGACATTCCACCGTTGGCCGCTGGTGCTGGCTTTTGCTCTGGTGTGCGGGCGCGCTGTGGCTGGCGCGCCGCGAGTTCTACCGCGGCCTGGACCGCGAAGAGTCGGTGGCGCGGCGAGCCGGGCGCGCCCAGCAAACCGGCCTCCTCGACTCACTCGCCGAACTGGCTGCGCGCAGCCTTGGGGATCCACTGGCCGCGCTGCTTGAAAAGGAAATCCGGTCGCTGCTGCGCTCTCCTCGCTTCCTGCTCGCGTTCGTGATGGGATTCACCTTCAGCATCGTGATCTTCGTTCCCCCCGGCGTCCTCCGCGGCAACGGCAGCGACACGTTCCTGTCGCGAAACTACCTGGCCATTGTCGCCATTTACTCGGTGCTGCTTCTTGGCCAGGTGCTGTTCTGGAACTGCCTCGGCTTCGACCGCGCCGGCGCCGCGCTTTACTTCGTCTCCCCGGCGCGGATCGGCACGGCCATCGCCGCGAAGAACCTTGCCGCCGCGCTTTTCCTGTTGCTGGAAATTTCTCTCGTGGCGCTTGTCTGCGCCGTGCTCCGGCTTCCCCTTACTCTGCTCGCCTGCGCCGAGTGCTACGCCGCCACGATTGTGCTGATCCTCTATCTCCTGGCGGCCGGAAATCTCGTCTCCGTGTCCCGCCCCTGGCCGCAGGATCCCGGCGGCATGCTCCGTTCCTCCACGAGCGTCAAAATGCAGCCGCTGCTGCTGCTGGTCTTCCCCATTGCCTGTATTCCCGTCGTGCTGGCATACCTGGCGCGCTACGCCTTCCAAAGCGAAGCGGCGCTGTTCCTGGTGCTGGGCGTGGGGGCGGCCATCGGCGTGGTGGTTTACCGGATTGCGATGGAATCCGCTGTCCGAACCGCCTCGCGTTCGCGCGAAACGATCACAGGAATGCTCGCGGAAGCCTCCGGCCTGGTGTCGTGAAGAAGGCCGCTCAGCGCTCGATAATCGGCCGCAGCGGCCGCCAGTAGACGTTTCGGAACGCCACCGGTCCGTGGTCGCCCTGCAGCATCAAGGGATTCTCAGCCGCCTCGGGGATGTCGAGATGCGCACGCGTCGGCCCGGCCACCTCCACGTTGTTCTGCACGCTCATCCCATTGAACAGAACCCGTAAGAAGCGGGCGTTTTCGGTCTTATGGCCGGCGGCGTCAAAGCGCGGCGCCCGGAACCAGATCTGAAAACTCTGCCACTGGCCCGGCGGCCGGCACATGTTCCGGGACGGCGCCGAGCCGCCCACACCGTGGTTGTTGTCCACCCACTGGTGGTAGATGCCACCGGCGTCGGACGACGTCATCGGCTCGGTGGACTGGAAGCTGTCGAAAATCTGCACTTCGTAGAGGCTCTGGAGAAAAACGCCGGAGTTCGACCCCTTTGCGATCAGGAACTCGACGTACAACTCGATGTCGCCAAACTTCCGGTCCGTAATCAGGTCCGCCTCTCGTCCGTGTGGCCCGTTGAGGATCTCCCCGCTCGGCGCCGGCGAGCCCGACAGGCGTGTCGGACCAAGCAGGCGATCCCACAGCACATAACGGGTTGTGAACCATCCCACCGGCTTTCCGTCGCGCGCATGCCAGCCACTTAAATCGTGACCATTCAATAGCGGCATCCAGCCGTCTTCGACCATAAATGGGGGGTCACCGTGGGCGTCCCCGTCATTGAGTTGCGGGCGCTGCTGAGCGGCTAACCCGGCTGCCAGCAATGCCAATACGCCAAGTAGAAATGCCGAGATTTTCATGTGAAACCGCCTATCTTATCTCAACCTGGGGCGTGCCATCCGCGTCGACCTGAAACCCTCCCCATCGGATGCACTCGGGTACAGGATATCCCCTAGTGTCGAGTACGGTGGTGCAGTCCTCAAAATACCAACTCTCAAGAATTCCGTCTTACCTGTTGACGACATTACACTTAACCTAAGGATGAAGACTACGCACATCGCTGCTCCTCCGAAGCTGCAGGAAGTGCCGGCGTCAGGGGAGCACCGCTTCGTAACGCTGGTCGACAACGTCAAACAGTGCCAACCGGAGGCACTGGAAGAGTTGTATGGCCTGGTGCAGAATTTCACTTATTTCGTTATGCGTCAGTTGGGTGCCGAAGATCTTCAGGACAGTCTACACGATATTTTCCTGGCAGTCGTGCAGGCAATTCATGAGGATAAATTGCGGAATCCCGAACGATTGACGGCGTTTCTAACAGCCGTCACCCGTTTTCACACCTATTCCCGAATCGAGCGCCGGGTCCGCAGCCGTTCCCGCTACGTCGTGCTTGAGGGCATGGACATACCCGATCCTTCCAATCTCGAGCAAAAGGTTTACCGGCAGCAGAAGCGGCGTATCGTGACGGAAATGCTAGGCACGCTGTCTCCTCTCGACCGCGAGGTGCTTCGCCGCTTCTACCTGGAAGACCAGGGGAAGGAGCGGATCTGCCGCGACCTGCAGCTTTCGCCGAATCAGTTCCGCAATGTGAAGTCGCAGGCCAAACTTCTGCTTACAGCGATCGGTCGGCGCCATGTCCGCCGTCCCACGGCGGCCGAAGCCCAGCCCATACCGGCCTGACGGTACCGGGTCCGAGCATTGCCGCGGCGATTTCCTGCCGCGACCGGCTTTGGCGCGGTCTAAAGTTTTGCGCCGGACGGCCGATAGCTAGGTTGGCATGAACGTAGAAATGCTGATCCAGATCGTCCTGCCGATCTTCGTGGCCGTCGGCGCGGCGATGCTCGTCTGGATCTTCATGGAGGCGCGGATGGAGACGGCGCTTGCCAAGGAACGCACGTCGCTAGCCGAAGCCAACAGCATCATTTCCAATCACAACAACGCGTGGACCGATAAGGTCAAGGCGATAGAGGAAGCCGCCCGGCGGAAGGCCGTGGAGGATCTGCTGCAGGAAATTCGTACTGAGGAACGGCGGTTCCTTCGCCGCGGGCGTTCGGCTCAGGCAGGCGCGGTTTTGATCGTTCAGGAACGGCTCTGCTTCCGGGGAATCCCGCTCACGCCGTGGGCGGAGCGATTGGTGGCGGCCGACCGCGGCGAAGAATTAATCGCCCTACCGCCCGGAGCGACATTCGGCGACCCGGCGCCGCTAACGGCAGAGGTGGTTCCGATGCCGGCTCCGCTTTTCCGGGTCGAACAGGAGTTTGCCGGAACACTACCGCGGGAATGCCCCATGCGGGCCGAGGGGAATCCGCACCGCCCGGCGGACCCCGATGGAGCGATTCCGGTAAAATTCGAGCGCGCCGGACAAACGGAGCAAGGCAAGGAACACGGCGAAACCGGGCCGCAGGGGTTTCTTGATCTTCATGGCCAGGATGAACAGCAGCGCGGACACGAAGTTTCTTGTTCCGACGAATCCGAGCCCCGTGAGGAACACGACACCGGGCAGAAGACCGATTTCCAGACTCTCCAGCGTGACGGTGCGTTTCAGAACGTAGCAGAAGCATAAAGCAAAAAGACAGGCACGCCAGCCACAGGACTGCTCATCCTTGCTAAATTCTCAACAGTGTCCCAGGGAGGGGGCTCTGTGTGACTCGCCGTGAATGCCTCGCCGCTCTCGCTGCTCCGGCCCTTTTGGCGTCGGAGCCCGCATCGATCGAAAACGACCCGCTACGCCCGCGCTTCCATTTTCTGCCGCCGCGGAACTGGATGAACGACCCCAACGGGCTCATCCATCACAAAGGCCTCTACCACCTCTTCTATCAGTACAACCCCAACGGCGCGTATTGGGGGGATATGCATTGGGGGCACGCCACGAGCCCGGACATGGTGCACTGGAAGCATCTGCCCATCGCATTGGCGCCCGTGCCCGGCGGACCCGATAAGGACGGCGTCTTCTCTGGGTGTTGCCGCATGCACAACGGGGTCCCAACCATCTTCTACACGGGCATCTCACCCGAGACGCAGAACATCATCCTTGCCAATGACGACCTCACTCGCTTTCGCCGATTCCCGGGCAATCCGGTGATCGCCCGTCCGCCCGAAGGGCTTGAGGTCACGGCCTTCCGCGACCCCAATGTCTGGCAGGAAGGCGAAGACTGGATGATGGCGATCGGTTCCGGCCGCAAGGGCGGGAATGGAATGGTGCTGCTGTACCGGTCGCGGGATCTGGCGCACTGGGAGTATCTCCACCCGCTGGCGGAATCGGCTCGCGCCGAGGACGGCGTCATCTGGGAATGCCCGAACTTCCTTCCGCTGCGTCCGACCTCGGTCCTGATTGTCTCCGCCGATCACCCCATCCGAAAGCCGTTCTACTGGACGGGCGAATACGAAAACCGTCGCTTCGAGGCGAGAAAAATGGGCGCCATCGACGATGGGGGCTACTGCTACGCGCCGCAGGTGTTCCTCGACGGCAAAGGGCGCCAGATCCTGTTCGGCTGGATCCCGGAAGGCCGCACCGTTGCGGCTCAGAAGGCTTCGGGGTGGGCG
>JAKAJI010000194.1 GCA_021813825.1 Acidobacteriota bacterium | reverse complement strand
GACGCTGTCGCGGAACGGACGCTCCCCCAACCGCAGTCCTATGCAAACCACAAACCACACCGCCAACCTCGACTGCCTCCGCGCACTCGCCGTGCTGGCGGTTGCGGGCTCCCATGCCTATATTTGGCACCTAACTCTGCATGCGGAGCCTCGGGGAATCATTCTGGCTACGATCGTTGGCCGCGCTGGCGTCCTGGCCTTCTTCGTGCACACCAGCCTCGTGCTCATGTGGTCACTGCTGCGAATTCCCTCGTCGGCCCGCACCGCCGCCTTTTACATCCGCCGCGCGTTTCGTATCTATCCCTTGTCCATTCTTACCGTCCTCGCTGTCTTGCTCCTCAAAATACCCGACGATCCCCAGCTCGGCTACAGCTTCCATCGCTTCCCGAAAATGACCATTGCGGCGAACCTCTTGCTGGTCCAAGACCTGATTAGCCACCATGTCGTGCTCGGTCCACTCTGGAGTCTGCCCCTCGAAGTCCAGATGTACCTGTTCCTGCCGTTCCTTTTCCTCGTCGCGGTAAAACCGAGATCGGGCAGAACAATCCTCGCGCTTTGGTTCTTATTTCTAGTCCTTGGAATCCTCTTACAAATCTGGATCGGCGACTCCAACCTGGGATTCGTCCCTTGCTTCCTCGGCGGCGTCTACGCCTTTGCATCGCGTTCCGGCCGCAGCCCCAAAATCCCGGCTTTATTATGGCCCCTCGCTCTGCTCATCTGGTGCCGCATGATCCTTCAGTTCTATGGCAATCCCCCACGCGACATCGTTGTGAACAGCATCGCCTGCCTCGCGCTCGGAGCCGCCATCCCCCTCTTTGAAGAATCGCGCTCCCGCACTTTCAACGCCATCACCGCCACAATCGCCAAATACTCCTACGGAATCTACCTCTGCCACATTCCTGTCCTCTGGGCCCTCCATCGCGTCTGGACCCCGCAACACGAATTCCTCGGCTACATCCTCTGGGCCGGCGGCACCGCCCTCACCTCGTTCCTCCTCTTCCACCTCGTCGAGGACCCCATGATCCGCCTCGGCAAACGCCTCGCCGCCTCCCTTCTCCAGCGCCGCACAACCGTCCCCGCCGAAGTCTAAAGCGCCGCTTCAATCGACGAGTAGATCTGATCCAGCGCCCCCGCCAGCGCCGCCGGATCCTTCCCGCCCGCCTCCGCCATATCCGGACGCCCGCCGCCCTTGCCGCCCACCGCCTGCGCCAAGGCACCGGCCAGTTTCCCCGCGTGCACACGCCCGGTCAGATCCTTCGTCACCGCCGTCACAATCGACACGCTCGCATCCTCGGCCGACGCCAGCACCACCACCGCCGTCTTCCACTTCGCCCGCAGCGAATCCGCCAGCGCCCGCAACTGCGCCCGGTCCATCCCCGGAGCCTCCGCCGCCAGCACCTTCACGCCCTTCAACGTCCGCGCCGATTGCTCCAGTTGCCCCGCCCGCGCCTGCGCCAGCCGAGCCTTCAACTGCTCAAGCTGCTTCTCGAGCGCCTTATTCGCCTCCAGCAACTTCTCAATCTGCGGCGTCGGATCCGCATGCCCGCTCGAACCCACCAGCGACGAAACCCGTCCTAGCGACTGCAACGCTTCCTGGTACCGTTCCAGCGCCACTGCGCCCGTAATCGCCTCAATCCGCCGCACGCCCGCCGAAATCCCGCCCTCACTCACGATCTTGCAAACCCCGATGTCGCCCGTCCGATTCACGTGCGTGCCACCGCAAAGTTCGCGGCTGAAATCCGGGATCGAAACCACACGAACTTTCTCGCCGTACTTCTCCCCGAACAGCGCCATCGCCCCGGTCTTCAGCGCGTCCTCCAGCTCCATCACATCCGTCCGCACCGCGATGTTCTCTAAAATCTCCCGATTGGCCAGCAACTCAATCTGCGCCAACTCGTCCGCGTGCACCGGAGCATAATGCGTAAAATCAAACCGCAGCCGGTTCGGATCCACCACGCTGCCCGCCTGCTTCACGTGCCCGCCCAGCACCCGCCGCAAGGCCGCATGAAGCAAATGTGTCGCCGTGTGGTTCCGCATGATCGCTTCCCTCCGCGGCCCGTCCACGCGCGCAATCAACTTTTCCCCGCCCTTCAGCGGCGCCAGCAGCTTCACCTTATGCAGAATCGCGCCCGGCGCCGGCTTGTACGTATCTTCCACCTCCGCCGCCGGCTCGCCCGTCGACGCAAACACCAGCACCCCGCGGTCGCCCACCTGCCCGCCCGCCTCGGCGTAAAACGGCGTCACGTCCAACAGCAGTTCCACCCGGCCGTCCTGCTCGATCACCCGCTCCAACCGCACCGGCGCTTCGAGCGTCTCCCGCCCGATGAACTCGGTCGTTGGAAGCGTCCGGTACACCTCCGGTATCGCCGCCTTCGCCGCGCCTTTCCACGAAGCCCGCGCCCGCGTGCGCTGCTTCTCCATCTCGGCCTCAAAGCCCTCTTCGTCAATCGTCAGGCCGTGCTCCCGCGCCAGGTCCCTTTGCTCGTCCAGCGCCAGCCCGTACGTGTCGTACAGCTTGAACGCCGCCGCGCCCGGCAGCACCCCGCCTTCCGCCGACCGTGCCTCGTCGAAGAACACTCTCTCCGCCACTTGAAACGTCGACGCATACCGGTGCTCTTCTTCCGTTACCACCCGGCTCACCCGCGGAATGCTCTCGATCATCTCCGGATAACCCGGCTCCATCAGCCGCGCCACAAACGCCGTCAACTCCGCCAGGTACGGTGCCGTCCGCCCCGCCAGCCGTCCATGCCGAAGCGCCCGCCGGATGATCTTCCGCAGCACATACCCGCGCCCTTCATTCGACGGCAGCACGCCATCATGAACCAGAAACGCCGCCGCCCGCGCATGGTCCGCGTTGATCCGCAGCGCAGCCACCGGCGCAGCCGGCCCGAACAGCCTCCCCGCCAAGTCCACAATCGGACTCAGTAGGTCGCACTCGTAGTTCGAAGTCTTCCCCTGCAGCACGCTCGCAATCCGCTCCAGCCCCATCCCCGTATCGATCGAAGGCCGCGGCAGCGGCGTCATCTTCCCGTCCGCCGAGCGTTCAAACTGCATGAACACCAGGTTCCAGATCTCCATGAACCGCCCGCCGCCATCCTCGGGAAATTCTTCGTGCTCCCGCCCGGGCTCCGCCGCTTCCGGTCCCAAGTCGAAGTGAATCTCCGAGCACGGCCCGCACGGCCCCGTCTCGCCCATCTGCCAGAAGTTGTCCTTCTCGTCCATCCGGAAGATCCGGCTCGGCGGCACGCCCGCCACTTCCGTCCACAGCCGCGCCGCCTCATCGTCCTCGCGGAACACCGTCACATACAACTTGTCCTTGGGCAGCCCCCAGTCCCGCGTGATCAGCTCCCACGCAAAATCGATCGCCTCGGCCTTGAAGTAATCCCCAAACGAAAAGTTCCCCAGCATCTCGAAAAACGTGTGATGCCGCCGCGTGTACCCCACGTTGTCGAGATCGTTATGCTTGCCCCCGGCACGCACGCATTTCTGGCTGCTCGCCGCGCGCGAATACGCCCGCTTCTCCACCCCCGTGAACACGTCCTTAAACTGGTTCATCCCCGCGTTGGCGAAAAGCAACGTCGGATCGTTGGCCGGCACCAGCGACGAACTGCGCACCACGCGATGCCCGCGCGCCGCAAAAAAGTCAAGAAACTCCTGGCGGATCTGGTTTCCCGTCATGTCCTTTCATTTTGGCATGACGGGTCTTCGGAAGCGTTTTTTGCCGCCGCCGGAACAATCGACTCGAGAAATGGTTTCAGCCGCGGATCGAAAAAGTCTTCAACCATGAGCGACACTCCGGTCAGCGCCGGCACATGCGTCGCCAGGCCGACGACCTTCGCTCCCGCCCTCAGCCCCGCCTCCACTCCCGGCGCCGAGTCCTCGAACACCACGCACGCCCCCGGATCCACCCCCAATAGCTCCGCCGCCCGCAGATACACGTCCGGCTGCGGCTTGCCCTTCGCCACCTGTTGCCCGTCCACTATCGCCCGAAAATACCGCCGGATTCCCGCCCCCTCCAGCGTGAACACCACATTGGCCGGCTCCGCATTCGACCCGATCGCCATCGGCGCCCCCTCCACCGACGCCAGAAACTCCCGGATCCCGGCCACAAGGTGCTCCTCGATCCGCGGCGCCATCATCTGGCGGAACAACCTCTCCTTCGCCGCCCCGTGCTCGAAGACTTCCTCGGCGCTCATCCTCCGCCCGAAGAACCGCTCGACAATCTGATCGTTCCGCGCCCCATGCATCCGCCGCGCCAGATCCGCCACGTCCACGCCATGGCTCTCCATATACTTCTCCCAAGCCAGCGTGTGCATCGGCATCGAATCGATAATGACCCCATCAAGGTCGAACAGCAGCGCCACCCCCGGCGCAAGTTGAATCCGGCTCACTTAACGAACGTAGCAGAGCGCGCATCCGCACCGCCCCGCCGCGCTAAACTAAATCTCAGATCCGATGGACGTCTACGAGGAGTTACTGCGTCTCCGCAGGCAGGGCCAGAAATGCGCCCTAGCAACCATTGTCGAAGTCAATGGCTCCATCCCCAGCTACGAGTCCGCCAAAATGCTCGTCCGCGAGGATGGCTCCATCGCCGGCACCATCGGCGGCGGCTGCGTCGAAGCCGAAGTCTGGAACGCCGCCCGCGAAGTCATGCAAACCGAACGCCCCCGCCAGTTGCGCTTCACCCTCGGCGAGGACGCCGCCTATGACAACGGCCTGATCTGCGGAGGACAGTTGAGCGTCTTCGTCGAACCCGTCATCCCCTCGCCCAAAGCCTACATCTTCGGCGCCGGCCACATCTCGCGCAGCCTCTCGAAAGCCGCCAACCTCGCCGGCTTCTCCACCACCATCGTCGACAACCGCGAAGCCTTCGCCAATCGGGACCGCTTCCCCGAAGCCGAAACCATCTACGCCGAAGAGTACGAAGACGTCTTCCCCAAGATCGAACTCCGCGACACCAGCTACGTCGTCATCGTCACCCGCGGCCACCGCGACGACATGCGCGTCCTCCGCTGGGCCGTCCAAACCCCCGCCCGATACATCGCCATGATCGGCAGCCGCCGCAAGGTCATCGGCGTCGTCAAACACCTCCACGCCGAAGGCATACCCGCCGCCGCCTTCGACCGCATCTACTCCCCCATGGGCTTCGACATCGGCGCCATCACGCCCGAGGAGATCGCCGTCGCCGTCGTGGCCGAGATGATCGCCGTCCGGCGCGCCCCCGAAGGCTCATGGCGCGGCCTCGCCAAAACCATCTTCGGCGACGATCGCAAATCGATCCTGCAGGAAAAGTGAACCCGGCCGGCATTATCCTCGCCGCGGGCGCTTCCACGCGGATGGGCCGCCCCAAGGCGCTGCTCACTCTCGGCGGCGTCTCTTTCCTCGAACACGCCATCCGTCTGCTCGCCCCCCTCTGCGACCCCATCATCCTCGTCCTCGGCTATCATCGCAAAGAAATCGAATCCAGCCTCGTCAACCGCCCCGGCCTCCGCATCGCCATCAATCCCAACCCCGCCCGCGGCATGATCTCCTCCCTCCAGTGCGGCCTCGCCGCGGCGACCCTCACCGATTCCGGCGCCATCTTCACCGTCGTCGACTGCCCCGCCGTCCGCCCCGAAACCGCCCGCGCCGTCCTCGACGCTTTCCTCCATCGCCGCGTCGCCGTCGCCGTCCCCGTCTTCAACGGCAAACGCGGCCATCCCGTTTGCATCTCCGCCACGGTCGCCCGCGACCTCCTCGCCGCCTCTCCCAACGAACCCGCCCGCGACATCATCGCCCGCCATCGCACCCCCGAATCGCTCGTCGAAGTAAACGACCCCGGCGCCGTCACCGACGCCGACACACCCCAAGACCTCGCCATCCTCGAGGCGCTCGCCCCATGACCTGGAAACGCCTCCTCACCCGCATCGTCCTCCCCGCCGCCGCCTTGCTCGTCGCCATCGGACTCCTCGCTCCCATGGTCAACGCCGGCCCCTACCGCGAACGCATCCGCGCCGCCCTCGAAAGCAGCCTCCACCGCCCCGTTAAAGTCGGAGAGGCCCACTACAGCCTCTTCCGCGGCCCGGGCTTCGAAATCAAAGACGTCCTCATTGGCGACAACCCCGCCGCTGGCCCCGAACCCTTCGCCTACGTCGGCTCGCTCGAAGCCGTCGTCCGCCTCACCTCCCTCTGGACCGGCCACCTCGCCTTCTCCACCCTCCGCCTCAACGACGCCACCGTCAACCTCGTCAAAACCCCAGCCGGCCCCTGGAACGTCGAACAATACCTCACCGGAGCCCCCGCCTCCGCCAACGTCCCCGCCATCGAAATCCGCTCCACCCGCCTCAACTTCAAATTTGGCGACACGATGTCCATCTTCTACGTGAGCG
Source organism: Acidobacteriota bacterium (assembly GCA_021813825.1). GTDB lineage: Bacteria > Acidobacteriota > Terriglobia > Bryobacterales > Bryobacteraceae > JAJYKC01. The sequence goes on along the minus strand of JAKAJI010000194.1, from coordinate 2,274 downwards.
ACGCCGACGTCGATATCTACCCCGCCCCCAACGGCGCCATCGGCGTCCGCTTCTCCGGTTCCCCCGCCCGAACCGACCGCCCCGCCCAAGGCTTCGCCGCCCTCAGTGCCCGCGGCCTCTTCCTACCCGGACCCGACGGCCGCAACCGCCTCAGCATGGGCCTGCAACTCGAACAAAGCCACATCTCGGACCTGATGACCCTCCTCATCGGCCACGACCCCGGCATCCACGGCCTCGTCGACGCCTCCCTCCACCTCGACGGCTCCCTCTCCGGACTCGCCCTCACCGGCAACCTCAACCTCGCCGACATCCATCGCTGGGACCTCATGCCCGCCCAGGGCGAAGGCTGGCCGCTCCGTCTGCGCGGCACCATCAACCTCGCCGGCCAGACCCTCGATCTCCAAACAGAACCCGCCGGAGCGAAAACCGAACCCCTCACCCTCCATCTCGCTATGGACGGCTTCCTCCGCACGCCCAAGTGGAGCCTCGAAGCCACCATGAAAGACGCTCCCGCAAATCCAATGGCCGCGGCCGCACGCCACTTCGGCGCACCCATTCCCGACGGTTCCCCCATCACCGGCGTCTGGAACGGCGCCATCAAATACGACAACGCAAACGGCTGGTCCGGCAGCGCCGTCCTCACCGCCGCCTCCGTCGCCGGCATGGCCATCTCGCGCGGGGAGTTGACGCTCAACGGCAGCGAAGCTTCGTTCGGCCCCGCCGGCGTTACCCTCCCCAGCGGCCACACGGTCGAAGCCAGCCTCACCTACTCCATCGACACACCCCGTCTCTCGATCCACGTTGCCACTCCCCGCCTCGCCGTCACCGAAGCACGCCTGCTTAGCACCGCGCTCGGAGCCTCTCCCGTTCCCCTCCTCGATTCTTGCCGCACCGGCACCTGGAGCGGCGAAGCCAGCTACAGCGTCACCCCCGGTGAGGACGGCGCCTGGGCCGGGCGATACGAATTGCAAAACGCCGAAATCGAGCTCCCGGACCTCGCCGCACCGCTCCGTCTCACCGCCGTCGTCTCGTTCGAAGACACCCGCCTCCAGCTCAGCCGGATCCACGGCCGCGTCGGCAAAACCCATTTCGATGCCGATTTCCGCTCCGCCGCTGACACCTCCCGCCTCCGCCTCGCCCTTCCCGAACTCGACCTCGCCGACCTCGCCCGCCTCATGCGCCCGCTCATCGGCGGACAACTCGGTCTGCTGGCGCGCCTCCGTCTCCGCCGCCGCGAACAACCCGCCTGGCTCGCCGGCCGCGATCTCACCGGAACCATTGAGGTCGCCTCCTTACTCGCCTCCGGCGTCCCCCTCGGCTCTGCGCAAGCGGAACTCAGTTGGAAAGCCGCCTCGCTCAGCCTCGACAACATCACCTGGCAACACGACGACGCCGAAGGCTCCGGCAAACTCGCCGTCAACTTCGCCGCCATCCCCCGCTTCCGCCTCACCGGCCGTGTCGATGGCCTGCACTGGCGCAACGGCACCCTCCGCTTCGAAGGCTCCCTCGCCGCCGCCGGCGCCGGAGAATCGCTCGTCGCTTCCGCCGTCGCCCAGGGTACCTTCGCCGCCGAAAACATCCAACTCACAACCGGCACAGCCTTCGACCAGATGACCGGCAACTTCCATCTCGCCTTCCCCGCCGGCCAAACCACGTTGCGTCTCGACAATCTGCAGGCCGCCCAAGGCGCCGAAGTCTTCACCGGCCACGCCGACACACAGGACGACGGCAAAATCCTCTTCGAACTCGCCTCATCCCGCCGCCAGATCCGCCCGCTCGCCGCCGGCCTCCATTTCACTCCCACTCCGGAGGCGCAATGAGCACCCAATTCCTCGAAATCCTCCACCGCGTCCTTCGCCGCGAGAACCTCGACGCCGATTCCGCCCACCAGGCCATGCTCACCATCCTCGACGGCGAACTCAGCGTGGCCCTCACCGCCGCCTTCACCGTCGCCCTCAAAATGAAAGGCGAAACCGAAGAAGAACTCACCGGCTTCGCCCGCGCCATGCGCGAACGCGTCACCCCCGTCGAGGTCGACCACGCCCCCGGCCCCTTGCTCGACACCTGCGGCACCGGCGGCGAAGGCCCGCGCACCTTCAACATCTCCACCATCGCCGCCCTCGTCGCCGCCGGCGCCGGCGTCCGCGTCGCCAAGCACGGCAACCGCTCCCTCTCCAGCCTCTGCGGCAGCGCCGACCTCATCGAGGCCCTCGGCGTCCGCATCCCCACCGATCCCGCCGAAATGTCCCACTCCATCCGCCAAACCGGCATCGG
>JAKAJI010000193.1 GCA_021813825.1 Acidobacteriota bacterium | reverse complement strand
AGTTTTGGCAATTTTGCAGTCAACCAGGCAGGCAGCGGGCCGGGCGTTATCACGAACGCCAACTATCAGGCGCTGAACTTTACCAACGCGGCGAATCCGGGCGAGCCGATGATCCTTTGGGGTACGGGCCTCGGTCCGGTGGCGGGCGATGAGAACGCCGGACCGCTTCCCGGAAATATGCCATCGCTTCCGGTGAAACTCTATGTGGGCAATCAGCAGGCCACGATTACGTACCAGGGCCGGTCGGGTTGCTGCTCCGGGGTAGACCAGATCACGTTCACGGTTCCGTCGAATGTGACCGGGTGTGCGGTTCCGGTGGTGGTCCAGATCGGGGGCACGGTGAGCAATTTTGTGACGATGCCGATCGCGTCGAGCGGGCGCGTGTGTTCAGACAGTTCGGTTTTCTCCTCGACCCTGCTGGCCCAACTTTCCACGAAGGGGAGTGTCGCCATTGGGGGCGTCAGCCTGCTGCGGGAGACGGGCACCACGTCCGGAATGCCGATGACGGCTGACAGCGCCGGCGGTTCCTTTGCGCGCTACAGCTTCAGCAATTTCGAACAATACCTGGCTTACTTGCCCGTGCAGACCGTGGGAGCGTGCTCCGTGCTGACGTTCAAAGGAAGCGATGTGACGGAGGGCCCCACGGTCGCCTCAACCGCACTCGACGCCGGCAACGCGCTGACGCTGAACGGCCCGGGCGGGACGACCGCTCAGCTCATGCTGATCAGCCAGGGCAACTATGACAGCGCGCTTGGCGGAGGCTCGAGCGGGAAGCCTTTGTTTTTTACGGCCGGCAGTTACACGGCCTTGGGACCGGGCGGGGCGGACGTCGGCGCGTTCCAGGCGACGGTTCAATTCGCGGCGAATTTTGCGTGGACCAACCAGAACTCCATAACGGCTGTCACGCGGTCCCAGGGAGTCACGGTCTCATGGACGGGCGCCGACGCGGCGAACGGGATCTACGTCACGGGGTTCTCGGCGGGCGGTTCGGACCCCAATAACCTGATCGCCGGATCGTTCTCCTGTCATGCGGCGGGGGCGAGCGGTTCGTTCACGGTACCTGCGTATGTGCTGCTGGCGCTGCCACCGTCTTACACCGTCCCCGGGCTATCGCTTCCGACGGGCTCGCTCGGCGTGTCTTCGGGGACCAGTTACCAGACGTTTTCGGCGCCGGGTCTGGATCTGGGTTTTATCGGAAGCTCGGTTGAGATCTCGCAAGCTGTGACTTACGAATAGTTCAATCGGGTTACTCGGGATCGGTTATTCACTACGAATCTCTGGGGATTTGACACGCTCCTCTCGCCAGTTTCACTGAGTCTATATAGGGCCTGCCCGCGCGTCCTGCCGCTTTCACGGGGAAGACTACCATGAGACGGCTTGCGCTTCTTTTCCTCCTTGGCTCCGCGAGTGCGTTCGCTCAGCCGAGCATCAACCAGGGGGGGATCCTCAATTCCGCCAGTTTCGCCACGCAGGGCCTGCCGAACGCGGGCATCGCCCGGGGTTCGCTTTTCACGATCTTCGGCTCGGGCCTCGGGCCGGCGAGCGGAGTGCAGGTTTCGAGTTTTCCTCTTACCCCTGACGGTTTCCACGGAACGTCGGTAGCGGTCACGGTCAACGGGATAACGGTCAAGGCGCCTGTGCTCTACACGTCGGCGAGCCAGATCAATGCCATGTTGCCGTCCTCGACCGCGGCCGGCAACGGATCTGTCACGGTGACCTATAACGGCAGGACGAGTGTTCCTGAGCCGGTCGAGGTCGTGAAGAGCAGTTTCGGCGTCTTTGCGGTGAACCAGGCCGGGAGTGGACTCGCGGTCGCCACGCACGCAAACTACCAAAGAACGACATTCGATCATGCGGCCACGGCCGGCGAGGCGATTATCCTTTGGGGTACCGGACTTGGTCCCGTCATTGGGGATGAGAACGCCGGCCCGCTCCCGGGTCACATGCCCGATGTCCCGGCACAGGTTTTCGTCGGCGGGCGCAAGGCGCCGATCGCCTACCAGGGCCGCTCGGGCTGCTGCTCCGGCGTCGATCAGATCATCTTCCAGGTGCCTTCCGGCATTGCCGGCTGCGCAGTTCCGGTGTCGGTGCAGATCACGGATAAAATCAGCAACTTCCTCACTATCGCGATCGCTTCGCAGGGAGGGGTCTGCTCCGATATGTCTCAGTTCCTTTCCGGACTCTATAGCGAGCTTGCGTCGAAAGGCTCTGTTTCTACCGGAATGGTCGACCTCATCCGTTCGGTGGACATCTTTCCGCAGCCTCCGCCTATCGGAAACGGGACGAGCGACCCTGTGACCACGGACATCTTCTCAGCGAGTTTCCTGCGGCTCACGACGAACAACTTCGAAGATCTGATTGCGTCGATGCCGCTGGAGGCCGTAGGCGCGTGCACGGTGGGCTACGAGACTTTGAGCGGCACGGGGGGACAGTATGTCCCAGGCCTGTCGGCGACCTACCTCGATGCCGGGCCAAGCCTCACCCTTCAAGGGCCGGGTCCGCCGGCGCGAATCTCCGCGCAAACTACCGGTGACTACAGCGCCACCCTGGGAGACAGTTCCGGAAGGCTGTACTTCAATCCCGGCACTTACACGGTTTCCGGTCCGGGAGGGACGGACGTAGGGTCGTTCCAAGCTTCCCTTCGAGTAACGTCCGGTTTCAACTGGACCAACCGCACGTCGATCAGCGCCATCACGCGTTCGGCAGGCGTCAATCTCTCCTGGAGCGGCGCGGACCCGAACGGCTCCCTCCTCATTGAGGGCCAATCGGCCGCCGCAGCCGGCGCGAATGACGTCGTCATCGGCATCTTCACCTGCCGCACCTCGGGCGAGAGCGGAACGTTCACGGTCCCTCCGCAGGTCCTGCTGGCCCTACCTTCGACATCCAGCTTTTCGATGAACGGAGATACATTCACCTTCGCCGAGCTCGGAATCATCTCGTTTTCCGCCGACCAGCTTTTCTCCGCTCGCGGCCTTGACGTTGCGTACCTTTCGAGTTCGCAGAGCGTGAGGCAGGACGTCACTTATAAGTAAGTTGGCGGCTCATACGGTTACTATGGAAATTCCGAGCGTCCGGTAAGGCTCGAGCGATTCCGCCGGGGCGTCAGTTACTAAGTGGGTCAGCGCACGGACCGGGGCGACTAAGTAGGGCAGGGCAGTGCCGACTTTCTCCGCGGTGACGAGGGCGGCTACTTCGGCCGCGGCCTCAATCATCGCGCGCTTCAGAAACACCTCGTCGCGGTCCGGCGTGCGCACGCCAAACTCGGGGTGAAGGCTTCCGGCGCCCAACAGGCACAAATCGGCCCGGTAAGAACGTAACTCCTCGATGGCCTCTTCGCCCAGAGTAACTTGGAACTCCTTGTCTAGCTTGCCCCCGAGTAGGATGACTTCGACTTTTGGATGCTCGGCCAGAGCCATGGCGAGCGGGACATTGTTTGTGACGATGGTGGCTTCCAGTTCCGGGGCCAGATAACGCCCCACCTGCTGCGTGGTCGTTCCTCCATCGACGAGCACGAGTTGTCCGGGCTGAATCATGGACGCAGCCGCCCGCGCGATTCTCTGCTTGGCTTCGACCGACTGCTCGTGCCGCGCGGCAAAGCTCACCGGGGCGGGCGAACGCGGCAGCGCGCCGCCATGCACCCGCAGCAACTTTCCTTCTCGCGACAATTCGCGCAAATCGCGGCGGATGGTGTCCTCGGAGACGGCGAGCACGGCGCCCAGTTCGGCGGCAACGACCTTCCCATCGCGCCGCAAGGCGTCGAGGATGTACTGCAGCCGTTCTTCTTTGAGTTGGAACCGGATCGCCTCTGCCGGTTTTTGCGCACTTGTGTTTGACATTGCCTGTTTGTGTCGATATTATCCGATGTTGCGCCTATGACACCACTGAAGTCCGTCATTTTCGATTACGGGAACGTGCTCTGCCGGCCCCAGCCGGCGGAGGAGCTTTCCGCGATGGCCGGCGAGTTCGGTCTTAGCGTTGAACGGTTCCGCGAGTTCTATTGGCGCAAGCGGCTGCCCTACGACCGCCGGGAAATGACGCCGGAAGAGTACTGGGGCGATTTCTGCCGGATGGCCGGCGTGGAGCTTCACAACGGGGGACTGGGCCGCGTGATAGCGCTCGATTCCTCGAGTTGGTCGCACGGGGATCCGGTGATGGTGGATTGGGCGATGCGCGTTCGGGATACGGGGATCCGCACGGCCATTCTCTCGAACATGCCGCTCACGCTGCGGGAGCACCTGGATGCGATCCATCCCTGGATTCATCGCTTCGACTACCGGGTGTTCTCCTGTGACGTGCGCGTGGCCAAGCCGAGCGCTGAGATTTATGAGCGGGTGCTGACCGGGCTGGGCGTGGATCCGGAAGCGACCCTGTTTCTCGACGACCGTCCGGACAATGTGCGAGCCGCGCGGGAGTTGGGAATGAACGCAATTGTTTTCACCACCCCCGCGGCTGCGGCGGCGGAATTGAGCGATCGCTACCATCTGCCTCCCTTCGAGGCATGACCGGGGCCGCAGGGGCGCGGTGGCGCGTGAGCGCCATCTTCCTGCTGCACGGCATCATGGTGGCGAACTGGTTTGCCCGCATTCCCGCCGTGCAAGAAAAGTTGGGACTTCGGGTGGGAGCGCTCGGCATGGCCCTTCTGTTCTCGACGGCCGGCGCGCTCTGCGGCATGCCGCTCACCTCACGGCTGGTCGGAAGATTTGGAAGCGCGCGGGTCACCCGGTTTTCCACGATTGTTTTCTGCCTGGTTCTTCCGCTGCCGGCCTGTGTCACCAAAGCGTGGATGCTCGGGCCGTCGCTGTTCGCATTTGGTTGGGCCGCCGCCGCGATGGATATTGCCATGAACACGCAGGCGGTCGTGGTCGAACATGCGCTCGGCAAACCGGTGATGAGCTCGTTTCACGCACTTTTCAGTCTTGGCGGCATGGCAGGCTCCGCGATGGGAGGAGTAGCCGCTTCGCTGCGGCTCTCGCCGCCGGTTCACCTGATGGCGATCGTGCCGCTGCTGATCGCCGCGGCGGCTTATGCGACGCGGGATCTGCTGGAGGACCAACATGAGTCCACCCCCGCGGCGATACCGATCCATTGGACCCGGCACCTCGCCTCGCTTTGGGGCGTCGGCGCGATCGCCTTTTGCGTACTCATGGGCGAAGGGGCCATGGCGGACTGGGGTGCGGTATATGTCGGCAGCCTGCACGGGGTTTCGTCCGGGGTCGCCGCGGCGGGCTATGCCGTCTTTTCGGTGGCGATGGCTGCTGGGCGGCTCCTTGGTGACCGTCTCCGCTCTCGATTCCCGGAAACGGTGATCGTACGCCGTGGGGCAGTGCTTGCTTCGCTCGGGTTGTTTGCCGGACTCGCCCAGGGTGCTCTGCCGGGTGCGCTGGTGGGTTTCGCCTGCGCCGGGCTTGGGTTCTCCACGATTTTCCCGATCCTGACTTTTCGCGGCGGGCGCGTACCCGGCATCGCTCCGCAGGCCGGCATCGCCGCTGTCACGGCCATGGGCTACGCCGGATTTCTTTTCGGGCCCCCGGTCATCGGCGGGCTCGCACAACTCACGTCGCTCCGCGTGGGCCTGTGCGTGCTCCCGCTTCTTAGCGCCGCCGCGGCGCTTCTTACCCGCGCGGCTCTGGAAGCCGCCGCACGTCCGCAGCCGGTTTCCCCGGGATAATCCCACGCGGTGTCCCTGCTACATTAGAGAGTGATTATGTTCCGGCCATCTTTGTCGCAGACGGAACTGGAAGCCAAGGCGCTCCGAATCCGGCGGAAGATCGTCGAAATGATCGCCGCGGCCAAGTCGGGTCACCCGGGCGGGTCACTTTCGGCGGTGGAGATTCTGGTGACGCTGTTTTACGGAGTCCTGCGGCACGATCCGTCGAAGCCGAAGTGGGAGGACCGCGACCGCTTCATTCTGTCCAAAGGCCACGCGGCGCCGGTGCTGTACTCGGTGTTGGCCGACTGTGGTTACTGTGACTGGAACTCTCTCGACACGCTGCGGCGGCTCGGCTCGGTCTATCAGGGCCATCCCGATGTGCGGTTCCTTCCGGCGCTCGAAGCCTCGACCGGTTCGCTGGGGCAGGGGCTTTCGCTGGCGATCGGGATGGCGCTCGCCGCGAGACTGGACGGCCGGCCTTCGCGCGCTTACGTGGTTCTTGGCGATGGTGAGATCCAGGAAGGCCAGATCTGGGAGGCGGCGATGTTTGCCGGAGCCCGCGGCATCGACAACCTGGTGGCCGTGGTTGACTACAACCGGATCCAACTGGACGGGTTCGTCGCCGACATTCTGGATGTTGAGCCGCTCGCGGAAAAATGGCGCGCCTTCAACTGGCACGTGCTGGAAGTGGACGGCCACTCCATCCCGGCGTTGCAGAATGCCTTTGCCGAGGCCGAAGCCACGCGCGGAAAGCCCACGGTCCTGGTTGCCCATACGGTGAAAGGCAAGGGTGTGTCGTTCATGGAAAACAATCCGAAGTTTCATGGCACGGCGCCGACGCTCGATGAAATGCAGCGCGCGCTTGCCGAACTGGTATGAATCCCATGGAAACTGCCGCCGGTCCTGCATTGAAACTCGGGCTCGCCACGCGGGAAGCGTTTGGCCAGGCGCTGGTTGAGCTTGGCCGCCAGAATCCGAACATCGTTGTCGGCGATGCGGACCTTTCGAAATCGACTTACACAAGTTCCTTCGCGAAGGAATTTCCGGAGAGGTTCTTCGAGTGCGGGATTGCGGAGGCGAACCTGATTGGCATTGGTGCGGGGCTGGCATCGTCGGGCAAGATTCCGTTTGTGTCGAGTTTCTCGGCGTTCATCCTGAACAAAGGGTTCGAGCAGTTGCGTGTTACGGCGGCGTTTCCGAATGTGAACCTGAAGGTCGTGGGAACTCACAGCGGGATTTCGATTGGCGAAGACGGCCCGTCGCAGATGAGCGTGGAAGACATCAGTCTGGCCTGCTCGCTGGCGGGGTTCACGGTGATCTGCCCGGCCGATGAGCACGCCACGCGAGCGCTGGTGCGCGCCGCCGCCGCTCATACCGGGCCGGTGTTCCTCCGCATGGGCCGGGCCAAGGCGCCAATCATTTACTCGCCCGAGACGGCGTTCGAGATCGGCAAAGCGATTGAGCTTGTCCCCGGGCGGGATATTACGCTGATTGCGACCGGCCTGCTGGTGGCGGAGGCGTGGAAAGCTTCCATCCTTTTGGAGAAGGAGGGCATCTCGGCGCGCGTGCTCGACATGCATACCATCAAGCCGCTCGACCGCGAATCGATTGCCCGGGCGGCGCGGGAGACCGGCGCCATCGTGGTTGGCGAAGAGCACCTGGTGGACTCGGGCCTCGGTGTGCGCGTTGCTCAGGCGGTTGCCGAAACGTATCCTTGTGTCATGGAGTTCGTAGGCATTCAAGATACCTACGCCGAGTCGGGTACTCCCGACGGTTTACTTGACAAGTACGGGTTGCTGGCCCGGGACTTGATCGCCGCGTGTCATCGGGCGCTGAAGCGAAAACGGTAGACGGCGCACCTGGTTCGCGCTGGAGCCGAATTCTTTCCCAGTGGGAGGACATGGCGATCCGAATTCTGATTGCCGAAGGCCACCGGATGATGCGGGACGGACTCGCATCGATCCTCCGTCAGGCGGGCGGCTTTGAGGTGGTGGCCGAGACGAGTGAAGCGGAGGAGACCCTTCGGGCGTTCCAAGCCTGGCGCCCGGATGTCGTGCTCCTGTCGATGGGACTCAAGGGGGCCGGCGCGGCGGACATGGTGGCTCTTCTCGTTCAGTGCAACGCGGCAGCACGCATCCTGCTGCTGGCTGCCGATGAGCCACGCCAAAAGCTGAACGAAGCCATGTCGGCTGGCGCTCTCGGTCTGCTTTCCCAAGCCGCCACCGAGAGCGACCTGCTCGAGGCCATCGGTGTCGTTGCCCGCGGCGGGTCCTACGTCTTCACGCCTGCGGTCCCTGCCAACCACCCCCAGGCGGCCGCATTGCCGAAGGCCTTGATCGAGCAACTCTCCCCGCGCGAACGCGACGTGCTCCGGCTCATTGCCGATGGAAAAAAGAGCAAGGAGATCGCCAATCTGCTTAGCCTGGAAGTGGAGACTGTGCGAAGCTACCGGAAGACGATGATGAAAAAACTCGGCGCTTCCAATGCCGCCACCGTGACGCTGGCAGCCGTGGCTGCGGGCGTCATGGGCGCCGGCGGCGCATCCAACCCGGTCGCCCATCCACCCCGCGCTACGGAGCGCAACGACTCATGACTACCATCGGACTTGCTCCGTCCCCGTGGGGACCGCTCCGCGTGTGCGACGCCCACGTCCACTTCCTCAGCCACCGTCTGACGTCGATGCTCGCCGGCCAGGCCGGGAAGAGCTTCGAGGAAGCGGTTGTGGCGCTTGGCTGGGAGGCTCCGCCGGAAGACCCCGCCGTTCTTGCTGCTCGCTGGGCCGCCGAGTTCGACCGTCATCACGTGGCCCGCGCCGCGCTGATTGCGAGCATCCCCGGCGATGAAGGCTCGGTTGTCTGCGCTGCGGCGGCTCATCCGGGCCGCTTCCGCGGTTTTATGATGGTCAACCCGGCCGCCGACCGCGCCGCCGAAAATGCCGCTGCGGCGCTGGCGGGCGGCCACATGCACGCCGTCTGTTTATTTCCTGCGCTTCACGGCGTGCCGCTTTCGGACCCACGAAGCATCCCC